>JAPKMO010000037.1 GCA_026645945.1 Anaerolineae bacterium
CCGAAGCCCCGAACGAAATTTATATTGGCGACCGTCGCATGGTGAGAGACTGGTTATGAGCAACAATTTGCTGAATATCAAAACGCCCGCGCAAGACCAGGCCAAAGACCTTAAAAGCGATTTTGGGCTGGAAAATCATGGCCTGACGAACCTGAACACCATTTACTGGAATCTGCCGCCGGAGGCACTGTACGAAGAAATCACCTTCCGGCGCGAAGGGCAGATCGCCAAACACGGCCCGGTGGTAGTGAATACCGGCAAGTTCACCTCGCGCGCGGCGGCGGATAAATTCATCGTGCGCGAGCCGAGTTCGGAAAATCACGTCTGGTGGGGTGAGTATAACCGGCCTATCGCCGCCGATAAATTCGCGGAAATCTTCAGCCGGATGCAGGGTTTCCTGCAAGGCAAGGACGTTTTTGTGCAGGACTGTTTTGCCGGGGCGCAGGCGGAATACCGGCTGCCGATTCGGGTCATCACCGAGTATGCCTGGCACAGCCTGTTCGCCCAGAATATGTTCCTGCTGCCGAACAGCCGGGAGGCCTACCGCCAGCATATCCCGGACTTCACCATCATCTGCGCGCCGTCGTTTAAGGCTTACGAGCCGATTGATGCCACGCGCACCGGCACGTTCATCGTGTTGAACTTCGAGCAGCGGCTGTGTCTGATCGGTGGAACGGCCTATGCGGGCGAGATCAAAAAGTCGGTTTTTACGGTGTTAAACTACCTGCTGCCGCTTCAGGGCGTGATGAGTATGCACTGTTCGGCCAATACCGGCCCGAACGGGGATACGGCGCTGTTTTTCGGCCTCTCCGGGACGGGCAAAACCACGCTGTCCGCCGACCCGACGCGCGGGCTGATCGGCGATGACGAACACGGCTGGAGCGACGAAGGCATTTTTAACGTCGAGAACGGCTGTTATGCGAAGGTCATCCAGCTTTCGCCGACGGCAGAACCGCAGATTTACGCCGCCATTCATCGTTTTGGCACGATTCTCGAAAATGTGGTTTACGACCCGGTGACGCGCAAGATTGACCTGGACGACGACCGCCTGACCGAAAACACCCGCGCTTCGTACCCGCTGGAATACATTGATAATGCCGTGTCCAGCAAGGTCGGCGGGCATCCTAAAAATATCCTGCTGCTGACCTGCGATGCCCAGGGTGTGATGCCGCCCATCGCCCGGCTGACGCCCGACCAGGCGCTTTATCACTTCATCTCCGGCTATACGTCCAAAATCGCCGGCACGGAAGCGGGGGTCGGAGCGCAGCCGGAAATCACCTTCAGCACGTGTTTTGGCGCGCCGTTTATGGTACACCACCCCTGGGTGTATGCCGATTTGCTCAAGCGTAAGGTGCAGCGTTACGGTGCGACCTGCTGGCTGATTAACACCGGCTGGGTAGGCGGGCCGTATGGCATTGGCAAACGCATCAGCATCCGGTACACACGGGCGCTGCTGAACGCGGCGCTGTCTGGCTCGCTGAACGATGCAGAGTTTTACACCGACCCGGTGTTCGGCTTCGAGGTTCCCAAAAGCCTGGAAGGGCTGCCGGAGGATGTATTGTACCCGTCCCGCGCCTGGAGTGACCAGGATGCCTACTGGGATCAGTACCGCCAGCTGGCGGCGCGCTTCATCGCCAACTTCAGGAAATTCGCGGCGGAATGCCCGCCGGAACTGGAACTGGCCGGGCCGCTGGCGCACGGCGAACTGTCCGCCGCCAAGCTGGATTGATCGGCAAATTGAGGGCGCGTTACAGCGCCCTCGATGGTTAATCGCGCCGGAAGGCTTGCAGGGTTTCCAGGTAATAATCCGGCAGGCCGATGTCGTAGCGTGTGCCGGCCATCATTAGCCCCAAAAAGCCGTCCTCGCGGCGCAGCCGGTCGAGCGCCGAAGTCAACTGGAACTCGCCGCGCTCGCGCACGTTGTTCTGGATGTGTTCTTCCAGGTAATCAAACACCTGCGGTTTGATGATGTACTGGCCGAACAGCGTCAGGTATTCATCATCCGGCAGAACCGGCACGCGCAGGTTTTCGCGGGCATATTCAACGGTGGGTTTTTCGGCAAATTCGGTGATGTTCAGCAGGCGGTCAGGGTCAAGCCAGACGCCGGTTACAGTCCCAAAGTTAAAAATCTGGTCTTCGGGCGTGCGGCGCAGGCCGACGACGCTGGTATTGTGCTGGTTATAGGCGTCCACCAGCTGCCGCGCGCAGGAGCGGTCGCCGGTAGAGCGGTAGATGTGGTCGCCCAGCATCAGCAAAAACGGCTCGCCGTCCAGCGCCTCGCGGGCGCAGTAAACCGCGTGTCCCAGCCCTTCCTGCATGTTCTGGACGATGAACTTCACGTTCTGGCCCATATCCAGCAGGCGGCGCGAGTATTCCTGAAAATGCGGCGGCAGTTTGTTGTAGTTTTCGATTGTGACCTGTTCATTAAAGAAGGACTGGAAGGCCGGCAGGTCGTGTTCCTGGACGATGATAATCACTTCATCCAGGCCGGCTTCCAGCGCCTCCTCCACGATGATGAGGATGGCCGGTTTGGCGATGCCGTCGTGGTCTACCACCGGGAACAGTTCCTTTTTGGTGGCTTTGGTGGCCGGGAACAGCCGCGTGCCAAAACCCGCCGCCGGGATGAGCGCCTTACGCACCTTCGTGCTGGGCGAGATGGTGAGTTTGAGGCAGGGCATTTTCAGGTCGCGCTCGATGATTTCGATGACAGCCTGCTGGTCGGCGGCGCTGCGGGCGATGAACTGCGCCGTGCCGTCACCCTGAGAGCCGACGCCCTTGCCGCCCCAGATGTGCGGTTTAAGCGGCTCGTAGTTCAGGACGCGGTGCAGAACGGGCGCGGTCAGTTCTTCCGGGCAGGCCGGGGTGGCATAGCGGTCAAAGTTCGCCTGCGCTTCGACCATCAGCGCGCCGACACGCTGCGCGTCGCCGGCTTCCAGCGCCTCGATAGCCTGATGCACGATGCGCCGGTTGATCGGCCCCAGCAGTTGTTGAACGCCATGTTCGATCTCGGTTTCGGCAAAGGGATAGCTGCGGTTGAGCCGGGCAAGGATTTCCATCGTGTCTTTTTGGGCCTGCAAGTCCACGATAACGAAGTGCAGCTCCCCCTTGACGCGCAGTTCGGTGGTGTCCAGGCGGTCGCCGTCGAAGGTCATTAAAACCGGGCGCTGGCCGAAGGCGCAGCCCTGATCCATGCGCCCGCAGCGCGACGGGGTGAGGATTTCGCCCCGGTAGGCCATCTCCATTTCGCCGCGCACCGTCATCTTCAGATCGTAAACCCGGTTGAAAGCGCGCGCCGTCAGCACGCAGATGGCGGCGCTGGACGACAGCCCTTTTTTGACCGGCATATCGGTTTTGTAGTTGTTGATAACCAGCCCGCGTACGTGGTAGTGCGTCAGGACTTCGTAGGCTACCCCGGCGATATAACTCCAGAAGCCGCCTTTTTGCGCTTCTTCCAGCAGAGCCTGCGGCTGCATAGGGATTTCATACGGCCCATGCGCCGTGCCGTCCGGCGTGGTGGACGACAGCACCAGCGCGTTCGGGTGCGGCTGAACGTCGGCATAAATGCCCTGGTTGGTGCCGGTGATGAGCGCGTACCCTTTTTCGATGTCGGTGTTGATTCGGCGGTATCCGCCTGCCCAGTCCGAGTGTTCGCCAAGCAGGCAAATTCGCCCAGGAACGAATATCTTCAAGGAAGAAAACTCCTTCCGTTTATGTAAAATCAAGATTCTAAGGCTATTGTAACGGTTTCTGACGGTCTGTGCAGCAGGCCGGCGGTTATTCGCCGCGATTTAGGAAATGCAATACAATCATGGGCGAAGTACCCGTGTTGAAAGGTCGGCGGTGTGATGGAGTCGTTTTTCAAACCGGCGGTGCTGGTGATGAGCCGGTTGAAATATCCGCAAAAGTTCGCGCTGGTGGGGCTGCTGCTGCTGCTGCCGCTGGTGGTGGTCGGCAGTCAATTCCTGGTGCAGATTAATAACGATGTTGATTTTGCCTCCAAAGAGCAGATCGGCCTGCGTTACGGCGACCCAGTGATGCTTTTTTTCCAGCACGTCCAGCACCACGCAGCTTTGAGCAGCGTTGTGCTGAGCGGGGCGGTGATGTTTGAAGGACAGCTGGCGCAAAAAGAGGCTGACATCGAAGCAGCCATCGAGGCCGTAGACGCCGTTGACCAGGGACTGGGCGGCGTTCTGGAGATAAGCGGCCAGTGGGAAGCGGTTAAGCAGGAATGGGCGCGGCTGAAGGATCAAACCATGTCCCTACGCCCGGCGCAGAGCATCGCGGCGCACAATATCCTCAGCCAGAACATCGTCAATCTGCTGACAATCATCGGCAACACCTCCAACTTAATCCTCGACCCCAATATTGACACGTATTATTTGATGGATACAGTGATTACCAAACTGCCGCTGGCGACGGATTACATGAGCCAGATTCGGAACTATGGCCTGCGGGCGGCAGTCACCGGCGTGCTGACGCGCGAAGACCAGACCCGCCTGACGATTCTTTCCGGCCTGGTGCAGTCCACGCTGGAAGCCAACCTCAGCGGGCTGGGTTATGCGTTCGGTGCCAACCAGTCGCTGCGCGCCCGCCTGCAAGTCCCGCTGGACGCGAATCTGCGGGCGGTGGACGAGTATTTGACGTTTATAAACCGGGAGATTTTGAGCAAAGCCGCCGAAAGCAACCTGCGCGTCGGCGCGGTGACGATCAGCCCGGATGATTTTCTGACAGCAGCGACGCGGCTGATAGACCAGAGTTTTACTTTTTACGATACGGTCTGGCCGGAACTGGACGATCTGCTCCAGGAACGGATAGATCGCCTGACCCAGCGGCGGAACATGGTCATCCTGGTGGGGCTGGCAGCTTTAAGCGCGACGGCCTATCTTTTTGCCGGGTTTTATCTAGCCGTCGTCAGGACGATTGCCAGCCTGGAGCGGGCCTCGCTGCGTATGGTGAAGGGCGATATGGACGGCCAGTTCGAGCCGGTCAGCCGGGATGAACTGTCGCAGGTGGCAGTGGCCTTCAACAATATCGCTGGCGAACTGGTGGCGGCGCGCGACCGGGCCATTGAGGCCAACCGCGCCAAAAGCACTTTTCTGGCAAACATGAGCCACGAACTGCGAACGCCGCTGAATGCCATCATTGGTTACAGCGAGCTGATCGAGGAAGAACTGCACGAGCGCGAGGACGACGAATTTATACCTGACCTGAATAAAATTCAGACGGCGGCCACGCATCTGCTGGCGTTGATTAACGATATTCTTGACCTGTCGAAGATCGAGGCTGGCAAGATGGATTTGTTCCTGGAAACGGTTGATCTGGGGACGCTGATTGACGGCGTGGTGACGACCGCTGCGCCGCTGGTGGAGAAAAACGCCAACCGTCTGGAAGTGCGCCGCGCCGATGATCTGGGACAGGTATATACGGACGTGACGAAAGTCCGGCAGACGCTCTTAAACCTGTTGAGCAATGCCGGCAAGTTCACCGAAAAAGGGCAGATCACCCTGGAAGTGAAGCGCGTGATCGAAGGCGGCATGGAGTGGATGGTGTTTGTCGTCGCCGATACCGGCATCGGCATGTCGGAAGAACAGGTTGCCCGGCTGTTTAAGGAGTTCTCTCAGGCGGACTCGTCCACCACGCGCAAATATGGCGGGACGGGATTGGGGCTGGCAATCAGCAGGCGGTTCTGCCAGATGCTCGGCGGCGACATCAGCGTAAAAAGCAAACCCGGCCAGGGGGCGGCCTTCACGGTCAAACTGCCGGCCATCACGCCAAAAGCGCCGGAAGCGCAGCCCGTCACCGAGATTAAAGCTCCACCGCTGGTGACAGGGGCGAGTACGGTGCTGGTGATTGACGATGACGCTTCGGTGCGGGAGGTCGTCTCGCGCTTTCTGTCGAAAGAGGGATTTAACGTGCGGGTGGCGGTCAACGGCCAGGAAGGGCTGCGTATCGCCCGCGAGTTCAAGCCGGATGTCATCACGCT
The DNA here is from genome assembly GCA_026645945.1 of Anaerolineae bacterium. GTDB lineage: Bacteria > Chloroflexota > Anaerolineae > Aggregatilineales > Phototrophicaceae > CFX2. The sequence goes on from JAPKMO010000037.1 coordinate 5,984, forward strand.
GGATGTGATGATGCCGGGCATGGACGGCTGGTCGGTGTTAACCAGCCTGAAAGCCGACCCGGAACTGACGCATATCCCGGTAGTGATGATGACCATCGTCAGTGATAAAAACCTGGGTTATGCCCTGGGCGCGTCCGATTACCTGACCAAGCCGATTGACCGCGAACGGCTGGTGAGCGTGCTGCGGCGCTACGAGTGTAAGCGCCCGGTATGCGACATCCTGGTGGTGGAGGATGACTCGCAGACCCGCGAAATCCTGTGCCGGATGCTGGATAAAGAAGGCTGGCACGCCCGCGAGGCCGAAGACGGCCTGGCTGCGCTGGAAAAAGTGGCCGAGGAAATGCCGGAACTGATCCTGCTGGATTTGATGATGCCGCGCATGGACGGCTTTGAATTTTTAGCCGAACTGCGAAAAACTGAAGCCGGGCGCGCCGTCCCGGTGATCGTGGTGACGGCGATGGACTTGACGCCTGAAGACCGGCAGAAGCTCAACGGGCAGGTCAAACAGATTTTGCAGAAGGGCGCTTTCCGGCAGGATGAACTGCTGTCGGAGCTTCGCCGGCTGGTGCTGGACCTGATTCACCAGCGAATGCCGGACGAAGATAAGCAGTGGTAGGGCGGTAAACTCCGATGGCGAAGTTGATTCTGCCGGGACGAAACGACGCGATTGTACCCACCGGCGATCTGACGTTTAACTTTTTGCTGGCGCTGCCGGGCCGCGCCAGCAGCCCGCACACGCAGCGGGCCTACTTTCGCTGGGTAGACCAATACCTGTGCGACGTGGCCGGGCTGAAGCCCACCACCGGCGACGCGCGCATCTACCGGATGCAAACCCTGCCGGTGGCGGCGCTGCAAGCCAGCCTTAACGCGCCGCAGTTCCGCGCCTGGCTGGGGATGCTGGCGCGTTCGCATGGCAAGCAGGGCATCGGGCAGGCGCGGGCAGCCGTCATCACGCTGGCGAGCCTGCTGTCGGAAGCCGGGCTGCTGGATGATTATACCAGCGTCAGCATGACCAACGTGCGCGCCCCCAGAGCCGAAGAAGGCCAGCGCCCCGGACGCTGGCTGTCGCCGGAACAGATCAAACTGCTGATCGCCGCTGCACAGCAGATCGCCACGTCGGAAAATCAGGCGCTCCGCAACCACGTGGCGCTGACGATTTTATGCACGCTGGCGCTGCGCCGGGAAGAACTGGCCGCCGCCCGCTGGGGCGACCTGAGCGTGCAGAACGACCGCATCGTGCTGCGGGTGCATGGCAAGGGGCGTAAGGTCGCTATGATTGACGTGCCGCGCCCGGTGTTCGGCCTGATTCACCGCTGGCGGGCGGCCATAAGCCGCGAACAGGCCGTCCCGGATAAAGAGTCGCCCCTGCTGCGGCGCATCTGGAAGGGCGGGCGCATCGGTCGCCGGGGGCTGACGCCGGATGGCATCTGGTGGATTGTGTCCGATGCGGCGCTGATGGCCGACCTGGGACACGTCGCCCCCCACGATTTGCGGCGTTCGGTGGCCGGGGCGCTGCAAGAAGCCGGGACGCCGATTGAAAAAATCAGCCGGCTGCTGCGCCATTCCAACGTGGCCGTCACCGAACGCTATTTAAGCCGCCTGCCGCAGCGCAACGAAGGCGCGATTTTGATGAGCGATATGCTGGGGCTGGATGACGACGGCTGGGAGACGCCTGGCTGATTACCCGCCGACGACCATCACCGATGAGCTGCTGTCTTCATAGTATTTAACGATCAGATACCAGCCCAGGAAGATCAGCAGCGTGGGCGCTTTGGCATCCTCCAGCGCGGCGTCAAGGCTGATGTCGGCATTCAGTTTAAGGCCGCCGCGTGTATGGAAGCCGACCAGCGGCTGGCCGGTTTCGTCCGTCCACACCCATTTTGTCCCCCAGAAATTGCCCTGCTTCCAGTGAAACACCCGCCCGTCGGCGTATTCCAGCCGCCCTGTGCCGCTCCACTTGTAATGAAAAATCGCCGTCAGGTCGCCTGTGCCGACAGAGTGAATCTCCACCCGCCGCTGCCAGAAGCCCTTGCGCTCAAACGTCCAGCGGCAGCCCACGCCTTCCACCTCGGCCAGCGAACTCCACCAGCGAGGCCGCCGGATGGTGGCGATCACCTCACCGTTGTGGGCGCGCAGTTCAAAATCCTGCTTCCAGAAGCTCGGTTTTTCCCAGCGAACATCCTGGTTTTCCAGTTCCGCCAGCGTCTTTTTCATGATCTTTATCCTTAAAGCGTCTGTCTACAACATTTATTACGTAGATGTTCGGCACCGGTTTCGCCGCCGGGGCGATTTAAACGCGGCTTAACGTTCGCATAAGGCGGGCGAGGGCTGTACAATAAAGCGTCAACCGCGACCGGAAGGGAAAAATGATGTCTGAAAATCGCGCTGTAGAACTGGCTCGAAAGGTCGCCGCGTGTTATGCCGAACAGCCGCCGGTGCTGGCGGTGGCGCTGGCGGGGTCGGTGGCCGCCGGTATGGGGGACGCGATTTCGGACATTGATTTATACGTCTATTCGACGCCGCCGCTCGGACTGGAAGACCGCCGTGCCATCGCGGAGCGGGATGCGGCGCGCGCCGACGTGGATAACCGGTTCTGGGAGCCGGGCGACGAGTGGATAGACCGCGAGACGGGCATCAAAGTGGACGTGACCTTCCGGCATCCCGGCTGGATCGAGGAACAGCTTGACCGGGTGCTGCGCCAGCACCAGGCTTCCACCGGCTATTCGACCTGTTTTTGGTACAATGTCCTTAACTCGCGCAGCCTTTATGACCGGGACGGCTGGTATGCGCGGCTTCAGGCTGGGGCGCAGCAGCCCTACCCGGAGGCGCTGCGGCGGGCGGTTATCGCCAAAAATTACCCGATTTTGAATCAAAAGTTGTCGGCCTATTCGCACCAGATCGAAGTCGCGGCCCGGCGCGATGACTGGGTGAGCATCAACCACCGGGTGGCGGCGCTGCTGGCGAGCTGTTTTGACATCCTGTTCGCGGTCAACCGGCTGCCGCACCCTGGCGAAAAACGCCTGCTGCGCGCCGTCGAGGAAAGCTGCGAAAAATACCCACCGACCGTGCGCGCCGATGTCGAACGGCTGGTGTGGGCGAACACCTTTGACGCGGTGATAATCGGCGCAGCCGCGCTGGTGGATGGGGTAGATCAATTATTGATGGCTGAAGGGCTTCTTGAATAATCCAAAAGAGGGGAATAAGAGATGTTATTTGATGTGACGATTTTTCCGACCGATCTCAACACTGCCGGCGACCTGGCGCGCCGGGTTGAGGATTACGGGTTCGACGGGCTGTGGACGGCGGAAACCGCGCACAACCCGTTCCTGCCGCTGACACACGCCGCCGCCGCGACTCAGCGCATCAGCCTGGGGACAGCCATCGCGGTCGCCTTCCCGCGCAGCCCGATGGTGACGGCGGGCATCGCCTGGGATTTAGCGGAACAGTCGAAAGGGCGCTTCGTGTTGGGACTCGGCACGCAGGTGAAGGCGCATATCACCAGACGTTTCAGCACCGAATGGAGCGCGCCTGTGCCGCGCCTGCGCGAGTACATCGAGTCCATGCGCGCCATCTGGAATACCTGGCAGAACGGCGCGCCGCTGCGCTACCAGGGCGAGCATTATAAATTCACGCTGATGTCACCGTTTTTCGCGCCTACGCCCATGCCGTATGCCGACATTCCGGTGTATATCGCCGGGGTGAACGAGGGTTTGTGCCGCCTGGCCGGTGAACTGTGCCAGGGGTTTCACGTCCATGCTTTTCATACGCCGCGCTACCTGAAGGATGTAATCATCCCGGCCATCGAAAGCGGGCTGCAAAAAGCCGGGCGCGCGCGGGCGGATATCAAGCTGTCGTGCGCGATTTTTGTGGTGACGGGCAGCAGCGCCGAGGAAATACAGAACCATGCCGTGATGGCGAAGTCGCAGATCGCGTTTTATGCCAGCACGCCCAGCTATGCCGCCGTGATGGAACTACACGGCTGGGGCGACCTGGCACAAAAGCTGAACGCCATGAGCCGCGAGGGGCGCTGGGCGGAGATGTGGCAGGAGATCAGCGACGACATGCTGGACGAATTCGCGGTGGTTGCCCCGCCGGACGAACTGCCGCACAAGATGAAGGAACGTTACGGTGGGCTGCTTGACCGGGTGGGATATTACCTGCCATTCGTGCCGGAGGAAACCGACAAAAAAGTAATCTGGGACAGCGCGGCCCGCGTGTTTGGTCAATAGGAGCATATTGGCTTCACTCGAAGCGAGAGGGTTATGGACGCCAACGATTACATCACTACCCACGCTGACCGGTTCAAAGACCAGTTAAAAGACCTGCTGCGTATCCCCAGCGTCAGCACGCTGCCAGCGCACAAAGCCGACGTGCAGCGGGCAGCCGATTGGCTGGTCGAGGATATGCGGCGCATCGGTTTCCAGACGGCGGAGGCCATCCCCACCGCCGGGCATCCCATCGTTTATGGCGAATGGATGGGGGCGGGGCAGGGCGTGCCGACGGTGCTGGTATACGGCCATTACGACGTGCAGCCCGCCGAAGTGACCGACGGCTGGCTGACCGAGCCGTTCGAGCCGGTGGAGCGCGGCGGCAAAATTTACGCGCGCGGGGCGATTGACAGCAAAAGCAACGTTATGGCGCAGCTTAAAGCCGCCGAGGCGATGCTGGCGACTGGCGGCGCGCCCGTCAACCTGAAGCTGCTGTTTGAAGGTGAGGAGGAGTCAAACTCGGAAAACCTGTCGGCTTTCATCGCCGCTAACCGTGACCGGCTGAGGGCCGACGTGGTGGTGATCTGCGATGGCAGCATGGCCGACCGGCAGCAGCCAGACATGAGCTACGGCCTGCGCGGCGTGGTTTCGATGGAACTGGAAGTGTTCGGCCCCAGGCAGGATTTACACAGCGGCCACTTCGGCGGCACAGTGCATAACCCGATTCAGGCATTGGCGGAGATCATCACGGGGCTTCATCGCCCGGACGGCAGCGTGAGCGTGCCAGGTTTTTATGACGATGTGCTGCCGCTTTCCGACGAGGAACGCGCCGAACTGGCGAAGGCGCTGCCCTGGGTCGAAGCCGAGTGGCGCGACGTAGCCGCCGCGCCCGCCCAGTGGGGCGAACCGGCCTACAACCTGCACGAACGCATCGGCGCGCGCCCGACGCTGGAAATCAACGGCATCGCCGGGGGTTTTGCCGCCGAGGGGTTTAAGACCGTGCTGCCGGGGCGGGCGCTGGCGAAAATAAGCTGCCGCCTGGTTCCAAACCAGACTTCGCAAAAAACTTACGAGCGGGTGCGCGATTATGTGATGCAGATCGCGCCGCCGACGGTGCGCGTTGAAATGCGGCTGATTTCGATAGGCGAGCCGCTGCTGATAGACCGGCACAGCCCCGCCGTGCAGGCCGCCCTGCGCGCCTACGAAAGCATCTGGGGCAAACGTCCGCATTTCACGCGGGCGGGGGGCAGCGTGCCGGTGGCGGTGGATTTGCAGCGGGAGCTGGGCGCGCCGCTGGTACTGCTGGCCTTCGGTTACAAGGGCTGCGGCGCGCACGGGCCAAACGAACACGTCTACCTGGATATGTGGTATCGCGGCATGGCGACGATGATCGCCTTCTGCCGGGAAATCACTGGGTAAAAACGCTCAAAAAACACAACACAGAGTAAAGGCGTCCCCGCTGTTCCAACTCGGAACTCGGCACTTGGAACTCTGGACTGATTTTAGGAGGAATTGAGTGAACGCACACGATCATGCTCGCGGCCAGGCGTCGGCCTATCTGGAGCAGTTGAAAGACCTGATTCGCATCCCCAGCATCAGCACCGACCCGGAGCGCAAGGGCGACATCCGGCGTGCGGCGGAATGGCTGGCGGGCGACCTGCGGCGCATCGGCTTTGAACGGGTCGAGATCAAGCCGACCGCCGGGCATCCGGTGGTGTACGCCGAATGGTTCGGCGCGGGCGAGGGCGCGCCGACGGTGCTGGTATACGGCCATTACGACGTGCAGCCTGCCGAAATCGAAGCCGGCTGGGACAGTGATCCGTTCGAGCCGGTGGAGCGCGACGGGTTTTTGTACGCGCGCGGCGCTTCTGACGATAAGGGGCAGGTGTTCGCGCACGTCAAGGCCGCCGAGTCGCTGCTGGCGATGGGGAAGCCGCCGGTCAACCTCAAGCTGGTGATTGAGGGCGAAGAAGAAATCGGCTCGCCGCACCTGGGCGCGTTCGTGAGCGCCAACCGTGATTTGCTGAAGGCCGACGTGTGCGTTATCTCCGACAGCGGGATGCCGAAAATCAACGAACCGGCCATCGTGTATGCGCTGCGCGGGCTGGTGTATGTGGAACTGGAAGTCTTCGGCCCGGCGCGCGACCTGCACAGCGGCCAGTACGGCGGCACGGTGCATAACCCGGCGCAGGCATTGGCGGAGATCATCGCGCAGCTTCATCACCCGGACGGCAGCGTGGCCGTGCCGGGTTTTTACGACGACGTGCTGCCGCTTTCCGACGAAGAACGCGCCGAACTGGCGAAAAAACCCTGGGACGAGGCCGACTGGCGGCACGCGACCGGCGCGCCGATGCCCTGGGGCGAGGCGGCCTATGCGCTGCACGAGCGGGTTGGCGCGCGCCCAACGCTGGAGGTTAACGGTTTCGTGAGCGGTTTTTACGGGCCGGGGCAGAAAACCGTGCTGCCGGCGAAGGCGCTGGCGAAAATAAGCTGCCGGCTGGTCGCCAACCAGAACCCGACGCGCATTTACGAGTTGATCCGCGATTATGTGGCGCACATCACGCCGCCGACCGTTCGCAGCGAGGTGCGCCTGCTGCAAACCGGCGAGGCCGCCTACGTAGATCGCCATACCGACGCCATGCAGGCCGCTATCCGCGCTTACGAACAGGGATGGGGCGTCGGGCCGGTTTTCATGCGCGAGGGCGGCAGCATCCCGATTGTGGCCGATTTTCAGCATGAATTGAATCTGCCGGTCATCCTGATGGGTTTTGGCCTTAACGATGACGGCGCACATGGGCCGAACGAACGGTTTAACATTGAGATGTTCCATCGGGGTGTGCAGACGGCCATCTATTTTTACGAGGCGATTGCAGGGCGGTAACCGACCATGACCAACGCACATGATTACGCGCGGACTCATGCTGAACGTTTCTGCCAGCAGTTATTTGATCTGCTGCGGATACCCAGCATCAGCACCGACCCGGAACGCAAGGGCGACATACAGCGCGCGGCGGAATGGCTGGCGGACGATCTGCGACGCATTGGCTTTGAGCGGGTCGAAATCAAACCGACCGCCGGGCATCCGGTGGTGTACGCCGAGTGGTTGGGGGCGGGCAAGGGCGCACCGACGGTGCTGGTGTACGGGCATTACGACGTGCAGCCTGCCGAGACGGAAGCTGGGTGGACGAGTGACCCGTTCGAGCCGGTGGAGCGCGGCGGCAAAATTTACGCGCGCGGCGCGGCGGATGATAAAGGGCAGGTGTTCGCCCAGGTGAAGGCCGCCGAGGCGCTGCTGGCCGCCGGGGGTGCGCCGGTGAACCTGAAGTTTTTGATCGAAGGTGAGGAAGAAATCGGCTCGCCGCACCTGGGCGCGTTCGTGAGCGCCAACCGTGATCTGCTGAAGGCCGATGTCTGTGTCATTTCCGATACCAGCATCCTGGCGATAGACCGGCCTTCGATCTGTTACGCGCTGCGCGGGCTGGCCTATATGGAAGTCGAAGTTTTTGGCCCGAAGCAGGATTTACACAGCGGCGGTTTCGGCGGCATCGTGCATAACCCGGCGCAGGCATTGGCGGAGATCATCGCGCAGCTTCATCACCCGGATGGCAGCGTGGCCGTGCCAGGTTTTTACGATGATGTGCTGCCGCTTTCCGACGAAGAACGCGCCGAACTGGCGAAAAGCGCCGCGCCGGAGGACTACTGGCGCGAGATGACCGGCGTGCCGGCCTTCTGGGGCGAGGCGGCCTACGCGCTGCACGAGCGCATCGGCGCGCGCCCGACGCTGGAGGTCAACGGTATGGTGAGCGGCTTTTACGGCGAGGGATCGAAAACTGTTTTGCCGGCCAGGGCGCTGGCGAAGATAAGCTGCCGGCTGGTGGCGAACCAGCAGCCGCGCCGGGTTTTTGAACTGGTGCGCGATCATATTGCGCGCATCACGCCGCCGACGGTGCGGAGCGAGGTGCGGTTGATCGCCGAGGCGCACCCGGCGCGCACCGACCTGAACAACCCGGCCATGCAGGCGGCGATGGCCGCTTACGAAAAAGGCTGGGGCAAACGCCCGCTGTTCGAGCGCGGCGGCGGCACGCTGCCGGTTATGGCGGACATCCAGCGGGAATTGAATATGCCGGTGGTGCTGATGGGTTTTGGCCTTCGCAGCGACGGCGCGCACGGGCCGAACGAACATTTCCATGTCGAAATGTTCCACAAGGGCATCAACACGGCGCTGTATTTTTTTGAGGAATTGGCGAAATAGCCCGGCATCGTGGGCGGCCACGCCGGGCCGCCCCTACAACTCGGCCAACCGGTGACTGCCGGCCTCATCTTCGGCCAGCAGCCGTTCGATTTCGGCGGTTTCCAGGTCATCCACGTACTGCATGACCGCCTCTGAGACGTAATCCGGCAGATCGGCGTGCAGCTTTTTGAAGTTGGCGATGAAATCCGGGTGCGAGTTGTAGGTTTCGCCCAACCCGCGCAGGATTTCCAGGGTCGGTTCGTAGAAATAACCGAGGTGTTTGTGCCACCGCGCCATAATCGCCTGTACTTCGGCGCTGTGCGGCGGTTTTCCGGCTTCCAGCGCATCCACCAGGTCGAAATAAATCTGGTTGCCTTCCTCACCGATAGCCTGCCGCTGCGCCGGGGTGTAACTGTTCCAGCGTTTGATCGAGGCGTTAACAATATCCGCCCCATATTGCAGCCGCGCCACCCGTTCGTAGTGTTTTTGTTTTTCATCGCTGAAGGCTTCAAACATCCGCTTCCTGCTCATGTTCACTTCTCCTACCAGGTGCATAATCGTGCTGTCAACGGTTCTGATCAGATTTTGCAGGCGGCGGCTGCGTTCCTGTAATACTGCCCGGTGGGAGCGCAGCGCCGCGACCAGATCAAAATCCGGGCTGTCGAGAATCGTCTTGATCTGCATCAACTCCAGCCCGATCTCCCGGAAAAACAGGATTTGCTGGAGTTTGAGCAAATCGGCATCGTCGTAATAGCGGTAGCCGTTGCTGCCCACCGAGGCGGGTTTGAGCAGCCCGATTTCGTCATAATAATGCAGGGTGCGGACGCTGACCCCGGCCAGCTCGGCAAGCTGTTTGACGGTGTACATCACTTCTTCCTCACTCGTTCCGGGAACAGGATAAAGCATCACGTAACGTGAGAGTCAAGGGGCTGGTCGGGGATTTTTGAAAGCCGAGGCGGCATTCAAGGATACCGCCTCGTATTGGCGTTAGCGAAGCCAGGAGTCTCTGAACTGCACCCAGTCGGTTTCGTCGGCGTCCCATTCGGCGTAGATGGCGAGTCCGCGCACGAACGCGGCAGCATCCCCTGCCGCCTGCAAACCCCGGCGCACGCCCTCTACTGCCGAGGCGATGTTCTCCACGTCGGGGCGGTGTTCCGGCGTTTCGGCATCGTAGGCGGGTATACCGATGATGATCTGCGCCGCGTCGTCCATTTCTGCCGCCACACCGGCGAAGGTTTGCACCTGGTAGGCCACCCAGGCGGCGTAGTCGCTGGAGGAGTCGAGGCCGCTGTTATAGGCGGTAATCACCATCTGGTCGGCCAGCAGCGCCACGCGCTTTTTATAATCCGGCTGCCAGTAAGTGTCGGGCGCGATCTGCGGCGGCTGAGGAACGGTGTTATCGGGGGGAGTCCAGTCCGGCGGGACGGCGACCGACAGAAACGCACCCTCGCCCAGGGCAGCGCGCACCCGGCGCAGCAGCGACAGGAAATCTTCGTCACCGTCTAGCACCGGCACGATATTCAGGAACAGGCCGTCGAAGGCGAAATCATCCATCATACGGCGGCTGAAGTCGGCCACCTGCTGCTGGATGGTCGGGTTTCCCAGGCGGCTGCTGCCATCTTCGCCCTGGGATGCGATGCTCAACCAGCCGTAGAGCCGGACTTCAGGATAAACCCGGCGGAAAGCCTGGACAAAATCGCTCACAGCATCGAGTTTGATAGTTTCCGACCACGCGCCGTCCGGCTGCAACAGGCTGACCCAGGCATAAACTGTGTTGATGCGGTTTTCGCGCAGGCGGTCGGCCAGGGCGTTGATGGCCGCTTCATCGGGGCGGTCATACGTCCATTCGGTGCCGATCCAGATAGCGTTTGAAGCGACCGGCGTTTTACTGCCGGTCAGCCGCCCCAGGATGACGATCACGGCCACGATGATGACCAGGCCGCCCAGGCCGTAGAGGACAATTTTAAGACCCGGTAGTTTGACGGACGGCAGTTTAATTCCCCCGGCAGGGGTGAGATGCCGGAAGTCTGGCCGGGTGCCGCCGGGGTGGGCCATGCCCTGCTGGCGGGCTTTGCGCCGTTCGTGGCGCTCGCGGGCGCGGTTTTTGCGTTCGGATGACGATTCCACAACAGCTCCTCAACCATTTAGCCGGGCGAGCAAAGGCGGCCCCAGGATGAGCAGGCCGATGATAATCGAGGCGACGACCGCCAGCAGCACGGCAGCCGCCGCTACATCCTTGCCGACTTTCGCCATCGGGTGATAGGTGGGCGAAACCAGGTTGATGACCGCCTCGACCGCCGCGTTTAAAAACTCGGCCATCCAGACCATAGCGATGGTCAGCGTGAGGACGGCCCAGCCGGCCAGATCAATTTGCAGCCATGCCGCCAGGGCAAACACGACGGCGCTGGCGAAACTCATGATGCGGGTGTTTTTCTGGTGGCGCAGCATGTACAGCCAGCCGGCCAGGGCGTAACCCAGGCTTTGCAGGCGGTTGGGGCTGGTGGCGAGCGCGCTGTAATCATTGGGGTTGATTTTCATGGTGCTGGTGAGCGCGTCCACCAGCTTTTTATTCCGGGTGGTCATGGCGGTTTCCTTCCAGCGCCGGCACGATGTCCGGGGAAATGCCCAGGGCGCGCAGCGCCTCTGCCTGGGCGGCCCACATGGCGGCACGGTTTTCGGGTGTATTATGGTCGAAGCCCAGCAGATGCAGTGTGCCATGCACGACCAGCAGCGCCAGGCTGTCGTCCAGGGCATGGCCTTCGCGGGCGGCCTGCGCGGCAGCATAAGGGTAGGCGATGATGAGGTCGCCGAGGTAGGGCGGCTCGCCTTCTTCCTGCACCGGGGGCGCGTCCGCCGGGAAGGACAGCACATCCGTAGGGGAGTCCAGCCCTCGGAACTGCCGGTTAAGGCCGGCGACAAAATCATCGTCCGCGATCACCACACTGAGGGCGGCATGATCGGGTGCGCCCTGCCGGGACAGGACAGCGGCGGCAGCGGCCTGTAAACGATTTTCGTCCAGGGGATAATCCCCCTCATTGTGAATGGTGATCGTCGGGGTCATTTAGTCGGGATGATCCTCGGTAAAATCTTCTTTTGGGACTTCCAGGCCGTTGTCGTTCAGCCGCAGGGCGGGCTGTTCGCCGCTGGTGCGCGGCAGCGGCGGGACTTCTGGCAGGGGCGAGTTGTCGTCCTCGTCCAATGCCGGTTTAACCGGCGGCATCTCGCGGGACTGGTTGTAACGGCGCGCGCCGTCGGTCTCCGGCAGGGGCGAAAGTTCGGTTTTGCGGTCGGATGCATCGGCAGCCGGGCGGGCCGGCGGGCGTTCCTTATCGCGCTCGGTGGTCGGCAGCGGGTAGCTGATGCGCGGGTGGAACACAGCTTGCAGCATGTCGGTGACGATGCGGCGCACGGTTTTGATGTCGTTAAGCGTCAGGCCGGAGTCGTCAAGCTGCCCGGTGCGCTGTTTGATTTCAATGATCTGCTGCACCGTATCGGCGATTTCCTGCTTGCGGGTGGGCTTGCGAGAGCGCACCGCCGCCTCGCAGCTGTCGGCAATCATCAAAATGGCGGTTTCGCGGGAGCGCGGGCGCGGGCCGGGGTAGGTGAACAGGTCAATATCCACTTCTTCATCGTCGCCCGCGCGTTCGACGGCCTGCTGGTAAAAGTACAAAACCTGTGTGCCATGATGTTCGAGGATAAAATCGCGGAAGCGGGCCGGCAGGCGGTACTGGCGGGCCAGCTTCTCGCCATCAATGACGTGGCCGATGATGATATCGGCGCTGCGGGCGGGGTCGTCCAGCACGTCATGAGGGTTCAGGCCTTCGACCTGGTTTTCGGTGAAAAAGGGCGCGTTGACCATTTTCCCGATGTCATGATAGAGCGCGGCCACGCGCACCAGGTCGGCGTTCGCGCCGATGGCATTGGCGGCCTGTTCGCCCAGGTTCGCCACCTGAAGCGAATGCTGGTAGGTGCCGGGCGCTTCCCGCAGCAGCCGCTGGAGAAGCGGCTGGCTGGGCTGGCTGAGTTCGATGAGTTTAAGGCCGGTTGGCAGGTTAAAAAGCTGCGTCACCAAATAAAGACCGCCCAGGGCGACCGTCGCTGCCAGGATGCCGTTGAGCAGCCCGTAAATGATCGGTTCAATCACGTTGGAGTCGGGCAGCCCTTGATAAAAAATCGCCACGATGACGACGTTGCTCAAACCGACCAGCAGGCCGGGCATAAAAAAGCTGTTCAGCCGTTCGGCGCGGCGCAGGGTGAGCGCGGCCATCAGGCCGCCGCCGGCGACCAGCATCGTCATTTCCAGCGAATTGTTCTGCATCAGGCCGACCAGAACCGCCAGGCTTAACGTGCCGATCACGGCGGTGCTGGAGCCGATGACGGCGACATAAAGCAGTGCCAGCGCCGCCGTTGGATAGATGTAAATTTGCCCGTAGATGCCGGAAAGCCGCGCGCCGAACAGGATAATCAAAAAGATGGCGGCCATCAGCGCCAGCATATCCGGCGAGCGCAGCAGCGCAGGGCTGAAATGCGCGATGTACAGGCCGGTGATGACCAGCACCAGCACGCTCGCCAGCAGGGCGCGGAAAATTTCTTGCAGGCGCTGGTCGGCAGGTTCGAGCAGCCCCAGCCGCTCCATCGCCTCATAGGCCGCCGGGTCTATACGCTCGCCGGCGCGCACGACGATCTGGCCGCGCTGGAAGCTGCGGCGCACTTCGACTTGGGCGGCGGCCTCGTCGCGTGCCTGTTCGGTCGCTTCGGGGTTCAGCAGCGTATTGGGACGAATCAGGTCTTTGACGATGGCGACGATCACCCGCGACATTTCCTCGTCAACGCGGACGCTGACCTGGGTAGGCAGTTGGGCGCGGATGGAAGGCAGGTTGGACTCGCGGATTTCGCCCTGCATCACCCGCTCCAGGACGGCGGCGGCCTGATCGCTGACATCGCTCCAGGTCGGGTCATCCATCGCCAGAATGGTACGGGCGATGTCGTCGCTCAGGTCAAGGTGTGTAATCTGCCGGAGGTCGTGGAGTTTTTGTTCCGGCGTGCCGAAAGGGTCGCGCCGGATGTTGGTGATGTAATGAAGCACCTGGCGGGCGAGTTCGGTCTGCTGCCGGGATACGCCGGGGTCGGGCAGAAAATAAACCTCAGCCACGCCGTCGCGGACGCGCTGGCGCTGCTGGTCGGTCAAAACCGGGCTGACGTAAGAGGGCAGGTCAACCGGGGCGCGGATGTCCTGCGGGGCGATGTCGTCCACGCGCAGGACGGCGATATTGTTTGCACCCAGAAACACGCTGTCAAAAGCGACCAGGATGGTCGTTACCAGCACAAACAGGGCGGCTGCCAGCGCCGCCCCGGCCAGCCGCAGAGCGCGCCGCGTCCGCGCAGCCGGAAGCCGAAAAAGCCGCTGAAGAAGATCGGCCAGCCAGTTCACCATAAGCGGTTCAGGAATTCAATAACTCGCGGACGACATCATTGACGAGTTTACCATCCGCCAGCCCTTTAACTTTCGGCATCAGCGCGGCCATCACCCTGCCCATATCTTTGGCCGAGGCAGCGCCGGTTTGTGCGATGGCGTCGCGGGCCAGGGCGGCGACTTCTTCCCGCTCAAGCTGGCGCGGCAAAAAGGTTTCCAGGATGTCCAGTTCAAATTTTTCCTGCTCGGCCAGGGCCGTGCGTCCGGCTTTTTCCATCTCGTCAATGCTTTCGCGGCGCTTTTTAGCCTCCTTTTGCAGGATGGTATAAATTTCCTCGGCGCTCAGCTCCTTACGTTCGTCCACTTCCACCTGCTTGATGGCGCTCATTACCAGGCGCAGGGCGTCTCGGCGGGCGTTATCCTTGCTCGCCATCGCTTCTTTTAAAGCAGCCTGGAGTCTCGCTTTTGGATCATCCATGACGATATTCACTCCTGGTCAACAATCGTTTCGTGCAGGCCGCCTACCGGCCTTCAATGGCTTCCAGAACGGGCGCGGCCAGCATCTGGCCGTCCTCGCGGCGGCTGAGGCGCGCGGGCGTGATGTGGTCGGTTAGCGCGCGGGGATGGATGCAGAACGCCCGGATGTAATTATCAGTATAACCTACATTGACGAACCCGGCCTCTGTTGCGCCGGCGACCTGCTCCCACAGCACGGGCAGCGTGCGCCCGATGAACCGCTCGTTAAAACGCCGTTCGCCTCGGTCGGCCAATGCCAACAGTTGAGCGGCGCGCGTTTTTTTGACCGCTTCGGGGACGTGGCCGCGCATTCGCGCCGCCGCCGTGCCGGGCCGTTTGCTGTACCGAAAGACGTGCAGCCCGGCGAAATCCATCTCCTCGATGAAAGCGCGGCTGATGGCGAATTCGTCCTCGGTTTCGCCGGGGAAGCCGACGATCACATCGCTGGTGATGCGAACATCGGGAATCCGCTCCCGCGCGGCGCGTACCAGGGCGCGGAACTGCGCCTGCGTGGTGCGGCGCAGCATCCGTTTGAGCGTGGCGTCGCAGCCGCTCTGCAAGGGCAGGTGCAGGTGGCGGCACAGGCGCGGCTGTTCCCACAGGTCGAAAAATTCGGGTGATAAATCCCAGGGTTCGAGCGACGAAAGCCGCAGGCGCGGCAGGTCGGTATCCGCCAGGATGGCGCGCACGAGGGACACGAGGCCTCCCCGGTCGCCCCAATCGTGGCCGTAGCTGCCCAAGTGAACGCCGGTGAGGACGGCCTCCTGGCAGCCGATTGCGTGCAGGTGGCGGATTTCGTTCACCACGTCGGCCAGCGCCCGGCTGCGCCCCGCACCGCGCGCGACAGTCGTCACGCAGAAGGTGCAGGCGTTGTCGCAGCCATCCTGCACTTTAATGAAAGCGCGTGTCCGGCCAGCCGCGCCGCGTTTGTCGTCGCGCTCAAGCGGCTCGCGGTCGAACGGCTCGACCGGATGTCCGGTGACGGTTTCCACCAGCTTGTCTTTGTGGAGGTTATCCACGACGCTGGAAACGCCGGGCAGGACGGCGATTTCCGCCGGGGCGATGTGGGCATAACAGCCGGTGACGACGATCTGCCCGCCGGGCTGGGCGCGGTTCAGCTCTCGCACGAGCTGGCGGCTGCTGCGGGCGGCGTCCCCGGTGACAGCGCAGGTGTTAACCACCAGCCAGTCCGCCGAGGCGGGGTCGTCTACGATTTCGTGTCCCTGCTGGCGAAACTGCCGCGCCATCCTGTCAATTTCCGCCTGGTTAAGGCGGCAGCCCAGCGTGCGAAGATGCACTTTCATTTTAGTTCCGGTTCCGGCCCCATGATTACCAGATTGTCAAAATCCACCATCACACCCGGCTCGTCGGCGCGTTTATCGAAAGCATGGACGATGAGGCCGATTTTACCAGCGGCGATTGAACCGTCCGTCAGGGTATCCAGCATTTGCCCGCCCACACATTCGCCCAGGGCGGTGAAGGTGCTTTCTCCCGCCGGGTCGTCTGGCAGGCAAAGCTGCACCGGCTGGTTGTTGATGTAAAAGCGGAACGTATCGCCGACGGCGACGACCCGCAGCCAGTTGGTGACGTCCAACCCTGGCCGGATGGCCGGGGAAGGAATCCAGTCGCTCAAACGCTTCTGGATGCCGTTAAGGACGCGCATCACCTGGTAATAACCGTCGCTGCTGATAAAAAACCAGTAGTAGCTGTCGTCGGCAGGGGTGGAATTGTCGTTATCTTCCAGCCGGAAGATGACGCCGTAAGCATTATCCAGCGGTCCCTGCACCGGCCTGGCTTCGACGCGCAGGTCAAAATCGGCAAAATACGGCCTGGCCGCCGAAAACGGCCCGCTGTTGGGGCTGCCGGCTTCCAGCCGCAGCACGCCCTCCGGCAAAACCTGCGCGGAAAGCACCCCTTCGTAAAGCTGCCATTCGTCGGCAAAACCGTCGAAGGCCGCAATATAAGCCACCTGTCCCGGTTCGACCGGGATGATATAGTGCCAGTTGGCCGTCAGCCGGTTGAGGACGTAGGCCGCCGCCAGCATCAGAACCAGCGCCAGCAAAAAGATTAACCGACGCAAAGGGTTTATGCCTCCGCTCGATAACACTGCCGCCAGATTTTAACATGCCGGAAATGGGGCGTAAACGTTCAGTTCGGCAGCGTTTCGGCGTAAAAGGCGTCCAGCAAACGCTGGAAGCGCGGGTCCTGGCCGGAGAGCGCGACGGCATGTTTAAGCCATTCCTCGGCTTGGCCGAGGTCGTCGGCCAGGCGGTAGGCCGCGCCGAGTTCGGCGGCGTAGGCCGGGTTGGTGGGGTCAAGCGCGGCGGCAAGCTGGAAGGCCGCCAGGCTGCCGGCCAGATCGCCGGCGGCGCGTTGGTGCAGGCCGTCCAGATAGCTCACCAGAGCGTTCCGGGGCGCGAGTTCGCGCGCGCGCGCCATGTCGGCGCGGCCATCCTTGCCCTGCCGGTCGCGCGCCAGCGCCTTATAGGCCAGCGCCTCGGCCAGCGGGCCGTCGGCGGCTGCCGCCCGTTCAAAGGCCAGTTCAGCCTGGGGCCACAGGCCAAGCTCCGCCAGCGCGATGCCGATCTGCATCGGTAGATGGGCGGTTGTGGTTTCGATCACTTCCAGCAGCGCGGCGGCGGTTTCCCGGTAAAGCGGGTCGGCGGCGGCCAGCAGCAGGTTCTCGCGCGCGTGGACGGGGCTGCCGGCGGCCTGAATAAGGCCGAGCAGGTAACGCGCCCGGCGGTCATCCGGCGTCACTGCCAGCAGGCGTTCCAACGTTTGTGCCGCCGCCGTCCAGTCCTGGAGTTCGATGTAAATGTCGGCCAGCCGGCGCAGCACGCCGGAATCATCAGGAATCGTCACCCAGTAGGCGGCGGCACGGGGCAAATCGCCGGCGTCGTGCCAGATTTCGCCCGCCAGCCGCAGCAGTTCTGGCGTCCAGCCGTCGCGGGCGGCCAGCGCCTCGACCTGATAGAGCGCCTGCATGGGGCGTCCCTGGCGCTGGTTTTCCGCCAGCCGCAGCAGCAGTTGATCTTCCGCCAGCGGGCGCGGCTGGCCGAGCAGCAGGAGAATCAAAACGAGCAGCGCCAATGCCGGAACTGCCCGCCAGAAAATCCGCCGGTTTTTCATGGCCGTCACACGCGGCCCAGGGCCCTCGTGACCACTTTTTCGACATCGGCGGCGGTGAACGGTTTAATCAGGTAATCAAAAACGCCCTGAAGTTTGCCCACCAGCCGGTTGGCCGGGTCGCCGTAGGCAGTGATGACGATGATAATGGGCATCCGGTCTTTGTGTTTTTCCTTGATGGTTTCCAGGAACTTCCAGCCGGTCATATCGGGCAGACCGATGTCCAGCAGCACGACATTCGGCAGCATTTCCTCAAAACGACTGATGGCCTTCGCGCCGTGTGTTTCGTGCGCCGTTTTCAGGTTCATGCTTTCCAGGGTGGCCTGGATGATTTCGCCCAGTTCGGCGGTATCTTCGATAATCAGGATGGCTGGTGTATGCGGCGCGCCGCCTTCCGATTCCTTTTGCGGAACGGGGCGGGTTTCGGCGGTCGTGCGCGAAGCATCCTGGGCTTCATTCACATCCTTGCCTTCGCTGCCCGTGACCACGACCGGGGACAGTCCCGTCTCGGCGGCGGGGGCAGTTTCTGCGCCGGTTTTCAGAGCCGGCACGAGCATGGTCTGATGCGGATTACTTGGTTCACGCATCTCTCCGCCGTCAGGCGAACCTTCGGCGGCGCTGCGGCTCGCTTCAAATAGAGAGGCATAAGTACGGGTCATGGGAAACCTCTACCGGCACGCTGGCAATATCTCGAACCTTAATCTATCATAACACGCGGGCCGTATTTTGATATATAAGTTTACCAAATCTGGATCAGAATTCACACAATTTTAAATAGTGTCAACAAATTCCGAACAATGCACAGCAGCAGGGAATCAAAATGAAGCGCGGCCTTCTCAAAGCGGTCTTTCTGGGGCTGCTGATTTTCGCTTTTTTGCCGCCGGCGTCGGCCAGCAGCCTGGTGAAGGTTTGCCCGCCGGTGGGCATCCAGGCGCGGGGCGCGACCTTCGAGCCGGGCGGAATCATCCTGACGGCTTTTGACCGGGACAGCCTGTGGGTGTATCACGTTAATGCCGACCGGCGCTACCCGCTGCCGGATACCAACCCCTGCGGCACGAACTGTCACCTCTCGCCGGATGCGCGCTGGATTACCTACGTGAATGCTTTCGACCAGAGCTACGCCAAGATGCGGCTGGACGGAACTGAACGCACGCCGCTGGTGCCTTATGCCGCCGACGTGGAATGGTGGTCGGCGGATACGCTGCTGGTCTGGACGCCAGGGCGCAGCGCCTATTTGCAGCCGGAATCTGGCGGTGAGCGCGCGTACCTGGATGTGCAGGGCGTGGTGGCCGTGCAGCCAGGCGGTTACTGGGCGGTGTTAATCCGGCAGGATGGGGATGTGTTCCGGCGCGGCCTGATAGACCTGGAAAAACGCGGCCTGGCGGGCATCGCCCAACCGTATTTCGACCTGGGGGAGGATGTGCCGTATTTTGACGCGGCGGCCTGGTCGCCGGATGGGCAGTGGCTGGCGTATGTCGCGCCGGGGACGGTGGATGCCCGGTTGGGCATCGCCGGGGGCGAAATTTTCGGCGTGCGCCCCGCCGATGGGACGCGCGTCCAGTGGACAGACCTCAACGCGGATTACGGCGCGGTGCGAATTAACGGGCGCGCCAGCGGTGAGTTAAGCTGGTCGCCGGACGGGGCGCGCATCGCCTTCTGGGTGATTGAACTGCTGGAGGCGAACCCGGAGGGTAAAACCGGCAGCGCCATGATTCACATCCTGGACATCACCACCGGTTTGGTGCAGGCTTACTGCGGCTTTACCACCGACGAACATACGCCCAACCCGCCGCGCCTAATCTGGTCGCCGGACGGTACGCATCTGGCATTGGGCGGCAACGTGCCGGGCGACGACAAAGGTTATCTGCTGCTGGCGCTGGACACGGCCACCGGCATTTTTACGGAGTTGAGTAATGGCATTTACCCCACGCTCGGCGGACCGAATCCGGTGGCCTGGGGGCTGGCTCCGTAACGCGGTGGTCACGCCCCGGCTGTGGCGCGCGCTCAGCCGCCCCCCGGCCACGCACCCGCTGTTCCAGCGCACGGTCGTCCTGCCGGCCTACACCAGCGCCCACTATTTAAGCTGGGCGAATCTGGTCATTAACCTGATTCTGGGACTCAGCCGTTACGCGCCCACGCTGTTGTTTTTGCTGATGCCGTTGATTCTGGTGATTCTGGGTTTGACCTACGGCCTGGACTGCGCGCTGCGGGTTGGCAGCGCCATCGCCCGCGAGCATGAAAACGACACTTACGGCCTGCTGTCCCTGTCGCCGAGCGGGCCGCTGGGGGCCGTGTGGGTGCTGGCGACCAGCGCCGTCTACCGCAACCACGATTTTATGCGGCTGTGGGAGATTGTGCGGATTTCGTTGATAACCGGCCTGGCGGCAGGGGTGGCCGTAACCGGCATCGCGCTGGTTTTGAACGCAGACATCTTCACGCGCCTTCCGCAGCCGCCCATGCTGATTTACGCGGGTTTGCTGAACTTCGCCGCCATCGTCGGCGCGCTGTACGCGGAGTACGTGCAGTCGGCGGTGCTGGGCGTGCTGGTGGGGCTGGTTGTTTCAACCTACGCGCGCAGCCGCCTGGATGCCAGCATGTGGGTTTTTGGCGTTTACCTGCTGCTGCAAATGGCGATCTACGTGCTGACGATGGTGGTTGGCTTCACGGCGCTGCCGCTGGCGGCGGAGGCGCTGGCTGTGCGCGGCGATTTTGCGCTGGTTGGGCTGAGTTTCGCCCGGTTGGGGATGTTCGTCCTGGCGCGGGAGGCCGTCATCGCGCTGGCCTGGCGCGGCCTGCTGGCGCGGCTGAATGTCTTGCCATCTGAGTCCAACCTCATGAACCATTAAGCGGCCTGGATTATAATCATGCATATCAGCGAAAGGTAGTTCGATTGTGACCGATACGATTGACCCCAAGGCCATCCCGACCTTCGACCCGGCGGGATGGCAGCCCGACCCCAAACACCCGCGCCGCCGCCCCCCCTGGATTAAAGTCAAAGCGCCCGGCGGCGAAGTCTTCCAGGAAGTGAACGAACTGATGCGCCGCCAGCAGCTGAATACCATCTGCGAGGAGGCCAACTGTCCCAATCGCGGCGAGTGCTGGAATCATGGCACGGCGACGTTTTTGATTCTTGGCGATGTCTGTACCCGGTCATGTCGTTTTTGCGATGTGAAAACCGGGCGGCCCAAACCGATTGACTGGAACGAGCCGCTGCGGGTGGCGCAGGCGGTGAAGGCGCTCAACCTGCGGCATGTGGTCATCACCAGTGTCAACCGCGACGAACGCGCCGACGGCGGCGCGCCGGTTTTCGCCATGACCATCAAGGCTGTGCGGAAGCTTCAGCCGGGGTGCAGCATCGAGGTGCTGATACCGGACTTCAAGGGCAGCGAGGCGGCGCTGAAAATCGTCATGGACGCGCAGCCGGAAATCCTCAATCACAACGTCGAAACCGTGCCGCGCCTGTTCAAAAAAGTGCAGCCGCAGGATCGTTACGAGTGGGCGCTGGCGACCCTGGGCAACGCCAAAAAGATGGACCCGCTGGTGCTGACCAAAAGCGGCATCATGGTCGGCCTGGGCGAAACGTTTGATGAAGTGGTCGAGGTGATGCGCGACCTGGCCGGGTTGGGCGTGGACATCCTGACCATCGGCCAGTATTTGCAGCCCAGCAAAAGCCACCTGGACATCGAACGGTATTATCTGCCGGAGGAGTTCGACGCCTTCGAGACGGTCGGCAAGGAGCTGGGCTTTAAGTGGGTGGAAAGCGGTCCGCTGGTGCGCAGCAGCTACCGCGCCGACCAGCAGGTGCGCGAGCTGTCGAAGCTGAACTTCATCCACATGCGGGAAACGCCGGGGGAATAATCAAACGCTCTGGGGCGATCACAGCCTTGTATGCCGCCAGCGGCTTAAGCCGGCTGGCGGCCCTCATTCGCGGGAAAGTCCACTAAAGGGGCTGTTAAGATTTTTGTTCTTAGCCCCTTTAGTGGGCTTGGTTTTTGCATAGCCCTGAGTTTGAACCCAGGGCGGCGGGTTTGTAAACCTACCCTCTTGCGACTGGCGCGGTTAAACGTCCGTTTCGTCCCCCTCGGAGTCACCGAAAATGCGGCGGAGTTCCTGCTCCCATACGTCGGCCAGAGGGTCGAACAGCACTTCGGTGAAATCGTCGGAGAGGCGCTGCATGTACTCGCGCACGTTGAGCTGCGGCGCGGCGCGGTCGAGTTCGTCCACCTTCGCTGCGACCGATTCGACCACGCGCCCGGCTTTTTCTTCCAGGTCGGCCAGGTCGAAGGCCGTTTTCAGCAGGTAGTTGACGCGCTTCATCACGCCCAGCCAGGCCATAAAATCGTTTTCGATGCGGATGCCGCTGCCCGCACCCAGCGCGCCGGAAAAATTATAAGTCGGCACGAAGGCGTACAGGCCGATAAATTCCATGCCGCGTTCCCCGGCGCGTTTGCACAGGTACGAGCCGATGCTGGCGCCGCCGTGATAATCGGAGAAGGTCACGCCCAGGTGTTTGAGCGAGTCCTTCATGGCCGGCAGGCTGTAAATGCAGGATACGAGGCGCTCTTTATCGTAGGGCAGTTCGCCATATACGCCGCCCAGCCCGATGATGCGTTTGACGCCCAGCGTCCGCGCCGCGTCCAGCAGCGCCGCTGTGTAGCGTTCGATGTCCAGGTGGGGTTCGTCGCCCAGGAAGATGACCACGCCGCGCCGCTCGTCGCCGGTGAAATAAAACTCGTTGCGCGGGGTGTCCAGCGAGCGCGGGTAGCCGCCGTCAAAACGCACCACTGGGCGCACCAGATCGTGCGTGCCGGGAATCTGGAACAGGTAAAAACCGTCCGGGCGCAGCGTGCCGATTTTGCGCGCGTTCGTCTGTTGGACAAGGTACTGCGGCAGGGCGGACGATACCGAGCCGCCGTCAGCCCACTGCCGCCAGCCGGCGATCAAAACCATTTCCTGCGCTGTCGGGCGTTCTGTAAATTCAACCGCCTCGGTCATGTTCAGTCTCCAATCCGCGAATTCGTGCAGGTGCGCCGGGGCGATCACGCAGGATCGCCCCTACGGTGTTTATTGCCTGTTTTATGGCTCAATCTTCATCGCCAGTACATGAACCGGCTTAATCTGCACACCGACAGTGGGCTTAAGCCCACTGTTCGATGGTAGGCATTCTCACTTTGTTGATGTGCTGTATCAACGATGGCCGCCGTCATTCGTCCTGACCCCAATCCCCAAGCCGGCGCTGTCGTTGGTCACGCCGAATCTGCTTCACCCACTCAACCGGGTCTTCAATATGAGAAGCGACCAGTTCAATCGGCTCGTCCATCGCTTCCAACATAGCGACGATTTCTGCGCCTGTTTTTGGCCTGTTCCAGAATCTCGCTGAGGGTCATCGGTCACATCTCCACGCGCTTTACGGTCATTATACGGGTTTTCGCGCCCCGTTATGCCTTGCGTTCAATATTCCTTCCACCGTTCCATGATGCGCTGGTAGGCCTCGTTGATCTCCTGCATTCGGGCGTTGGCGTCCGGCGAGGGGTTGTTATCCGGGTGGTAGCGCAGCGCCTGGGCGCGGTAGGCGCGTTTGATGTCCGTTTGGGTGGCCGTGACCGGGATGCCGAGCAGCGCGTAACAGGGACGCAGGGGATGGTCATCGTCCAGCGTTTCGGCCTCCGGGCGCGCGTGGTGGAACTGCGGCGTGAACCCGGCCACCTTTCGCACGCCCAGCAGGTATTTGTTGTCGAAGGTAGCATAATCGCCGCTCAAATCGGCCAGGTTAACCGGCTCGCCGGTGGTGAGGCGGCGGCTGCGGTCTATAAAAACCGGCACGATTTCCACGCTTTTGCCGTCCAGCCGGTAGGCGAAAACCTTGCCACCGTAGGCGTGCAGCAGCAGGCGCAGGGCATCGCTCATCAGGGCAGTCTGGCCGTCGTCAGTGATGAGGTCGAAGGACAGAATAAACAGCGTGTGCATATCACGCTGCGTATTGGCGTTGAGGGTTTTTTTGACGAAGCCGACGGACAGTTCCCCCGCCAGCAGGTAAATCACAATATCTTCGTGAAAACTGGGCTGGGCGATGTTCACGATCAGCGCGCCTTCATCCAGCACGCGAATGGCGTGAACGTTCGGGACTGCGCGCAGTCCACCCACAAGATGCTGGAATGCAACGCGCAACGTACTCATGATTCCTCCTCAGGCTCTAGTGTATCAAAAAAGCGGGGGAGGAATCAAAAGGGCGCACCGGCGCGCCCCTGTGGTATCAGGTTGGCAGGGCGATTATGTGGAGTCGCCCGTGCCAGGTTTACCTAACTTTCGATCACCTTGTCGTCAATCAACTGCTGCTGCACCTTCTGGCCGCGTGGGTCGAAAGCGAAGTGCTGGCCGTGAAGCTGGAACTCCATGTCCTGCATGGCGCGCCCGGCGCGGTTTTTCTCCACCGTGAACACCACCCAGTCGCGGAACTGTTTGGCCGTGTAGGGGTTGAAGGCCACGTGGTCTTTGGACAGGATGTGATATTTGTTGTTCATGATGATGGCGATGTCGGACTCGTAGTCCAGGGCGCTGCTGCCGCGCAGGTGGAACAGGTGAATACGTTTGCTCTTTAAACCTTCGCGGTCGGCGGCGACGATGGCCCACACCGGCACATCCAGCGAAAGCGCGATGTCCTTCAGCCCTTCGACGATGATCGTGACTTTATCGTTTTCGTCGCGGGGGCGCTCCGGGTAAACGGCGATTTTTTGCAGGTAGTCCACAAAGACGGTGACATTGCCGCCGGTGGCATCGCACAGGCGGGCGGTCATTTCCTTGATGGCCTTGAGCGTGGTCACGGCGGGGCTGGCTTTGACCAGGATCATACGGTCGGAATAGCGGGCGATGCGCGCCAGCGCCGGGGCGGTTTTCGGGTTGTCGCGCAGGATGGCCTGAAGCGACCCGGCGGGATTGTTGTCGCGCCCCATAAAACCTTTCGCCCGTTCGGCGACGATGATCTGGTATAGGTCGCGCAGTTTGATGCCGCGACTGATGTCAACCTCCGGCGGGTTGATGCTTTCCAGGCATAACAGTCGGTGCATGAGGTGTGTTTCGGTATGTTCGTAAGACAGATAAAAAGCGTACTGGTCGGGGCGCATGGCGATATTTCGGGCGATTTGCAGGGTCGCAATGGTTTTGCCGATGCCCTGCGCGCCGCCGAGCAGCACGAGTTCGGTTTTCCGCAAGCCGCCGCCGATGAAACCATCCAGCGGATCGAAGCCGGTAGACATCGGTACGTAGTCTACCAGATCACCCTGAATAACCCGGTCATTGGCCTCGCTGATGACTTGGGTGAGCGTTCGCGGCATATGCGCGCCGCTGCCGCGATTGCCCCGCTGAGGCGGCGCGCCGGCGCGCGGCTGGGCGGCGGGCTGCGCTGGCGGTTTGTTTACCAGGTCAGGGTCGGGGGGTAAATCGTTCGTAAAACGGCGCGTTGCCATGCAAAACACCTCTTTTTCTCATGTTTACATCATACTCTTTACGTTTTTGCAAAGCAAACGCCTGAACCGGACTCTAACTGAATTTTTGGCGAATTTTGCAGGTTCTAACCAGAACATTACCAAACCTTAATGATCTTTACGCAATTTGACATTTCTTACGCATCTGCATATTTATAGTTTATTCACAAACGCCATAAAATTGTGCTAAAATGAAGGTGTTTCGTTTTCGCCGTGTTTGTTGGGGCAACAAGCGCGGCGTTTATACGCTATCAAAGTACACGAGGGTGTAACGTGATACAGGAACTCATTAGCCGAGCCGACCAACGCGGGTACATTACCTACGACGATGTTCTCGAATTTCTGGATGACGAGGGCGACGATATGAATAGCATCGAAACCCTGCTTTTCGAGCTGGACGAGCTAGGTGTCGAAATCCGCCAGGAAAGCGAGCCGCCCGCTCGGGTGGGGTTTGGTGAGGAGGTTGAGTTTGAGTTCGAGCCGGAAGAACTGACGCAAGACCCGGCTGTAGGCGACATTAACGCCGTTTCCCCGGATGACCCCGTTGGCCTGTATTTCCGCCAGATGGCACAAGAACCCCTCCTGACCGCACAAGAAGAAATTGAACTGGCAAAACGTATCGAACTGGGCAAAGAAGCGCGCAAATGCCTGCTTAAACCTGGCCTGCGCGAGATGTATGGTCTGGGCTGGATCGCGCATATGGAGCGGCTGGTCGGTGACGGCCAGGCCGCCCGCGAACACCTGGGGCGCGCCAATACCCGGCTGGTGGTAAGCATCGCCAAACGGTATATGGGCCAGGGGTTGCCGTTCCCGGATTTAATCCAGGAAGGCAACGTGGGCCTGATGCGCGCGGTGGATAAATACGATTATACGCGCGGCAACCGCTTCAGCACCTATGCGACTTGGTGGATTCGCCAGGCCATCACCCGCGCTCTGGCGCAAAAGACCCGCACCATTCGCATTCCCCTGCACATGACCGAACGTATCCGCCAGATGTACCGCACCGCCCAACACCTGGAACAAAGCCTGGGACGCCGCCCATCGCCGGAAGAAATCGCCGCCGAGATGGATTTACCGTCGGAAGCGATTCGCGGCATGATGGACGCCAGCCAGCACGCCATCGCCCTGGAGCGCCCGGTCGGGGACGACGGCGACAGCGAATTTGGCGATTTTATCGAAGACCAGGACTCGCCCAGCCCGGTCGAATCGGCCACCCAACACCTGCTGCAAGAGACTATTGAGGAAATTTTAAGCGAGCTGACGCCGCGCCAGAGCCACATCCTGCGGCTGCGGTTTGGCCTGGGCGGGGGCGAGCCGCACACCCTGGAAGAAATCGCCAACAAGTTCGGCCTCAGCCGCGAGCGCATCCGCCAGCTTGAAAAAGAGGCCCTCCGCAGCCTGCGCCATCCCCGGCTGGCCCACAACTTGCGCGATTATCTGAGCTAGGCGCGTTCTACCCCGCGATTTTAAGACCGGGCTGCCACGCCCGGTTTTGATTCCTGGGGCGCGAGGCTGCCGGTTATGGGCGATAATGAGCAGGAGCAGTTTTTTAAGAGGCAACCATTTATGCAAGCCTGGCTTCCGGCGGTTCGGTGGGGGATTGGCGCGGCGTTGGTCTCGCGGCTGGCGCTGCTGGTCTGGATGGCGGTCGTGTGGTTGTTGGTTGGCGAGCAGTTGGGCATCCCGGTTGGTTTGCATACCGACCCGGTGGCGAATTTGCCGGCGCTGGAGCAGCCGGTTCAGCGGGCGATTTTGGGCGTGTGGCGGCGTTGGGACGCTTCGCATTATCTGAATCTGGCGCAGAACGGCTACCGCGCCGAAGACCCCGGCCCGACCGTGTTCGGCGCGCTGACGCCGCTGGGCATCCGGGTTTTTGATGCGGCGCTGCCGGGCGGCATAGACCTGGCTGCAATGGTTTATGCCACCGCCGCCTGCGCCTTCGCGCTGACGATGCTGTACCGCATGTGCGAAGCCTACTATGAAGACGAAGACGCTGACCTGGGGCGCTGGTCGGTGAGGGTGTTGGCGGCGCTGCCGCTGGCGTTTTTTTTCAGCGCGCCGATGTCCGAGGCGGCTTACCTGGGGCTGGCGCTGGGCGTGTTTTACGCCGGCGCAAAAGGGCGCTGGCTGCTGGCCGGGGTGTTCGGCGCGCTGGCGGCGCTGGCGCGGTCGCAGGGGGTGATGCTGGCAGGTGTGGCCGGGTTGATGCTGTGGCAGGAAAGCTGCGCGCGTTTCCCCGCCTGGCCGGAACGGCTGCTTGACCTGGCGCGGCGGGGCTGGCCGCTGCTGCTCATTCCGGCGGTGTGGTGGGGGTTCCTGGTTTTTCGGGATGGGTTGGGGCTGCCGCCGCTGGAGGAAGTCTATCGGACGCGCTCGTATATCTTTTTCACCAATCCGCTGGATGGCCTGCTGCTTAATCTCCGGTACATCGTCAAAAACCCTGCCGAGGCGCTGTTTAATGTAGACCTGTGGGCGCTGGTGGTGTCGCCGGTTTTGTTCCTGTTTATGCTGCGCGGCCACCGCCACCGCCGCGCGCCGCTGATCGCCTATACACTGTTTTCGATGCTGCTGGCCGTGTCCAAAATCAACTGGGCGTGGGGCGGCTACGACGAAGTGCTGTACAGCCAGAGCTTCGCCCGGTACATGCTGACCGTCTTTCCGCTGACGATCTGGCTGGCGGATGTGCTGCGCCGGCGTTCGCGCCGCGTTCGGGCGGTCTGGTTCACGCTTTCCGGCGCGGGGCTGGTGATCTTTAGCGCGCTGCTGGCGCTGGGCGGCGGCGCGCCGTAAGGTAATCTGCCCCGGTTTTTGGGGGGGAGGGGCGCGGCTGGTCCACCCCCGCTAAAATAGAGTAACAGCTGCTCCCAGAAATTGTACAATGAGACGACAGCAGGAGGAGCGGATGGGACGCAAGAGCTATTATAGCCAAAGCTATAAATACGAGGCCGTAGCAAAGGCGGAAGCCAGCGGCAGCGTCAGCCAAACGGCACATAAACTGGGCATCAGCAGCAAGACGCTGCACGCCTGGATCAAGCAGTACGGCGAACCGCTGGCTGTGAAGACGGCCGGTGTGAAGCAGCTTGCGGCGCGGGTGCGCCAGTTGGAACGGCAGTTGGCGCTGCACGAGGGACAGATTGAGGTGCTAAAAAAGCCATCGGGATCGTCGGCGAGGCCGAGGGGAACGGTACACGATGATCCAGCAGGAACAGCCGGCCATCATGGAAAGTGCGCAGATACCACCGGCTGTAAAACGGGTTATCGAGAAATGTCTGGAAAAGAAGCCGGAAAACCGTTACGCGACTGTGGAAGAACTTTCCAGCAGCATTGCCGAAGCCGTTCGAGGCTGAAATAGACTCTGAAGTGAGGTTGCCCACATACGCCTGATGACAAATCTATCCTCGACAATCACCCGCCAGGACAGGTGATCTTTTGTCTCTATACCTGCGAACAGAGGGTCATGCAGCCCGCCTGCGGGTTTATCACTGCGCTGTAAGGTGATCTGCCCTGGTGCTTGTGAAGGCGGGCGCGTGTTTTATAATGAGGTGAGATTAAGGTTCAGGCGCGGTTGTTGAACGGCGCGCCGGTTTAGAAAAAGGAGCGAAGGGTGTCTGAGGTAACGACCCGGTATGCATTTTTTAAAGGTCAGATTGTTCCTATCGAATCGGCTAAAGTCAGCGTGATGACCCACGCGCTGAATTACGGTACGGGCGTTTTTGGCGGCCTGCGCGGCTACTGGAACGAGGAGCAGGAACAGCTTTACGTGTTCCGCATCCGCGACCACATGAAGCGCTTTATTCAGTCCGCCAGCCTGATACGCATTGAGGTGAAATATTCGGCGGACGAGCTGGTGAACGTCATTACGGAACTGCTGCGAGCGGAAGGCTGGCGCGAAAACTGTTACATTCGCCCGCTGGCCTACAAAGCCTCGGAGCTGATCGGCGTGCGGCTGCACAACCTGGAAGATGAGGTGACGATCTTCAGCCTGCCGTTCGGGCGCTATATCCAGAACGAAGAAGGCGCGCATGTGTGTTTTTCCGCCTGGCGGCGTGTCGAGGACAACGCCATCCCGGCGCGGGGTAAAATCGTCGGCGCGTATGCCAACTCCGCGCTGATTAAAACCGACGCGGCGCTTTCCGGCTATGACGAGGCGATTGTGCTGAACGAGGACGGCCATATTTCGGAGATGAGCGCCGCCAATTTCTTCATGATTCGGGACGGCGTGGCGATCACCCCGCCCAAACAGTCGAACGTGCTGGAAGGCATCGTGCGGCGGTCGCTGATTCAACTGCTGCGCGAAGAAATGGGCGTGGAAGTGGTCGAGCGCGACATTGACCGCACCGAAGTGTACGTGGCCGACGAAGCCTTCATGTGCGGGACGGGCGTGCAGGTGGCGGCCATCACCAAAGTCGAACACCGCAGCATCGGCACGGGAAGCATCGGGCCGATCACCGACCGCCTGCGTAACCTGTTTTTTGACGTGGTGAGCGGGCGCGTGGACAAATACCGCGAT
>JAPKMO010000038.1 GCA_026645945.1 Anaerolineae bacterium
TCCCCGACAACCAACCATCCGAAGTTGTCGGTTAGGTCGCTTGTGTCAGATGAAATCTTGTCTAATACAACTTGACCCTGGTAGGACTCGAACCTACAACCAATTGATTAAGAGTCAACTGCTCTGCCAATTGAGCTACAGGGCCAAATATTCATTCGGATTATACCAGCCGGCCTCGCAGCGTCAAGTCTGAGCGCAGTTCTTTTTCTATTTTTGGCATTGTGCGTTATATTATATTGAAAGAAGAATGGCTTACCCCAGGAGTCAGCTTTTGGCTTCTCATGTATCATCTTCGCGCGGCCTGTCGGCTGCTGAAGTGGCCGAGCGGCGGGCGCGGGGCGAATCGAATGCTTTTCGCGCGCGGGTGGGGCGCACCTACTGGCACATCTTCCGGGATAACGTCCTGAACCTGTTCAACGTTGTCCTGTTTACGCTGCTGGTGATCGTGCTACTGTTCCAGGATTATTCCACCGTCCTGTTCGCTGGCTTCAGCGTGGTCACCAATTCTATCCTGGGCATGATTCAGGAAATCGTCGCCAAGCGTAAGCTCGACCGGCTGGCGGCGCTGTCCGCCCAGGATATTCGCGTCTGGCGCGACGGCCAGCTCACCTCTGTCCCGATACACGATCTGGTTAAGGACGATGTGATTCCGCTTCAGCCCGGCGACCGCCTGGTGGTGGACGGGCGCGTCCTGGAATGTGACGCGCTGGAGATAGATGAATCGCAGCTAACCGGCGAGTCCGACACCGTTTTTAAAGCGCCGGGCGACGAACTGCACTCCGGGTCGTTCTGCGTGGCCGGGACCGGATTGATGGTCGCCACTCGTGTCGGCAAAGACAGCACCATCAACCAGCTTTCCAGTGTCGCCAAGCTGTATAAAAACGTCAAAACGCCCACCCAGCAGCGTATCTCGGCGTTGGTAGAGATCATGGTGCTTGCCATGCTCATCTTCATGCCGATGTTGTTCCTCGCCAGCTGGCTGCAAGGCGCAACGCTGCTGCAAACCGTGCGGAATGAAGTGGTGTTCGTCACCAGCATTGTGCCGCAGGGCCTGGTGCTGACGGCCATACTCTCGCTGACGCTGGGCGCGATCAGCATCAGCCGCTACCAGACGCTTGTTCAGCGCGTCAACGCGGTGGAAAGCATGGCAAATGTAACCATGCTGTGTTTCGATAAAACCGGCACGCTCACCCACAACCGGCTGGCCGTAACCGAGGTTATCAGCATCAACGGCAGCCCGTCGGAGACGGTTTTTGAGCGGCTGCGCGCTTACACCGACAGCCTGGCGCACCTTAACCGCACCGCCGCCGCCGTTGCCGAATATGCCCGGCAGCACGCGCCGTCGCTCAACGGCCAGGGGCCGGGACGCAAACTGCGCGAAATCCCGTTCAATTCCAGCCGAAAATGGGGTGCGGTCATCTTTCAAAATGAAACGCTGGTGATGGGCGCGCCGGAGCGCCTTCTGGACGCTTCCGCCAACCCCGCCGCCGCGCAGCGCGCGCAGGAATTGGCGGAGAGTGGGCTGCGCGTGCTGGCCTTCGCCCGCCTGCCGGAAGCCCCCGGCGACCGGATAGAACAGCCCGGCGAACCGCTGGCGCTGATTGTCCTCAGCGACCAGGTGCGCCCAGATATTCGGGATACGCTCGACCAGTTCCGCGCCCTGAATGTCACGCTCAAAATCATCTCCGGCGACAACCTGGATACGGTAAAAGCCATCGCCGCCCAGGCTGGGATGGAGATTCACCGGGCTTACACCGGCGACCAGATGGAGGCGCTGGACGAAGCCGAGTTTGACGCCGCATCCTTAAACGGCGATCTGTTCGCCCGTATCGAGCCGAACACCAAACGAAAAATCGTGGCGGCGCTCAAACGCCAGGGTGCGTATGTGGCGATGGTCGGCGACGGGGTAAACGACGTGCCGGCGCTTAAAGAAGCGCATCTGGCAGTGGCGATGAACGACGGCGCGCAGATCGCTAAGGACGTGGCTGAAATCGTGCTGCTGAACAACGCCATGTCCACCCTGCCGCGCGCCTTCCACGAAGGCACGAACATCACCCAGGTCATTTATGGCACGACCAAACTGTTCCTGACCAAAAACCTGTATAACATCCTGCTGATCTTTTTCGCCGGGTTTATGATGCTGCCGTTCCCCACCAGCCCGGTACAGATGAGCTGGATTACCTTCGGGACGGTGAACATCCCGGCCACACTGATCGCATTCCAGCTTATTCGCCCGGCGTTTATGAAGGAGTTCCGGCGCGATGTGCTGGATTACGTTCTCACCGCCGGCGTGGTCGGGGCGGTTAATCTATCGCTGCTGTACGCAGTGGTGTTTTTCGCCAGCGACCGCAGCGTTTATGCCGGGCGCAGCGCCGTCACGCTGTTCATCGCCCTGTTCGGCACGCTCATCTTCTGGAACGCGCACGGCATCGAACTGTTCGACCCGCGCACCTGGGGACGTTATTGGCGGATCATGCTGATCGGGTTCGTACTGACTTTTCTGACCATGCTGGCGCCCTTTGCGCTGCCGGACATTTTCGAGTTCGTCCCGCCCACGCCGCTAATCTGGGTGTTGATCGTGACGGTCTTTTTGCTGACGGCGGCCACGCTGGCGCTGGTGATGCGCTACCGGCACCTGGTGAACCAGTTGTGGCAGCTCATCCGGCCATAACGGGCGGTGCGTCAGTTTTTCCCAACAGTCTTTTGGATAAACGGAAAAGAATAAGCCGGATAGACAGTGAGGCTTTAGCCCACTGGCAGCAGGCTGAAGCCCGCTGTCCACTCAGGATCAGGCACAGTCTAATTGGTTTATAACTTCCCTTGCCGAGAACGTCTGTTCGTATTTTGTCATGTGAGCGGCACGCCCGCAGCCGCTAGTTTTTACGAACTTTTGTGCTATCATTAAACTGTGTGGGTGTCTGGCCGTGTTCCCTGGATTACACTATAATCAAACACGTTCAGGAGGGGCGTTTTTGGCAGCATTTAAGCGAATCGGCGTTCTGGGCCATCCGATGCGCCCCGCGACTGCTCCGGTTGCCGAGCGAATCGCCGGCTACCTGCAATCGCGCGGTGCCGAAGCCTGGTGCTGCGGCCAGTGGGACGATCCGCAGATCACCGACCAGGTGCGCGACAGCGATATGGTGATCGCCATCGGTGGCGACGGTTCGATGCTGCGCGCTTCCCGCGCCTGCGCCCGGTACGGCGTGCCGGTGCTGGGTGTCAACATGGGGCATCTGGGTTTTTTGACCGAAATCAGCGAGGCGGAAGACTGGAAACAGGCGCTTGACAGCGTGCTGCACGGCGATTACTGGATCGAAGCGCGCATGATGATTCACGCCGCGCTGCTGCGGGCAGGGCTGGTGCTGGCCGAAGGCGACGCGCTGAACGATGTGGTCATCAGCCGACAGGCGGCCACTCATATGATTCTGCTGGAAACCTACATTGATAAAGATTGGGCCACCACCTACAACGCCGACGCGCTCATCATCGCCACCGCCACCGGTTCGACGGCCTACGCGCTGGCCTGCGGCGGCCCGATTCTGCCGCCGGAACTGCGGAACATCCTGATCGTGCCGGTCGCGCCGCATCTGAGCATGGATCGCCCGATTGTGCTGGCCGAGGGCGCGACCGTCGAGGTGGTGGCCGCTGCCGACAACACCGCCGCCATCGTGCTGTCGCTGGACGGCGTGCTGGTGGGCGAGATGCAGCCCGGCGATACCGTCCGCATCCAGGCCAGCGATTCGGTCAGCCGGTTCGTCCGGCTGCGGGAACGCAACTATTTTTACCGGTCGCTGCTCGACCGGCTGGAGCCGCGCCTGCCCGTCCGCGCCGAGCCGGAGCGCAAGCAGATTTAGTATCTATCCGTAAACCGATTGATCTGATAGCAGAACAGTGGGCTTAAGCCCGCTGTCTGGTGGGTTTACGGATAAACTCTTAGCTGTAAGGGCGCGCGGCGTGTCTTTAATGGAAAGACCCGGTATGCCGGCTAGTCAGAAGGAACTAGACGTGTCCGAATCGAATCCGCTCATCGAAGAACCGACCTTTTGCGAAGTTCATCCCACGCGGGAAACCAGCCTGCGCTGTAACAAATGTGGGCGGCTGATGTGCGCTGACTGCGCTGTTTTAACGCCGGTCGGCTACCGCTGCCGTGAATGTGTCCGCCAGCATGAGGATAAGTTTTTTAACGCCAGCCAGTACGATTACGCCATCGTGTTCGCGGCCTGCGCGGCGCTGGCCGGGCTGGCCGGGGCGATCATCAGCGCCATCGGGTTTTTGTTCCTGGTCATTATCGCGGCCTTTCCGGTCGGCGGCGCGGTCAGCGAGGTGGCCCTGCGGCTGACACAGCGGCGGCGCGGGCGTTATTCCGGGCAGATCGCGGCGGCGGGCGTGGTAATCGGCGGCCTCATCGGCGGCGTCATACGGGTATACCTGTCCTATGGCAGCGCCGCTGCCGAGCTGTCCCGCCGCGTGCCGGGGCGCGACATCCCCGCGCTGCCGCTCGATACGGCGCTGACGACCGCCCTCAGCGACATCGGGCTGCTGATTTTCATCGGCATCGTGGCTTTTACGGTTTATGGGCGATTTCGGATGCGGATATAACCAGTTGAAGATAGGCGTTTATGCTTGAAGAACTGCGAATCCAGAATTTTGCCATCATTGACCGGCTCGAACTGAGCTTCGCGCCCGGCTTCAACGTCATCACCGGCGAAACCGGCGCGGGTAAATCCATCATCATTGACGCGGTGGAACTGCTGCTGGGCGGCAAGGCGGATGCGACCGTCGTCCGCGCCGGGGCAGAAAAAGCCGTCATCGAAGGCGTGTTCGCCCTCAACGCGCAGACGCAGGCGCTGGTGCTGCCGACTTTGCAGCGCGAGGATTTGCTGGAAGGCGACGGCGCTGCTTTCGTCACCATCTCCCGTGAGGTGCGCGCCAACGGGCGTTCGACTGCCCGTGTGAACGGCGTCACCACCAGCCAGGAAGTGCTGCGCGAAATCGGCGTGTTCCTGGTGGACGTTCACGGCCAGAGCGAACACCTGTCCTTGCTGAACCCGCGCACCCACATTGACCTGCTCGACCGCTACGCCGACCTGATGGAACTGCGCGAGGCGATGGCTTCGGTAGTCGAAAAAGTGCAGGCCGTCCGGCGGGAAATCAAACACCTGCTGGAAGACGAGGCCGCGCTCCAACGCCGCGCCGAGCAGCTTCGTCACGAAGTTGAGGAGATCGAAGCCGCCGAACTGATCCCCGGTGAAGAAGAAGACCTGCGCGCCGAACGCCAGCGTATGGCGAACAGCGAACAGCTTGCCACGCTGACCGCCGAGGCCGTGCTGCTGCTTTCCGGCGACGACCATACGCCTGACCAGCTTTCGGCGGCAGACCAGTTGGGGCAGGTTTCGGTCATCATGGGCAGGCTGGTCAATCTCGACCCGGCGCTGAAGGCTGAATCCGAACTGGCCGATACGCTCAGTGTCCAGGTGGAGGAACTGGCGCTGGCGCTGCGCCACTACGCCGACACAGTGGAATACACGCCGGAACGCCTGAACGAAGTCGAAGAACGCCTGGAACTCATCAGCCGCCTGCGCCGCCGCTATGGACCGAACATCGAGGCGATTCTGGAATATGCTGAACGCGCCCGCGCTGAACTGAACGGCATCGAAAACAGCGAAGAACGGCTGGAAGAACTGCGGGCGGAAGAAGATAAACTGCTGCGGCACATCGGTGAACTGGGCGAAAAAATCAGCCGCGTGCGCCAGATGTTCGGCCAGAAACTCGGCGAGCGCATCGTGAGCGAACTGGCCGACCTGCGTATGGAGCGCGCCCGCTTCGAGGTGGCGATCACCCAGACGCCCGACCCGCAGGGCTGTTTTGTGAACGGTCAGCGGTATGCCTTCGACGTGACCGGTATTGACCAGGTGGAAATGCTGATGAGCGCCAACCCCGGCGAACCGCTGCGCCCATTGGTGCGCGTGGCCTCCGGCGGCGAGACGGCGCGTATCATGCTGGCGCTCAAGCGTGTGCTGGCGCTGGCCGACCAGACCTCGACGCTGATTTTTGACGAGATTGACCAGGGCATCGGCGGGCGCATCGGCAGCGTGGTCGGGGAAAAATTATGGTCGCTGGCGGCCAACCATCAGGTGATGGTGGTCACGCATCTGGCGCAGCTTGCCAGCTACGGCGACCGGCACTATCACGTCAAAAAGCTGGTGCGCGGCGAGCGTACTTCGACGCAGGTGCATCCCCTGGATGACGAAGCCGAGCGCGTTAACGAACTGGCCGAGATGCTGGGCGCGCAGGGCGAAAGCGGCATAATCAGCGCCCGCGACATCCTGCATCAAGCCCTGGCCTTCAAGCAGCACAAACAGCCGAAGCTGATATGACCGCGAACATCGCCATCCCCCACGATGAACTGGCGGCCAGGGCTATTCAGGGTTTCGTACAGAGCAGAACCGGGACTGCGACGGGGAATAAATGCTAGAATAATAACGGATAGATCATGGAGAACCCCCATGCAAAGCGCACCTGTACGTTCTGTTTTTGGCGAGATTACCGACTTTCTGGCGACCAACCCGACGCCGCAGGAGATCATCGCCTACCGCCTGCCTGATGACCTGCAGGAACGGGCGCACTATTTGCTGGAACTTAATGGCGAAGGTGAACTGACGCCCGAAGAGCGTGATGAAATGTTCGATTTTGT
Organism: Anaerolineae bacterium; assembly: GCA_026645945.1. Classification (GTDB taxonomy): domain Bacteria; phylum Chloroflexota; class Anaerolineae; order Aggregatilineales; family Phototrophicaceae; genus CFX2. The sequence goes on from JAPKMO010000038.1 coordinate 6,695, forward strand.
CCGCGTGGATCAGATGATGTCTCTGCTGAAGGCCAAAATGAGGCTCAAGATCAAGAAGGCGTCTGAATGACCATTTCGCCAGCGCAGCGGCAGGCGATTGTACAGCGCGCCGGTGGCTGCTGTGAATACTGCCGGTTAGCCTCAACCAGTGGCACAGCTCCATTTCATGTTGACCACATTGTTCCGGTCAAACAAGGCGGCTCTGACGACGAAGATAACCTGTGTCTGGCGTGTTATCAGTGTAACGCGCATAAAGGTCACGACCTGACGGGGTTCGACCCGTTAACGGGTCAGATCGAGCGACTTTATCATCCGCGCAAACAAGTATGGACGGAACATTTTGCGCTTCAGGACGACATGCGGATTGTAGGTCTCACGCCAGCAGGGCGGACGACTGTTCGTGTGCTACAAATGAACGACGAAGCGCATATTGAGAATCGTCAGGTACTTGCAGAGATAGATGAGTATCCCTGCAAACGGGAATTGTCCAGGCGATGATGGTTGACAGACCATAACGTTGCGAACGTGAAACGGGTTGTCTACACTTGATGACGCAGGTCAGTGACCTGCCCCTACCCGACTCCTGAGGCAAACGACATGACCTACAACTTCGACGAACGAATCGAACGGCGCGGCACCGGCAGCGCCAAATGGGAATGGTACGACGACGATGTGCTGCCGCTGTGGGTAGCGGACATGGACTTCCGCTCGCCCGAACCCGTCATTCAGGCGCTGCACCGCCGTGTCGAACACGGCATCTTCGGTTACGAGTTCAATCCCAAAGAACTGAAAACGGTGATCTGCGAGCGGCTGGCGCGGCTGTACGGCTGGCAGGTTCAGCCGGACGAAATCCTGTTCCTGCCCGGCATCGTTTGCGCGCTTAACGTGGCCTGCCGCGCTTTTGGCGAGCCGGGCGACGGCGTGCTAATGCAAACGCCGGTTTACCCGCCTTTTTTGACCGCGCCGGGGAACTTTGGCAAAACCGCCGACCTGGCCGAACTGGCCGTCGGCAGCAGCGGGCGAATGCTGCATTACGAGCTGGATGACGACCGTTTTGAGGCTGCCATCACACCGCGCACCCGCCTGTTTTTGCTCTGCAACCCGCACAACCCGGTCGGGCGTGTGTACAGCCGCCGGGAGTTGGAACGCCTGGCGGAAAGCTGCGCCCGGCACGATCTGGTCATCTGTTCCGACGAAATCCACTGCGACCTGCTGTTCGATGGGCGGCGGCATATACCTATCGCCGCGCTCGCGCCGGAGGTCGCCGCGCGCACCATCACCCTGATGGCCCCCAGCAAAACCTTTAATATCCCCGGCCTGGCCTGCGGTTTCGCCGTCATCCAGAACCCCAACCTGATGAAACAGATGCAGAAGGCGGCGGCGGGCATCACCGGGCATATCAGCAGCGCCGGCTACACGGCGGCGCTGGCTGCCTACCAGGAAGGGCAGCCCTGGCTGGACGCCGCGCTGACTTACCTGGACGGCAGCCGCCGCTATGTGACCGATTACGTGCTGGAAAACTTCCCCAGTGTCTACCTCACGCAGCCGGAAGGCACGTATTTAAGCTGGCTGGACTGGCGCGAGGCCGGGCTGCCGGAGCGTCCTTACGACTTCTTCCTAAAAAATGCCCGCGTCGCCCTCAACGACGGCGCGTTGTTCGGGAAACCCGGCGAAGGTTTTCTGCGGCTGAACTTCGCCGCGCCGCACGCGCTGCTGGCCGAGGCGTTGGAGCGGATGCGGTCGGCGTGGGCCGGGCTGGCGGCAGAAACCGGACGTTAAGAATATATAGGATAATAAACGGCTAAGACGAGCGCATGGCCTCAAGCTGCTGTTTGAGGATGTCCGTCACGACCTGGGCGTTGGCTTTGCCGCCCATCGCCTTCATCACCTGGCCCATTAGCGCCCCGAAGAGCTTTTCTTTGCCGTTCAGGTAATCCCGCGCCATCGCGGCGTTTTCGGCCAGCACGTTTGTTACCGCCTGCCGGATAGTATCCTGGTCGGAAACCTGCGCCAGCCCGCGCGCCGCGACGATCAACGCCGGGTCGCTGCCGGTTTCCCACATTTCGGCCAGCACCGTCGCCGCCGTGCCTTTGTTCAGCGTGCCGGCGTCCACCAGTTTCACCAGTTCGGCGAACTGCCGCGCCGTGATGCGGGTGGATTCGATGTTTTCGCGCTCGAAGCCTTTTTCGTTCATCAGCGCGAACAGCCCGCCTAATATCCAGTTGGCCGCCGACTTGGGATTGACGCCCGCCGACAGTGTTTCTTCGTAATAGTGGGCGATGGCCTGTTCCGCCACAAGCTGCCGCGCGTCGTATTCGCTCAGGCCGAAGGTTTCCATAAAACGGCGGCGTTTGGCCTCCGGCAGTTCTGGCAGGCGGGCGCGGACTTCCTCCACCCATTCGCGGCTGATTTCAACCACCGGCAGATCGGGTTCGGGGAAGTAGCGGTATTCATCGGCGCGCTCCTTATAACGCTGGATGACGAGCCGCTGTTTGGCCTCGTCCCAGCCCAGCGTAGCCTGCTTGACCTCACCGCCGCTTTCCCACAGGTTGATCTGCCGCTCGATTTCGGCCAGGCTGGCGCGGTACAGGCTGCGAATGCTGTTGAGATTTTTGATCTCGGTGCGAGTGCGGAACTCAGCATCGTTTTTGTGCATCACGCTGATGTTCGGCTCGACCCGCAGCACGCCTTTGGACATATCGCCGTTGTTCACGCCCAGGTATTGTAGGATAGCGCGCAGCGTCCGCGTGAAGGCTTCGGCCTCGTCGGCGCTGTTGATGTCCGGCTCGGTGACGATCTCCAACAGCGGCACACCGGCGCGGTTGTAGTCCACCAGGCTGCTGCCCCCGCCGATATGCGTCAGCTTGCCGGTATCTTCTTCCAGGTGCGCGCGGCGGATGCGGATGCGCTTCTGGTACGGCTCGCCGTCCGGCGGTGTCACTTCGATGTCCAGCCAGCCGTTGACCGCCAGCGGGCGCTCGTACTGGCTGATCTGGTAGCCTTTGGGCAGGTCGGGGTAAAAGTAGTTTTTGCGGGCGAACTGGTTCACCGGCGGGATTTCGCAGTGCAGCGCCAGCCCGACCATCAGGCCGAACTCGACCGCCTGGCGGTTGATGACCGGCAGCGTGCCGGGCAGCCCCAGCGACACCGGGTCAACGGCGGTATTGGGGGAGGCTTCCACGCTGTCTACCACCGGGCAGCCGCTGAACATCTTACTTTTGGTCAGCAGTTCGGCATGAATCTCCAGGCCGATGATGGGTTTCCAATCGCTCATGAACGTTTCGTCCTGCTGGTGTGGGCCGGTCAGTGAGGAGAATTGTACCGCCGGAAACGGCATCGAACCAGCGTTAACCGCCATCCCCGAACAGGCGGGCGAAGCCGGGATACGGCGCGAGCGGGATGATCTCGAACGTAATCAACCCTTCGCGCACCAGCGGCAGCGAATCGGGCGCGGCGCGGGCGGCATCCATGTCGGGGCATTCCAGCACCAGCACCGCTTCGTGCCGGTCGGCGCGGAAGTACAGCTCACGGATCACGCCGTCCAGGTACAGTTCCCAGGTGCGGGCGTCCTCGGCCTTCAAATGCGGCGCGAACTGCTCATCTGATATACCGGGGACTTCCCGTTCCAGGGCAAGGAACTTCAAACCATCCTCCTAAAACCCCGGCAGCGCGCGGAGAAGCTGGCGGAAAGCAGCATGTTTGGGTCGGCTGGTCGGGCGCGGCAGGTAATACAGCGCGCCGGGGACGATGCGAATCAGGCAGTTGATACCCAGGATGAGTTTGTACAGCACCGCCGCCAGCCTGCCGTAATGCTTGCGGAAAAAATGCACCCGGCTGCGGTACAGGCGCAGCAGCGTTTCGACCTTCACCGCCCGGCTGCTGCCGCCCCACAGATGCACCGTTTCCACCTCCGGGGTAAAGTAGACCTTCCAGCCGGCCTGTTTGAAGCGGTAGCACCAGTCCACTTCTTCCGAGTACATAAAAAAGCTCTCGTCCATCAGGCCGACCTGCCGCACCGCCTCGGCGCGCGCCAGCATGAACGCGCCCATAATCACGTCCACTTCGCGCACGTCGCCGTAGTCCCAGTCGGTCATGGCATAACCGCCAAACAGCGGGTTTTTAGGGAACAGTTTGTCCAGCCCGAAGGCGATCACCAGTTCGCTCCACAGCGTCGGGAAGCGGTAGCAGGACGGCTGCAATCGCCCATCTTCGTACAGCAGCTTGCAGCCCGCCAGCCCGGCCTGCGGGCGTTCGTCTAGGAAGGCCACCATATGATCTATCGCCCGCTCTTTAACAAAAGCGTCGCTGTTCAGCAGCAGGATATAACGCCCTTCGGCGGCCTGCATGGCCTGGTTGTTGGCGCGGGCGAAGCCGACATTTTCGGTATTGGCGATCAGGCGGACATTCGGAAAATCGCGGCGCACCATCTCCGGGCTGCCGTCGCCGGAGGCGTTGTCCACCACCCAGGTTTCGTAGGAAACGTTTTTGACGGTTGTTTCGACATCACGCAGGCATTTTGCCAGCAGATCGCGGGTGTTCCAGTTGACGATGATGATCGAAAGATCGAGCATATCGAATACTTTCCGGTGAGTGCGGCCTGGTTCAACTTCTAATCGGTGTTCCTTGCTTAAGCCTTGCGCGTTATACTGAGGGAATTGTGTGGATTATATCCTGCCGCCGCCTGCCGGCGATATAACCATACCGTGATTATAAAGGGATATTATGTCTATCGAATCGGAAAAAGACCTGATCGGCCTGCTGCGAATCGGCAGAATCGTGGGGCTAACCCTGCAAAAGATGACCGCGAGCCTGCGCTCCGGCATCACCACCGGCGAACTGGACGCCATCGGCGCGGAGCTGCTTCGGAAGGAAGGCGCGCGCTCCGCCCCGATTTTAACCTACAACTTCCCCGGCGCGACCTGTATCAGCATCAATGACGAGGCGGCGCACGGCATCCCCGGCAGCCGGGTGATTCAGACCGGCGATCTGGTCAATATAGACGTATCGGCGGAACTGGACGGGTATTTTGCCGATACCGGCGCGACTGTACCGATGCTGCCGGTGGAGCCGCTGAAACAAAAGCTGGCCGACTGCACCCGGTCGGCGCTGGAAAAAGGGCTGACGGCGGCGCGTGCCGGCAACCGCATTTATGACATCGGGCGGACAATGGAAAATGAGGTGCGGCGCTGCGGCTTCCACATCATCCGCGATCTGCCCGGTCATGGCGTGGGGCGCAAGCTGCACGAGCCGCCCAGCGTGCCGGGATTTTTTAACAAACGTGCCAACGACATCCTTAAGGAAGGGCTGGTCATTACCATCGAGCCGTTCGTTTCCACCCGCGCCAGCCACATCGTCACGGCTGCCGACGGCTGGACGCTGAAAACGCCCGATGGCAGTCTGGTGGCGCAGTATGAACATACCGTCGTCATTACCAAAGATCGTCCCATCCTGGTCACGGCGGTATAATGAGTTAATGGATGAACGGAAAGAATGGGCCTGATAAACAGTGGGCTGAAGCCCACTGTCTTGGCTGAAACCCGCTGGCAACGGGCTAAAGCCCACTGTCTTGGCTGAAACCCGCTGGCAACGGGCTAAAGCCCACTGTCTTGGCTGAAGCCCACTGTCCACTCAGGATCAGGCACAGTCTAATGGTTTATCCATAAAATAATTCGCGTGAATCGGAAAGGGTAGTCGAATCGTGAAAGGTTTAGCCGGGACGTGGTACGGCCAGCGCGGCTCGCGGCTGGTGCTGTCCGTCGCGCATGATGGCCGTATCGAGGGAAAATACCACACGTCGAATGACAACGAGCCGCATACCACCTTCGACGTAAGCGGCATGAGCGATACGCGCGCGTTTGGTGGCAGCCGCAGCGTGGGTTTTGTGGTGTGCTGGAACAACGAATATGTCAACCAGCACTCCGTCACCGCTTGGTCGGGGCAGTACCAGATCATCAACGGCGAGGAAGTGCTGGCGACAAGCTGGCTGCTAACCCGCGAAACCGCCCCGGAAGATGATTGGGCGGCCACGATGGTCGGGCAGGATACTTTCCGCCGCGCGCCGGTTGGCGAAGCCCAGGCCAGCGAATTTGAAGGCCGGACGGGCGGGTGAACCGGCGATGTCCGGCAAATATTACGAGGATTTAACGGTCGGGATGCGTATCCAGCATGAGCTGGGGCGCACGATCACCGAGGCCGACAACGTGCTGTTTTGCAGCCTGACGATGAACCCGCAGCCGCTGCACCTGAACGAGGACTTCGCCGCGCAAACGCGCTTTGGGCGGCGCATCGTCAACGGCATCTTTTCGATGGGGCTGGTCGTCGGCCTGACAGTCGCTGATCTGACGCAGGGGACGATCATCGCTAACCTGGGTTACGAACAGGTCAACCATCCGCATCCGCTTTTTCACGGCGATACGCTGTATGTGGAGACGGAAATTCTGAGCAAACGGGACAGCCAGTCCAACCCCGGCGCCGGACTGGTGACGATGAAACACACCGGGCGCAACCAGGACGGCGCGGTGTGCGTGGAAGTGACGCGCACGGCGCTGTTCCTCCGGCGTCCTGCCGCGCCATAACACCCGGACAGCCCGATTTTTGAACATATTTTCGACCGGCGGCGTATACATCATGTAACGGGGATGTCATGGGGCGGGGGTGTTCGGATGAGACTTTATCGAGGCTGCGTGTTCGTCTTTTTCGGGCTGGTGGTGGCGCTGTTTTCGGTCGCGTTCAGCCGGGTGTTCGGCCTGGCCGGTCTGCTGCTGCCACCGGCGCTGGTCGGTTTCGCCTACATCTGGGTAGACAGCTTCTTGGCGGAACTCATTCGCTGGGATGAAGACCACAACCGGGACTGATTCACAACCCGAATACCTCATTTTGCGTACAAGGAAATAAGATAGTGTCCGAGCAGAGGGCGGAGTTTTAAGCTGCTTTCTGAATCCGAGGAAAACATCATGCGCGATAACCAACTGGATTACGCGGCCATCCGCCGCCGGGTGGAAGTTGAACTTCAGCAGGAACGCCGCCGGGGGCAGATCGCGCTGTTTGCCGTCAACTGCATGATATTTTTCGTCTTTATGATGGTGACGTGGGTTCTGGTTCCCTCCACGTCGTCGAACTTTATGCTGACGGACGATGTGCTGGCGGCCATCATTATGCTGTCGGTAGGTTGGGCGACGGGGTTGTTCCTGCACGGGCTGTCCGCTTTTGCCATCGGCTCGAAAAACTGGAACGACCGACGGCGCAAAACCCTGATGGTGCGGGAAATCGAATACGCGCGGCTGGGGCTGGATGATATGATGCTGGACGACGCCGCGCCCGTCGAAAAAGCCAAACGCGGCAGGCTGCACCTTTCTAACGAAGGCGAGCTGCTGGACATCGTGGACGACGAATGGTCGGACGAAGCGCCGCCAGACACTTTAGCAGCAGGGGGAAACGATGCTGTTAATCGGTTTAGGTGAGATTATCATCCTGGCGATGGTCGCCATCGGGGGCCTGCTGCTGGCGCGAACGGCCATGCTGTCGAAAGCTGCCAGGCAGCCAAAACCCGGCGCGGCCTTCGCAGCGGGCGCCGGCGAGCCGGATTTTGATTCGATCCGGCAGCGGGTGGAGCGCCGCTTCCACCGCCGTTATGAGATGGTCGCGCATATTGTGATGTATCTGGTGATTATCGTCGGCCTGTGGATTCTGCATGTGCCGCCGACGGCGCTGATCCTGATCGCCGGCGCGTGGGGGCTGGCGGTGCTGCTTCATGGCCTGCAATTTTGGTTTGCGGAGATGAGTGACCGCGCCATCGAGCGCGAGATCGAACGCGAGCGCAGCCGTTTTTACGAAGCGGACAAGCCCAAACGCAGCCACCTGCGGCTGTCCGACGAGGGCGAACTGCTGGATGTGATCGAAGACGAATGGGAAGCCAGCGAAAAACACAAGCGTGGTTAATTGAACGCCTGCCCCATGTCGTCTATAATCCATAATAACACGCTAAAACAGTTTCACGAGGGGCGCGGTATGGCGTTGTACGAAGGGCAGATGGTCGGCCCGTATCAGATCGTGGGGCAGCTTGGGCAGGGCGGCATGGCGAGTGTTTATAAAGCCTACCACGCCAAACTCGACCGCCATGTCGCCATCAAGGTCATGCACCAGGCTTTCCTGGACGACCCCAATTTCCAGACCCGCTTCGCGCGCGAAGCCCAGATCGTCGCCAAGCTGGAACACCCGCATATCGTGCAGGTTTACGACTATGCCGAAACCGAAGGCCAGCCCTACCTGGTGATGAAATACATCGAGGGGCGCACGCTCAAAAACTTGCTTTCCGCCGGGCCGCTGCCGCTGGAGCAGGTCGTCCAGATCATGACGCCTATCGCCGAGGCGCTGACCTACGCGCACGAACGCGGCGTGCTGCACCGGGACATCAAACCCTCGAATATCGTTTTGGACGCTTCCGGCACGCCCTACCTGACCGATTTCGGGCTGGCGCGCATCGCCCAGGCCGGCGAATCCACCCTGAGCCAGGATATGATCCTCGGCACGCCTCAGTACATCTCACCAGAGCAGGCGCGCGGCGAGCGCGAGCTGGACGCCCGTACCGATGTTTATTCGTTCGGCGTCATCCTCTACGAAATGGTGGTCGGGCGCGTGCCGTTCAACGCCGATACGCCCTACGCCATCGTCCACGACCACATTTATACCCCGCTGCCCATGCCCTCGAAGGTTAACCCGAACGTGCCGCCGGCAGTTGAAAGCGTGCTGGTTAAGGCGCTGGCGAAAAACCCGGTGGAGCGTTACGCCACCCCCGCCGACCTGATGGCCGACTTCCGGCAGGCGCTAAACGAATCCGGCCTGCGGGTGATGTCCCCGGCCCAGAGGCCGGATGCCGCCCCGGCGCGCCCGCAGCCGATGGACGACGCGCCTACCATCACCGATCAATCGCCCCGCGCCGGCAGCAGCGGTAGCAAACGTTATGTCAGCATTCCGTCGCCCGTGCCACCCAAACCCCCGGCCCCGCCCCGCGTGGAAGCGCGCCTGGATATGGGCGGTGTCAACTGGGACGATGTGGGGCAAAAAATCGAGCAGGGCGTCCGGCGCGGCGGCGGCGTGGTGGCCGAAATTGTGCGTTCGATCCAGGAAGCGGTTGACGAAAACAAAAAACCCATCTCCGACGAGGAGCGCGTGCGCCGCCGCATCCAGAAGCGGTACGAGGAGCGCAACGGTTTTATCATCCACCTGACGATTTACATCGTCATGAACCTGGTGTTCTGGAGCATGTGGGCAGGAGCGCAAGACCTGTTCACCGCCATCTTCGAAAACGGCCAGCTTCCTGTTGGCGATCTGGGTTTTCCCTGGCCGATTTTCATCACTTTTTTCTGGGGCATTGGCGTGGTGGCGAATTTCATGGAATACTACAATAAGTATGGGCCGGGCGCGGAAAAACGCGAGCGGCTGGTACAGCAGGAACTGGAACGCGAGCGTCAGCGCCGCACCGAGGCCTACTACGATGCCAAACCGAAGCGCGACCGCCGTATGCGGCTGACCGAGGACGGCGAACTGGAAGAAGTGGCCGACGACGAATACGACGAGGAATACGAAAAACCCAAACGCGGGCGTGGGCGCAGCCGTCGTTAATGAATGGCGCGGCATGGACGGTAATCAAAAAACGGCTCGAAAACGGATTGGTTTTGTCGCCACCCGTCTGGCCGGGATGGACGGTGTTTCGCTGGAAACCGTCAAATGGGTGGATATTCTGGGCGCGTTAAATTACGATTGTTTTTATTTCGCCGGAGAACTGGAATGGCCGGACGAATATTCGTACCACGTGCCGGAGGCGCACTTCCACCACCCGGACATCCTGCGGCTGCAAGCCGACCTGTTTGACGACTACATGCGCTCGCCGGAAACGTCGGACACGATTCAAAAAATCAAAGCCCACATCAAACAGCATCTCTACCAGTTTTACCGGCGCTTCCAACCCGATCTGCTGATCGTCGAAAACGCGCTCTCCATTCCGATGAACGTGCCGTTGGGGCTGGCGATCACCGAGTTTATCGCCGAAACCAACCTGCCGACCATCGCCCACCACCACGATTTCACCTGGGAACGGGAGCGGTTCGCCGTCAGCGCCGCCAATGATTACCTGCGGGCGGCCTTCCCGCCCACGCTGCCGTCGGTTTATCACGTGGTCATCAACTCGTTCGCCGCGCGGCAGCTCGCCTTGCGCGCCGGGGTCAGTTCGGTGCTGATCCCTAACGTGATGGACTTCGAGACGCCGCCTTCGCCGCCGGATGCCGTCACCGGCCAACTGCGCGCGGCGCTGAACATCGCTGCCGACGAAAGCCTGCTGCTCCAGCCGACGCGCATTGTGCCGCGCAAGCGCATCGAACTCGCCATCAACCTCGCCCGGCGGTTGGGCCGCAAATGTACGCTGCTGATTTCCCACGCCGCCGGGGACGAAGGCCGGGCGTATGCCGATTTTCTGCGCGATTACAGCGAGGCAATGGGCGTGCGGACACTTTTCGCCGCCGATCAGTTCAACCACGTGCGCCAGACGGACTCGAATGGGAAAACCATTTTTTCGCTGGCGGACATCTACCAGCAGGCCAATCTGGTCACGTATCCCTCGCGGGTGGAGGGTTTCGGCAACGCCTTCCTCGAAACCATCTATTACCGCCGCCCCCTGGTCATGAGCAGCTACGAAATCTTCAAAACCGACATCCAGCCGAAAGGTTTTCGCGTGGTCGCTTTTGAGGATTTTATCACCGACGACACGGTGCGGCAGGCCGCGCGCCTGCTGGACGACGCCGCCCACACCGCCGAAATCGTCACCCACAACTACGCCATCGCTCAAAAACACTACTCCTTCCACGCCCTGGAACGCCACCTCAGCCCGCTTATCAGCACGGCGCTGGGCGTCATCTGAACGGGCGTATTCTAACCGTCCATTAACCGTCGGTTCGCGCGCTGTAAAAATATCGTTACAATGAGAAAAATAGTTGTTGAAATGCGGAGATTTCCCCGATGGTTACGAATCCCGTCGCCATCATGCGGCGCGAAAACGCCCGCTTGCAGGCTGAAAACGAACAATTACAGGAAGAACTGCGCGATCTGCGCGAATTTGTCCAGATACTCAACGACCTGACCCGCGCCACGCGCAGCATCACCAGCGACGCCGAACTGCTGCCGCTGCTGGACGACATCTTCACCAGGGCGCTTAATCTGCTGAATGCCCCGGATGGCTCGCTGATGCTGCTGGACGACGAAACCGACGAGTTGGTGTTCGTCCTGGTGCGCGGTGTGCTGGCCGCCAACCTCAGGGGCTACCGCATCCCGGCGGGCGAGGGCATCGCCGGCTGGGTGATTAAAAACGCGCAGCCGACCCTGGTGCGGGACGTGCGCCGCGACCCACGTTTTTCCCACACCATTGATGACCAGTTCACCTTCCACACGCAGTCTATCGCCGCCGCGCCGCTCATCGGCGACCGCCGGGTGTACGGCGTCATCGAGGCGCTCAATAAACCGGGCGACGAGCCGTTTGACGATTCCGACCTGGCGCTGCTGGGGCTGCTGTGCCGCTTCGCCGGGGAAGCCCTGGCCGACATCGAACGTCTGAACCCGGAAAAAACCGGCTGAACGTCCGCACTTCTCTCCGTTCTGCCCGCGTGTTATGATTGCCGTCCGGTCGTGCTGGAATGGAGGTTGAAGCGGCTTATGTCTTTACGAATCCTGGTTATCGTCGCCCATGCCGACGACATCGAATTCGGCATCGCGGGCAGCATCGCCCGCTGGACGGATGAAGGCCATCAGGTCACATACTGCATCGTCACCGACGGCGCGGCGGGCAGCAACGCCCCGGACGCCGACCTTGAGGAGCTGGTGCGCGTGCGGGAAGCCGAGCAGCGCCAGGCTGCGGCGGTCGTTGGCGTCAGCGACGTGCGTTTTCTGGGCTACCCGGATGGCACGCTCCAGCATACCCTGGAACTGCGCCGCGATCTGACTCGTTTGATCCGCGAGTTAAAGCCTCATCGGGTTGTGTGTGCCGACCCAACCCTGGTTTTCGCCGGCAATTTTTACATCAACCACCCCGACCACCGCGCTGCCGCCGAGGCCGCCGTTTATGCCACCTTCCCCAGCGCGGGGACGCGCCCTATTTTCCGCGAACTGCTGGCCGAAGGGTACGAGCCGCATGATGTGGACGAACTGTGGACGATGTTTTCCGACCATGCCGATACAGTCGTGGATGTGAGCGCCACCATCGAGCGTAAGGTGGAGGCACTGCTGTGCCACCGTTCTCAGGTTGGGGCAGAAGTGGCGGACATGGTGCGTAAGTGGGCCGCCGAAGAAGGCCAAAAACACGGTTACGCCTATGCCGAAAGCTTTCGCGTGATAAAACTCAAGGATGAACAGGCGCAGCTTCAAACCCAGGAAGCGGCGCAGGCGGCGGCGGACTGAGCCGTTTAACCCGCGTCTTCGATGCCCGGTGGCCGAAAAATCGAACGCCGTTCGACCGTCACCGGGTATCGTTAACCAACCACTGGCCGGACAAAATTTCCAGACCAAAACCGCGATCTTTAAAACCCAGGCGGCGGTAAAAGTCAGGCGCATCGTCGGTGAACAGATAAACGTGCTGGCCGGGCAGCCGGTCGAGCAGGGATTGAATCATCGTGCGGGCGATGCCGCGCCGCCGGTAGGGGCTGTAAGTCCACACGTCCACGATATAGGCGTTGCACACGCCGTCGGACAGCGCCCGCGCTGTGCCGATGATGCGGCCCTCGGCATAGGCAATACATACTGCATACGTATTCTCGAACGAACGCTGATACTGCTCCACGCTGCGCCCGTTATCGAAGTCGTCGGCGATCAGCGTATTCCGCATTTCCTCCCAGTCCACGCCGTCCAAGTCGGTTTTGTAGGCGATCTTTTCGGTTTCCATACACCCTCCGAAGCCAATGGATAAACGGAAAAGAATGAGCCTGATAGACAGTGGGCTTCAGCCCACTGGCGGCTTCAGCCCACTGGCGGCTTCAGCCCACTGGCGGCTTTAGCCCACTGGCGGCTTTAGCCCACTGGCGGCTTTAGCCCACTGGCAACGGGTTGAAGCCCGCTGTCCACTCAGGATCAGGTTTATCCATAAATTCCGAGTGAGAACGCGCCGGGCGCGCAGGCTCTCAACAACTGCTCATCTCGTCCCCTTTGCTAAACGCCGCTTGTATTGTACACTTTTTGTTTAATTCGGCAGACCGCACAAAACGCCATGCTGAATTGGCTGGTTGTGAAGTAGGCCAACGTTTTTCGCCCACCGGGGCGTTTGACGTTGGCCTTTTTTGTTGTTTACAGGAGGAAAGCAGCATGACCCCGAAAACCCCTATCACGGTCGCGTATGGCGACGGCATCGGCCCGGAGATCATGAGCGCCAGCCTGCACATTTTGCAGGCCGCCGGCGCTGCGATTGAGATCGAAACCGTCGAGGTGGGCGAAAAAGTGTACCTGTCCGGCAACACGTCCGGCATCGAGCCGAAAGCGTGGGAGTCGCTGCGGCGGACGAAAGTTTTTTATAAAGCGCCGCTGACCACGCCGCAGGGTACGGGCTTTAAGAGCATCAACGTCACCACGCGCAAGACGCTGGGCCTGTACGCCAACGTGCGCCCCTGCGCCAGCTACCACCCCTTCATCAAAACCAAACACCCAGTTATGGACATCGTGATTATCCGCGAGAACGAAGAAGACCTGTACGCGGGCATCGAACACCGGCAGACGGACGAGGTGTACCAGTGTTTAAAACTCATCACCCGCCCCGGCAGCGAAAAAATCATCCGCTACGCCTTCGAGTACGCGCGGCGCAATAACCGCAAGAAAGTGACGGCCTTCACCAAAGATAACATCATGAAACTGACCGACGGCCTGTTCCACAGGGTTTTTGACGAAATCGCCGCCGAGTACCCGGACATCGAAAATGAACACTGGATTGTGGACATCGGCGCGGCCAAAATGGCCGATACGCCGGAAAATTTTGATGTGATCGTGCTGCCGAACCTGTACGGCGACGTGCTGTCGGACGTGGCCGCGCAGATCGCGGGTTCGGTGGGGCTGGCGGGCAGCGCCAATATCGGGGAACACGCGGCCATGTTCGAGGCCATTCATGGCAGCGCCCCGCGCCGCGCCGGGCAAAACCTGGCGAATCCGTCCGGCCTGCTGCTGGCCGGCGTAATGATGATGGTTCACATCGGCCAGCCGGAAGTGGCCGAACGGGTGCATAACGCCTGGCTGCGGACGATTGAGGACGGCGTGCATACTTACGACATCTTTCGCGAGGGCGTCAGCCGGCAGAAGGTCGGCACGAAGGAATTTGCCGAGGCGGTGGTGGCGCGCCTGGGGCAAACGCCGCAAACTCTCAAGCCGGTCAGCTATGCGGCGGGCGAAAGCATCCCGCCCGGCGGCGCTGCGGCGGTTCGCCCGCCTGCCCGTAAGGAAACAGTGGGCGTGGATGTGTTCCTGGCCTGGGACGAAGCCGGGCGCGACCCGAACATTTTGGGCGAAAAACTGCGCCAGTTAAACGGCGACGGCCTGGAACTGATGATGATTAGCAATCGCGGCCAGAAGGTGTGGCCGAACGGCTCGCCGGAGACGTTCTGCGTGGATCACTGGCGCGCGCGTTTTATGTCCACCGGCGGGGCGCTGCATCACGGCCAGATCGTGCGGCTGCTGGAGCGCGTGGCGAACGACGGATTCGACTTCATCAAGACCGAAAACCTGTGTACGTTCGACGGCGAACCGGGTTTTTCGCTCGGCCAGGGGCAGTAAGTTCACGTTCGGGGATGTTCAAAGCGGGTTCCCAACCGGACTCCAACCGGCGCGTAGGGCAGTCGTGGGTTGGGCGTTCAAGCCGCGCCAAACGCGGACGGCTGAAGCGCCTATAATGAATAAAGACGATAGTCAAGAGCGAAATCGCCATGCAGCCGCAGAGTTCACCTTTACCTGCACCTCATCCCCAACGGCCTGTTAAACGCACGCCGAAGCGCCCAGATTACCGGGTCTGGCTGCTGGTCGGCGGCGCGGTGATGGCCGGTTTTACGCTGTTTTTGGGGATGCTGGGTCTGCTGGCGCTGATTTTGCTGATGCCGGAGCGCGTGCCGTCCGGCGTACAGGTGGCCGGCGTCCCCCTGAGCGGCCAGTCCGCGCGGGAAGCCGCCGAGCGGCTGCGCCCGTATGTCGCCAACCCTTCGGCGACCTTCGTGGATGGCGACCGGAGCTGGCTGCTGCCCCTGGCGGACATCGGCGTATCGGTGGATGTGGACGCCAGTATCGAAGCGGCGCTGGCGGCGGACGCCAACGCGGCTTTGCAACCGGTTTACCGCGTTGATCTTAACCAGGCGCAGTTCGGCTTTTTGAACCTGAGCGACCGGGTGAACATCGAAGCGACCGCCAACCGTCCGGGGCGCGCGATGGACATCCCGGTGATGCTCGACCGGCTGCGCGTGGACGCCGCCGGGGAACTGGCCGACGGCCTGTTTGAACTGGATATGTTCACGGTCGAGCCGGTCAGCATCCGTCCGGGCGGGTCGTACAGCGGCGCGACCACCACGCATATCGTCTCCCCCGGCGAGGAACTGGGACTGATCGGCAAGCTGTACAACGTATCGGTGGCGGACATTGCCAACCTGAACGGCATTGCCAACCCCGATTTGCTGTACGTCGGCCAGGAGCTTATCATCCCGGCGGCGGGCGTGTACGAGCCGACCGCCGCCGAAGCGCCGCCCGCGCCAACCAATACGGGGAAATCCATCGTCGTCTCAACCGATGCCCAGCGCATCTTCGCCTACGAAAACGGCCAGCTGGTGCGCTCGCGGCTGGTTTCTACCGGCCTGCCCGCCACGCCGACCGTCAAGGGCGATTATAAGGTCTACGTCAAATACGTGGCCGACGATATGAGCGGGCCGGATTATTTCCTGCCGCAGGTGCCGTACACCATGTATTTTTACCAGGGTTACGGCATTCACGGCACGTACTGGCACAACAACTTTGGCCGCCCGATGAGTCACGGCTGCGTTAACCTGCCGGTGGGGGAGGCCGAATGGTTCTTCAACTGGGCGGAGGTCGGCACGCCGGTGCGGGTGGTTTAGCGCCCATCTAAGAGTTTATCCGTAAACCCACCAGACAGTGGGCTTCAGCCCACTGTTCTGCTGTCAGATCAACCGGTTTATGGATAGGTTCTACTAAATTTCTACGAAACCGCCGCTTCCACCCCGGCAGCGGCGGACGGCGGGGCAGGACGCCGGCGCGCTTTTAAATACGCCAGCGCGGCGCGCGCGTCCGTCCACAGCGCCTGCGCGTGGCCGCCGATGGCGATCAGCAGCGCCACGGGAATCGCCAGCGTAAAAATCTGCTCCGGGTAATCGTAATACAAGACGGCCACTGGGTTCGCCAGCACATCGGCGGAAAACGGAATCGGCACGATCAGGTCGCCCGTCCAGAAAAAATGAAACATAATGTACAGCGGCAGATAGGTGGCGACCGCCGTCACCAGCGCCGCCGCCCACCCGCGCAGGTTCAAGGCCGCCGACAGCACGAACCCCAGCGCCAGCCCCGCCCCGGCGAAGGCCATCACGCCCCAGTCCGGCACGTAATTAAAAAAGAACCAGGTGAACGCCCCCCACGTCAGCGTCCCCCACAGCAGCCCGGTGATGGAACTGAGCGCCGCCCGCGCCCACCAGGGCCAGAAACCGCGCATCCGGCTGGAATACTCGCCGGCGAGAAAAACCAGCGCCGCCACGAACATGCCGAACGTCAGGCCGATGGAGATGGTTTTGCCCCAGCGGTCGGCGTTAAAAATGGCCTCGCTGCGAAAGGTCAGAAAAACGTGTGCGCCCATCGCCAGCGCCGCGCCGATTAAAGCGAACATAAACCGCCAGACGTTTTGCAGCGGGTTGTCGGTCATGCGCCGCCAGGTGTTCGCCAGCCAGGCATACAGCCGCCCCCGCGCGCTGACCGCCGGCGGAAGCGACGGTGACTCGTCGCGCACGAAAGCCAGCGCCCGCAGCGCGCCGGGCTGGTTTTTGCGCTGCGCCTCGGCGATCACATCCACCGCTTCCAGCGACCGGATGCGCCCGATAGTGCGGGCTGCCAGTTCGGCCACCTGGGGCGAATCCGCATCCAGGGCGTTTTCGGCCAGCAGGTGATCGATGTCCGGGGTATACACAAACTCGCGCCACAGCGGCGGGGCGTCCAGTTGAATGCCCAGCCGCGTCGTCGTGGTCAGCAGCCTGCCGGTCAAACCGCTGCTCGGCTTGACCACCGCACCGTAAGCGCCGCTTGATCCCCCGGCTTTGCCACGTTGAGCGCGCGTCCCCAGCACGTGAATGGCGGCCAGCCGCGCCGGTTCGTTGGTTTCGACCGAAAGCGCCTGCGCCACCAACAGCGGAATTTTAGGCGGGTCGCTGTCCGGCAGGGTTTCCAGCCGGTAGAGCGCCCGCACCCGCGCCGGGGCGTTGGCGCTGCGGATGGTGTGCAGCGCCACCCAGCGCCGGTTTTCGTCGTCCAGCCTGCCCCACCAGTAGGCGATTTCGTGGTCGTATTCCAGCGCGCCGCGCAGCAGCATCTGCGTCCCCAGCTCGTCCAGTTCCAGGCCGTGTTCTTCGGCGCGCATGTAAAAATCGCTCATCAGCATAAAGTGCGTCATGCCCAGCAGGAAGCGCCCCTGCGCCCAGGCGCGGCGCGCCCGGTCGTAAATGTCCCTGGCTTCCAGCCGCGCCATCACGTCCTGGCCGGCCTGGGTGGTGGTGGCCGGCATCCGCAGGTTGACGGTCGCGCCCAGGTCGCCGGAGTCCACCAGCCGTATATCGTCTACGGTCTCGATTTCGCGCCGGACGCCGGAAAGCTGCGCCAGCACCGCTTCGATTTCCGTAATCAGGTCGGTCACGCGGTCGGGGCGGCTGGCGGCGTCCAGGGCCGTGCCGCGCCGCAGGATGGGCGTCAGCACCTCGGCGGCTTCCCCGCCCAGTTTGCTCAGTTCCGGCAGGTCTTCCTGCCACTGAAGCTGTTTAAGCGCCAGCGAGGTGGTGGCATCGAAGGGCAGTTCGCCGGTGAACATCTGGAACAGCAGGATGGCGAAGCTGTAAATGTCGGCGCGGTGGTCGAGGACGCTGGCCGTAAGCTGCTCCGGGGCCATATACAGCAGTGTGCCGTAACCAGGGTTGGCTGCCCGTCCCTCCGGGCCGATCACTGTCGCCAGGCCGAAGTCGGCCAGGTAGGGCGACAGGTTGCTGTCCATCAGAATATTGGACGGCTTTAAATCCAGGTGAATGACGTTGTTGGAGTGGGCATAATCCAGTGCGGTGGCGATATCCCTGGCGTAGCGCATGGCCTCTGGCAGCGGCAGCGGCCCGCGCGCCAGCAGGCTTTCCAGCGAACCGCCCGTGACGTAACGCATGACGATATAAAGCTGGTCGTCGTACTCGCCAAAGTCGTAAATCGGCAGAATATGAGGATGTTCCAACTGGGCAATCGTCCGGGCTTCCTGCTCGAACAGCTTGACCGGCTCGACATCCTGGGATAGATCGCGGGCGATAGTTTTGATGGCGACGGTGCGGTGCAGGCGGTTGTCCCGTGCCGACCAGACATCGGCCATGCCGCCCCGCCCAATGTGTTCGATAATCCGGTAGTGACTGAACTCGATGCCGACATCCATAAAACGCAGCCGTTCCTCACTGGCGACTCCACACTCAGATTTTATTATAGAGTATAGCGCCGGAACGCGCCCACGTGTTTGTTTTTGCGCCGGCTTCATTGAACCGGGTGTGGGCGCGGCGCAGCGGTGTGATTATAATTAAACAAACCAACCACAATCAGCGAGACAGCACCATGCGGAATTATGTCGCCCACAGTGTTCAGAACCTGCGTCCTTCCGGCATCCGCCGCTATTTCGACATCGCCGCCACCATGACGGATGTGGTGACGCTGGGCATCGGGGAGCCGGATTTTGTCACGCCGGAACGAATTATAGCCAGAGGCATCGAGTCGCTGCGCCAGGGGGAAACGCGCTATACGTCCAATTCCGGCACCGTTGAACTGCGGCGGGCCATTTCGGCCTATATCGAACGGCTGCACGGCCTGCATTATAACCCCGACAATCAGATTCTGGTCACGGTCGGCGTCAGCGAGGGTATGTGGCTGGCCTTAAAAGCCATCCTCGATCCGGGCGACGAGGTGCTGGTTCCGCAGCCCTGTTTTGTCTCCAATCCGGCAGCGGTGGATATGGCGGGCGGCGTGCCGGTGGTAGTGGATACCCGCGCCGAGGACGATTTTCAGGTCACGGGCGCGCAGCTTGAAGCGGCCATTTCGCCGCGCACCAAAGCCATCCTCATCAACTACCCCAACAACCCGACCGGCGCGATTTTATCGCGCGAACGGCTGGATGAAATCGCGGCGGTGGCGGAAAAATACGATCTGGTTGTGATTTCCGACGAAATTTACGAACGGCTGGTCTACGGCACGCAGCACGTCAGTTTTGCCGCGCTGCCGGGTATGTACGAGCGCACGATTTTATTAAGCGGCATGAGCAAATCGTTTGCCATGACCGGCTGGCGCATCGGCTATGTCACTGCCTCGCCAGCCATCATGGAGGCCGTTCGTAAACTGCACCAGTATTTGATTATGTCCGCGCCCACCACCGGCCAGGTCGCGGCGGTGGAGGCGCTGCAAAACGGCGACGACGCCGTGCGGGCGATGGTGGCGGAGTACGACGCGCGCCGCCGCCTGATCGTGGATGGTTTCAACCGTCTGGGGCTGGCCTGTTTCGAGCCGCGCGGCGCGTTTTACGCTTTCCCCAGCATCGCTGCCGCCGGCATGGCGGATGAGGAATTTTGCGAGCGGCTGCTGTATGAAGAACGGGTCGCTGTCATTCCCGGCAGCGCCTTCGGGCGCAGTGGGACCGGCCACATCCGCGCCTGTTATGCCACCAGCCGGCAGAATATCGAAACCGCCCTGGAGCGGCTGGAGCGTTTTATGCAGCGCCACGGTTAATGAAGCATAAAGCTTTACGCCTGCCCACCCGCAAATGTCATGTTACAATAGAGATATGTGGGGCGGTTTATTGGCAGTGAGAGGGGAAAGCGAGTGTCGCCGCTGCTCCCGGCTTTGACTGCATCTTTTTGCGGGGCGCTTATCCTGGTCTGGGTTTACTCCCGGCTGTACAGCCTGGATAATCAACCCTATATTCGCATCTGGTTTTATGCCTGGGCGACACTGCCGATCCGCTACGCGCTGCTCATTTTAGGGCAGGTCAGCACCGTTTCCCCCGCGCTGGCCGGCCTTGACGAAATTCTGGGCCTGCTGCTGGCGCTGCTGCTGTTGTGGGGGGCGTATCGTTTTACCGACCAACATTTCCCGCGCCGGTGGGCGCTGCTCGCCGGGACTGTGATGGTCTGGGTACTGGTCGCCCTGGCGGCGGAGCTTCCCGCGCCGGCGATCAGCCTGCCGACATCGTTCGCGCTGGGTGTGACCAAAATTTACGCCGGCATCGTTATCCTGCGTTCGACGCGCTTCGATACCAATAACAAAAAGGTGGCCGGCTGGGCATTTATCCTGCTGGGGATTCACCAGTTGGATTACCCCTTCCTGCGCCCGGTGGAGTGGTTCGCGCCCTGGGGCTATGTTATCGCTGTTATGCTGGAAATCATTATTGCGCTCAGCCTGCTGCTGGTTTATTTCGAGCGCACCCGCGCCGAACTGCAAGCCAGCCAGAGCCGCATGGCACTGGACGTGGCCGAACGCAAACGCGCCGAGGCCGCCGAACACCAGCAGCGCATTCTGGCCGAGGCGCTGCGCGATACGGTGGGGGTTTTGAACAGCGTGCTCGACCCGGAGGTGGTTTTAAACCACATCCTGGAGCGTATTGCCGACCTCATCCCGCATGACGCCGCCACCATCATGATGATCGAGGGGGACGAAGCGCGCATCGTCGGCAGCCGGGGATATGTCGAACGCGGGGTGGCCGAGGTACTGAAGCAGTTCTCCTTTCCGCTGACCGGCAGTTTTAAATTCGGTAAGATGATCGAAACTGGCGAACCAGTCATCATCGGCGACACGCGGCTTGATGACAGGTGGACGGTTTTCCCGCAGACCAGCTGGATTCGCGGCTATCTGGGCGCGCCGATTCAGGCTGATGGGCAAACGCTGGGTTTCATCAACCTGGACAGCGAGGTCCCGTACACCTTCCGGTCGCAGGATGCTGAAACGCTGCGTATTTTCGCCGACCAAGCTGGCATCGCGCTGCGGAACGCCCGGCTGTACGGCGCGGTTCTCGACCAGGCGGTCGAGCTGGAGCGGCGCGTGGCCGAACGCACCGCCGAACTGGAACGCGAGCGCGCCCAGCTTCAGGCGATTCTGGATGCGATGAACGAGGGCGTGATCGGCATGATCTTCGGCGACGAACCGGGCAGCGTGGCTTATCGGTATACTAACCGGGCGCTGCATACCCTGACTGGTTATGATGCCAGCGAATGGGACCCCAAAACGGTTTTTATCGGCAGTATGAAGCCGGAGGATTTCGCCAACGCCTGGAACGAGATGATGCAAACCGTCCGCCAGGAAGGCATCTGGAAGGTAGAAACCAGGGCGCGGCGCAAAGACGGCAGCGAATTCGAGGCTGCCCTGACCATCACCCGCGTCACCGGGCCGGACGGGCGAACCGACGGCGTGGTGTCTATCCTGCGGGATATCAGCCAGCAAAAAGCCCTGGAAGCGCAGAAGGCCAACTTCGTTACCCGCGCCTCGCACGAACTCCGCACGCCGATCACCAACCTGATGACCCGGCTGTACCTGGCGCGCCGCCAGCCGGAGCGTATCGAAACCCACCTGGCGATTATTGAAGAAGTCGCCAACCGGATGAAAAATCTGGTTCAAGACCTGCTCGATCTCTCGCGCTTTGAGCGCGGCGTGGTGCAGTTAAAACCGCAGCCGGTGGTGCTGCAAGACCTGGTGGCGCACCTGGTCGAAATCCAGCAGCCGGAGGCGGATAACAAACAGATCGAACTGGTGTGCCAGATGCCGGGACCGCCGCTGCGCGTATATGCCGACCCGGAACGGCTGATTCAGGTCATCACCAACCTGCTTACCAACGCCATTCACTACACGCCGCCCCAGGGACAGATCACCATCCGGCTGGAGATGGATGACGACCAGGCCGCGCTCATTCACGTTCAGGATACCGGCAGCGGCATCAACTCCGAACACCTGCCCCACATTTTTGAACCGTTTTACCGCGCCAGTTCGGACAGCGCCGGCATCGGCCTGGGGTTAAGCATTTCGCGGGAGATTGTGGAACTTCACGGCGGGCAGCTTTCGGCAGCCAGCGAAGCTGGACAGGGAAGCTGTTTCACCATCCGGCTGCCTCTGTTGGGAGAAACCGTGCCGATTTGATAAAATTCGGGGTTCGGCGTACCATGCAGCTTAAAAGTCGTGAAACACAGCAGGGACAACTATGACCGATTTTCAGACTCGTGACAGCAGCAAGGCGGTCGAAAACGCCTATAAAACCCTAGAAACGACCCTCTCGCAGCGGCGAAACCAGCGCGCTTTTTTGCAGAAGCAGACCAGCATCTTCACCGAGTCCCTGTTCGGGGCGCTGCAAACCGCGATCTACGAATGCCGCGAGAATGGGCTGGCTGAACTGGGCGAACCGCGCTTGATTGACCATCCCGCCGGGGCCGGGCGGCGCGCGCTGCAAATTTCGATTGAGGACTGGAGCGTGATTTTTGTGCCGCTGGTCGGCATGGCCTGGCCGAACGCGCGCGACGAGGCGCAGATTCCCGGCTCGGCGTTTAAGGAACTGTGCGGGCGCATCGCCGTTTTCATCGGCAGCGAGCCGGACACAGCTTCGTTTTACGATTTCCTGATTTTACCGAACGGCTCGTGGTTCGCCTGGGGGTACGGCTGGCCGCGCCAGGCTTCGACCATCGAGGAAACCGACTTCAGGGCGCTGGCCTACGAGCTGCTGGCGAGTTTCGTCCGCGATATTCACACGACCTGGCGCACGCGCGATCAAACGCTGCTCGGTACGGCGATGGACGCGCGCAAGCGGTCTTACGTGTTCGGCCTGCCGGGCGATGAATAGAGCGCTTCAACTGGCGGAGGCGTTCGTCCGCGCCGGAGAACTGGCCGACGCGCTGGAGGCGCTGCACCGGCATATCGAGTCCAGCCCCGGCGATGACGATGCACGTCGGCTGCGGGCGGCGGTGTGCCTGCGCCTGGGGGACGGCGATCACCTGTGGGCGGCGCTGGCCGACCTGGATGCTTTAACATCCGCCGGCGCTGGTGACGAAGTGCAGCGTTCGATTATATTGCAGCGGCTTGGTGATTTACCCGGCGCGCTGGCCGCCATGACCCGCGCGCGCGCCCTGAAGCCGGACGATGACCGGATAACCGCGCGTTACCTGGAACTGCTGGTGATGGCCGGTCGGCGGCACACCGCCCGCGACCTGCTCAAAACACTGCCGCAGACCTGGCGTTGGCTGGAAACCGGCGGCGACCTGGCGCGGGATGACGGCGACTTCGCCGGGGCGGTCGGGTATTATACGGCGGCGCTCGATCAACTTGATGCGCGTATGGATACTGCCGGAGACGCTTTCGCCGCCGGGCTGCGCGTGGCGCTGCTGTCGAAACGCGCGGCGGTTTATCTGGCCGGCGGTCAGCCCGCGCCGGCGGAAGCCGATTACCGGCTGCTGGAAAGCCTCGTGCCGGGCGATCTGACGTTTGTTTTTTATCGCGGGCTGGCGCTGGCGCTGCGGGGCGAGATGGATAACGCCTGCGCGATCTGCCGCGCGGCGCTCCAGGATGCTGGCGCCGCCATGCGCGCGGCCATGCTGGAGGCGCTGGCCGATGACCGGCTGGCGAGCCTGCGCGCCGCGCTTATTTCCCCGTGAGTGGCCCGGCCAGACCATCTTAGTGAAATTGCCCTCACCCTCTCGCGCTCAGGGGACATGCGTCTCCGTTCGGCTCGCCTCTCCCGAACGCGCTGCGCGCTGGGAGAGAAATCGAATACCGCGCCTGCTGCTCCCCGCTCCCTTGAATTCGGGGGAGCGGGGTTGGGGGTGAGGGGACCTACATTAAACGATTTTAACGAAATAGACCCCACCGATTTTGGCCCCGGCAGAGGTTTCGTACAGCGCGGGGTGGATGCCGAAGCCCAGGCTTATCTTGAGCGCGTAATTGGCCCGGTGGTCGAAGGACGACCATGAGCGCAGTTGGTAGCAGTGGTTTTCCCTGGTGAAGTCCAGCGCCGCCACCTGCAAGGCGCGGCCATAACCCCGGCGGCGGTGTGTTTCTTCGACGGCGAAGGTCTGCACGAACATTTCCTCCAGCGCGCGGCCTGCTGCCCCCACAAGCGCCGATGTGCCGCCCGCGCCGTCCGGCACGAGGATAGGCTGCCGCTTGAGCGAGAGATGGCCGACGACGCCTGACTCGATCACCACGCCGAAATAAAACGTATCCGCCAGCGGGCTGCCGTCGGCAGCCACGCCCCAGCGTGCCATGTTCACCCGGCGCAGATGCGTGATGTAGTCCTGCCACAGGCCATCATCAGACGAAAATCGTTGCACCGGCATGGTTTTTGTTCCTTTAGGTGGGCTATGTGCGGGACGATCGCTTCAAGAGCGTACAGGTCATAGTCACGGCCAGACCCCTCTAAATCTCCCTCGAATTCAGGTGAGACTTTGCTTCCGGGGTGTTTTAGCTCCCTCCCCGAATTCGGGGAGGACTGGGGTGGGGTGAAAGGCGAAAGCCCGCTTATTGAGATGCTGTATCTTTAAGCGATTGCCTTATTTTGTAAAACGGGATTATAGCCCTTTTGCCGCGCCTGCGATACAGTTAGCAGCCGCGTTGGACGACATACACGAGTGAGTGAGAACATGCAAGTGACAGCGTTAACCGGTCCGGCAGTACATGCAGAAAGACAGAAACGCCTGCTGTGGGCGATGACGGCGCTCAGCGGGGTGGGTTTCGCCGCCGGGCTGGCGGCGATGCTGGCCTACGCCGGGACAGATCGTTTTCAGGGCGAGGTGCAGCGGTTGTTTTATTTTCATCTCTCGTCCTTCACCGGGGCGTTTTTGGCCTTCGCGGTGGCGATGGCCGGCGGGCTGACCTACCTCGTCACACGCTCGATCTGGTGGGACCGGCTGGCGCTGTCGGCGGTGGAGGTTGGTTTTACGCTGTCGCTCATCAACGTCTGCCTGGGTTCGATCTGGGCGCGCCCGACCTGGAACACCTGGTGGACGGCGCAGGACCCGCGTATGGTGGCTTCCGCCATCATGATGCTGACCTGCGCCGCTTATCTGGTGCTGCGGCAGGCGGTCGAAGACCCGGCGCGGCGGCGGACGCTGGCGGCGGCGCTGGCGGTTTTGCTGATGGGGACGGCCATTGTTACGGCGGCCATCACCCGCCTACGGGGGGACACGATTCACCCGGTCGTGATCGGCCCCAGCCCGCAGAATACGAGCGCCGGCGTGGAAATGAGCGCCAACATGAGCCTGACGCTGGCCGTTAACCTGATCGCCTGGACGCTGTTTATCACGCCGACGCTGATCGCCTGGCGCGTGCGCCTGGAAACGCTGCGGGCGGTTAAACCCGCGCCATCAGCGCCGCCCGCGAAAAAGTCCGCAGGCTGAGCGCCAGCAGCCCGGCGTCTATCAGCCACATCGCCAGCCCGACGACCAGCGCGATTTCGACATTCAGGTACACCACGCCGGCGGCCTGGGCGATCACCAGCAGGATGACCGGCAGCACCAGCAGGCCGGTAGACTGGTAGGCTTCCATGAACGTGCCGACCCGCGACGAGATGAACACCGCGCCGGTCATGCCCAGGACGGCGATGGCCGGGGCGACCCACAGCATCAGCGGTATCCACACCACCGACGGAAACCAGAAGCGCCCCATCACCGGCCCGCCTGCGACGTTGACGATGAGCGTATACAGCAAAAACGACCCCCAGCAGACGGCCAGCGCGGGCAGCACCGCCGCCAGCATCTTGCCGATGAACAATTCGCGCTCGGTGGCCGGGGTGTACAGCAGGGGTTCGATGGTGCGGCGCTCTTTTTCCCCCACGAAACTTTCCGAGCCGATGATGCTGGCGACCATCACCGGGATGATGAGCATCATCGGCGCGAACATAAAGCCCAGAATCAGCACGATTCCCATCTGGTGATCGTCCAGCCCTTCGGTCTGCGCTTTCATGGCCGGGGGCATGTTGTCTAGGAACATCTGAATATCCGGGTCGCGGGTTAAAGCGTCCGGCGGGAAGTTAAGCAGGCTCGGCCCGATGATGACCGCCAGCGGCAGCAGCACGACAAAAATCAGCGGCACGATCAGCATCGGTTTCCAGGCCATGCCGTTGTGCCGGACTTCCATCAAGTCCTTGCGGGTAATTGCCAGAATAGTGCGCCTGTTCATGACCGCGCCTCCTCTTGCAGTTTAAAGTAGATTTCTTGCAGCGAATGTTCTCGCGGGCTGACCCGTTTAACCGGTGCGCCCGCCGCCACCAGACCGGCCACCAGGCCGGGGATGGCCGCTTCTTCCGCCACCTGGACGGCCAGTTCCAGGCCGTCGGCGCTGATGTCCAGCACGCCGGGCAGGACGCGCAGGCGTTCCGCCAGCCCATCGCTCGGCGCGAGCAGCGACACATCCACCCACAAGCCCTGCCACAGACCGCGCGCAAGCTGTTCCGCCGTACCGACCGCCAGCAGCCGCCCCTGGTTGATGACGGCCACCCGGTCGCACAGCCGCTGCGCTTCTTCCAGGTTGTGGGTACACAGGAACACGGTGCGCCCGTCCCGGTGGCTCAATTCCTGAATCAACGTCGTCACCTGGAGCGCAGCCTCCGGGTCAAGCCCGGCGGTCGGCTCGTCGAAAAAGAGCAGGCGCGGCTGGTGAATGAGCGTCCGCGCCAGCGCCAGCCGCTGTTTCATGCCTTTGCTGTAGCCGCCTGCCCGGTCATTCGCGCGGTCGGCCAGCCCAAAACGCTCCAGCAGGTCATCCACCCGGCGCGGCAGGTCGGCCTGCGGCACGCCGTAAAGCGCGCCGAAAAAAAGCAGGTTGTCGCGGGCGCTCAACCGTTCGTACAGGGCGGGCGTTTCGGTCAAAACGCCGGTCTGCCGCCGCACGTCCTCGCCCTGGGTGCGGGGATCGAAGCCCAGGACGCGCGCCGCGCCGCCGTCCGGCTCGATCACGCCGTTCAGCAGGCGCACCAGCGTGGTTTTGCCCGCGCCGTTCGGGCCAAGCATCCCGAACACTTCGCCCGGCTCGACCGCAAACGACACTTCATTAACCGCTCGGATTATCCCAAACTGGCGGATGAGCGCGTCCGCCCGAATCGCTTCTTGCATGGTGATTTGCTCCATTCGCTCCGGTTTTTAACCCTCAGCCGGTAACTTTTGGGTAACTTCTGGGTAAAAAAAGTCACTGGCTGCCGGTTAAAGGCCGTCTTCGGGCATGACGATGAGGCTGAGCAGCCGGCGCTGCCGCCCCGGTGCGGCCTCGAAGTAGGGCAGCAGCAGTTCCGACAGCGCGCGGCCAAACGCGGCCAACTCCTCATCGCTCATGTAAACCGGGTATTTATGAAAACCCAGGCCGTCCGCCGCTGGGCGGAGGTTCTCGCGCTCCAGATAGCGGGCGAAGTCGCCTAGCAGCGTGACGACGAAAGCCGTGAACAGCCGCATCCAATCGTCACGGTCTGCCCCGGCAACGTCGCCTTCGGACAGATGCGCGGCCTCCGGCTGCGCCAGCGCGTACACTTTTTCCAGCGTGCCGCGCACGGCATGTTCGTCCACCACCGCCAGAATACCGCCTTCGGTCATGGCCTTTAAATGGCGGTAAAGCGTGGCGGGGGCGACATCCGGCATCGCTGCGCTCAACTGGCGGGGCGTCATCTGCCGCCCGGCCAGCGCCATGATGATCCGCATTCGGACGGGATGCAAAATCAGGTCGGCTTTTAGAAGGTTCATAATGTAGTTTCCAGTTACAAGTTGTCAGTTACCGGTTTAAATCAAACCCTTGATGAGCCTGAATACCTGATCTGACATCTTATGGACTTGTGATTTACAGGCGGCATTCAAGCCTGATGCGCTGAGATTGCAATAAGTAGCCATTCGTTACACACAACCAATAATGATTATATTATCAATTTTGAGAATGTCAAGGCAAAATGTAGAGGCGCAGAGCGCCCCTACCCTACATGCCAGCAGAGGATTTCAGCTAATGGCTTCCAGGTTGTTGATGGTCATTTCGATCAGATTGACCAGATCGCCCAGTGTGCCGGCATCAAAGGCGAACGTCGCCCCGGCGGCGGCGAACAGCTCCGGCAGGGTGCGCGTGCCGCCCAACGACAGCGCGTGGCGGTACTGCTTGACCGCCTGCGCCTGATCGCGCAGGGCGTTGCGCCACACCTGCACCGCGCCGACCTGCGCCAGCCCATAGTCCACGTAATAAAACGGCACCTGGAAGATGTGCAGTTTACGATGCCAGCCGGTGACGCGAATATCGTCCAGGTCGCTCCAGT
>JAPKMO010000039.1 GCA_026645945.1 Anaerolineae bacterium
CTAATACACCTGTTCAAAGCGGTGCTGGCGATGCGTCAGCAACTTCTCAGGCAGAACTGAAGCAACTCCAGATGTGCGGGGGTCTCTTTCAGGCGGCACTTGTGCCGGACGGTGTGTCGCCTGCACGGTCTTCGCCACCTCACGAAGCAGCTTCGGTTGACGATCCAGCATCCGCTGCAGGGCATCGCCCAGGTTCTTCAGCAGATGCCAGCGGTCAGCGACCTGAACCGCGTCGGGCGCGCCTTGTTTGGCCCCTTCGGCGTAGTTGCTGGCACGATCCCGGCTGATTATCTCCACACCGGGATGAGCGCACAGCCAGGCGGCCAACGTCTCAGCTTCACGATCAGGCAGTAGATCCACCGGACAATGTTCCAGTAAGTCCACCAGGATCGTGCCATAGACGTGGCCCTTGCGCAGTGCCCAGTCATCCACGCCCAGTACTGTAGGTGTGGGGAAAGCGTCGAGGGGTGTGGCCCGCAGAATGCGCAGCAGCGTATCGGCACTCCAGCTCATACGCAAATGCACCGGAAGGCGTTCGCCTGCTTCGCCGCCCAACTCATAAGCAACCGCACGCAGGGTCTCGGTCAGCCGTTGCGTTCGTTGTCCCCGCATTGGCACCAGTTGCGGGAGGCGCTCAGCAAAGGTGGCACGCTGACAGTGTGTATTGAGACAGCGGAAGCGACGGACACCCAACACGAGCCGAATAGCGCGCCCATTGCAGGGTAGATCACGCGGTGAGCGGGTGTAGTTACTGTGAACGCGGCTGGATGTTGTGCCACAATCTGGACAGCAGCTTTGGATAGCGGTCGATTGGGCTTTGATAATGAGGGTATGATCGTGGATCACAATGGCTTGTATGTGAAAGCCGGGCAGTTCAAAGGGGACGGTACTCTCGATCATCGACACCAGGCAGTTCTCGTTTTCAGTTCAGATTGCTGCCCAGTATAGCCTCGTGTTTCACCCCTTCAGCACCAAACCTGCGGAAGACCCTTTTCGCTCGTAAAGTGACAGGCGATGGAGATGATCTGGCCGGAGGGGTCGGTCAGGTTGACCGGACTGCCGTGAACGCAGCGGAAGCCGTTATAGGACAGGCTGAGGCCGGGTACGCCCAGCACCGGGATTTTTGCTTCCCGATCCTTTTCCCAACCGCCTTCAAACCGAAATTTGGCATAGGACTGGCGTACTGGCAGGCGTTCGCTCCGGGTTTCTACTATAATGAATGTTAAAGGTTGATTTTCCTGGCGAGGCAGTATTGTGACTGATCCCGGCCTCACGAATTATCCTGATATTCTGGGTTACATCACTGGCGGCGAGCGGCTAAACGTCAACGTCGTGCAGCTTGCGCTGGCCGTGCGCCCCCGCGTCACGCGGGCGGGGCGTCCCTTCGAGGCGATTTTGCTGATTCAAAACGCATCCGACGTGGACGTGGACGTGACGGCCACCCTCCAGATACCGGAGCTGGACGCCCGCAAGCAGAAAAAACGCTTCATCGCCAAAACCGAGCGGCTGGTGGTGGGTCTGCGCCCGGCGGAGGTGGGTTACGTGGTGCTGCCGCTCTCCAGCCTGCCGGATACCGCCGTCGGCGACAGCTACCGGGTGGGTATGGCGGTGGAAACCAAACCCCTGGGCAAACCGCGCCGCGTTCGCCTGCCGGAAGGCGGCGGCCCGGTCGTGTTGGAACTGCTTGCTGACGAAACCCAGGCGCGCCTGAACGAACTTAAACGGCTGACTTATTCGACCGCCAAACGCGGCCTGGTCGGTACGGCGCTGGAAGCGTCTTTCAGCGTCATGTCCGGGCAGATCGGCCAGCTTGCCGACCTGAAACCCGGCTGGATCAGCCTGTGGAAGATGAGCGACTATTACAAGGATGAACGCCTGCTGCTGGAACGCTACGGCGACCTGCTGGCCGGCAAGGTGCTGCCGCAGCTTAAACGCCTGAAGCTGTTCAGCCCGCTGCGCCAGGCCACTTTACAGCGTTTCCAGGCTGCTCGATACCCGCTTAAACCTGTCGAGGCGTTTTACATCACCAAGCTGCTGGTTGCCATCCTGGAAATGGCCGCGCCCAAAGAAGATGCCTTCGATTACCTGAGCGATGACCGGTTAAACGTCTCGCTGCTGTTAAAAAAGCGCCCTGCCTCTGATGACTCCGGCAGCGTGGCGATGCCAAGCTGGTGCCGCGCCATGCTGCGCGCCATTGACCACAACGAAGCGGCGGCGGAGCGTCCCGCCCACGCGCTGGCAACCACGCTGTACGACGAACTGCTGCGCGATGCCATGCGCCACGCTTTTAACATGATTAAAACCGTCTCCGGCGTTGAACTCGGCTCGGAAGAGGATATGCAGGCTTATACCGAAAAGCTGATCGGCGAAATTCGCCAGCCCAGCCGCCCGCTCACTTTTACCGATGCCTACCTGCCGCTGATTATCGGCGGTTTTATTTTCTTCGACCGGGTGGTGATGCCGGAGGAAAAAATCGGCGAATCGCTGGCGGAGATGGCCGGTGCGCTGCAAGAGCGCGCCGCCGAACGGGACGAGGATAACGATCTGATTTTTAAGTTGGCGGAGCAGATTCTCGATCAGGCACTCCAGAAATATGGTTACAGACAATAATGGCTGACGGCGCGCATAAACTCGAACCGTTTTATCCCGACGTGCTGGGGGCGATCACTGGCGGCACGCGCATCAGCATGGATAAACTCCAGTGCGCGCTGGGCATTTTCCCGCGCCGCACCTACATCAACCAGCCGGTCGAGGTCGTCCTCATCCTGCAAAGCATGGTAGACCAGAACATGCAGGTGAAGGTGGGTATTCAACTGCCCACCCAGGACAAAAAAGGCAACCCGGTGGTGCTGGACGTGCCGAAAAAGCTGATTTCGCTGGGGATGCGCCCCGGCGAAGTCGGCGTCCTGAATATCCCGCTGGTGCCGCTGCCGCCCACACAGCCGGGGACGGGCTTCCCGGTGCGCGTGGCCGTGCGCTTCCGCGCCGCCGCCGAGTCTACCCACTATGTGCGCCCACCCACCGGCGGTGCGCCGCCCAGTGTATTGAGCGTGTCGCAGTTTAAACTCCAGGCGCTGCGCGATGTGGAATATTCCGCCCACACCTGGAATCAGTCGGCAGAGATCGTCACCAGCTATTTTGACGTTGCGCCGCGCCGGCTGCCGCCCACGCCGCTGGACTTAAAAGCCCGCTACGAAAGCCTGTGGACGCACGAGGAAATGGCCGAGGAGCGCGAACTGGTGCAGGCGCGGGTGCAAGACGCGGTTTATCTTTCCGCCGGGCTAACGCGCGCCTCTGTTTATGAGCCGCTGGTGGCAGCGGTGGACGAACGATTTGCCCGGCGCGGCCTGCCGCTGCATCCCGGCGAGGCCAAAGCTATCGCCAAGATGATGACCTACACCCTGGACGAAGGGCTTGAACTGGAACCCGGTTTTAACATGCAGGAAAGCCGCTGGTTTCAAACGCTGTGCCAGGTGATCGCCTACAACCCTGAAGTGGAACAGATGAAAAAGGGCGAGCTGGCCGTCAAATACCTGTTCGACTCGGCGCTTTTCGACGCTATCATCCTGGGTTTTGCCGTCATCCAGCCCAAAGTGAGGGAAGACCTGGGCGACAGCGCCGAGCGCATTAACTACGCCAACCGCGTGCTGACCTGGCTGGCCGGGCAGATTGAGCCGGATTTGAACTACGTCTACCTGCCGCTGGTGCTGGGCGGCGTGGTCGTCAACCAGTTCGTCACCCTGCGCGGCGACAACCCCTGGATTATGCTGGACGAACTGCGCGAAGCCTATCGCGGGCGCGTCCGGCTGGCGACCGGCGAGGCGGTGACGATCTTCAAAATGATGGGCAGCCTGCTGGACGACGCCGAGGAACAGCTCCGCCGCGCGCGTATTCCCAGGCCGTAACCGCACCGTCACCGGCCCCCAACCAAAAACTTACGCGAATCTGATGTGGATGGCCTATACTGGCATTTAGTCTGGTTCGGTTTAATCCAAGTCGCCTGTTTTTAGCCCTTCTCCCCTGAATTCGGGGAGAAGGGTTGGAATGAGAGGGTTTGACTGGCCGCAGTAAATACTGCAAGCAGGAAACGAACGGGGTTCGGCCCTCAGACGGCCTTGAAAATGCCTGGGCCGAAAATCCGGTACAATGTAGAAATGGTCGCGCCCGCGCGCGTTACCCAGTTGTGCGAGACGAGGACTTAAAACAATCATGATGCGATTTGACCGTTTTACCGAACGCGCCCAGGACGCTGCCGCCCGCGCTTACGAGGTTTTGCAGCGTTACCAGCATAACCAGGTAGATACCGAGCATATCCTGGTGGCACTGCTGGAACAGCCCGACGGCGTGATTCCCCAACTGCTCCAGCGGTTGAATGTAGACATCATCGCCATGCGAAACCGCCTGGACGAGATTCTGCGCGCCAGCCCCAAAGCGGCCATCTACGGCGGCGGAACGGGCCAGGTGTTCATCACCCCGCGCGTGAAGCGGATCATTGACCTGGCGAACGAAGAAGCCAACCGCCTGCGCGATGAGTATATTTCCACCGAACATATCTTCCTGGCGATCCTCAGCGAGCGTAATACCGCCGTCGCTAAAATTATGGCCGACAATGGCATCACCCGCGACCGCGTGTACGAGGCGATCAAGGAACTGCGCGGCGGCCAGCGCGTGACCGACCCGCAGGCCGAGACGCGCTACCGCACGCTGGAGAAATACAGCCGCGATTTAACCCGCATGGCGCAGGAAGGCAAGCTCGACCCGGTGATCGGGCGGGATGCCGAAATCCTGCGCGTGATCCAGATTCTCAGCCGCCGGACGAAAAATAATCCGGTGCTGATCGGCGAAGCGGGCGTAGGCAAAACCGCCATCGTCGAAGGGCTGGCGCAGAAGATCGCCGCCGGCGACGTGCCGGAAATTTTGATCGGCAAGCGCGTCGTCAGCCTGGATTTGGGCGCCATGCTGGCCGGCAGCCGCTTTCGGGGCGAGTTCGAGGAGCGCCTGAAGGCCACGATTGAGGAGGTGCAGCGCGCGCAGGGCGAAATCATCCTGTTCATAGACGAAGTGCATCAGGTCGTCGGCGCGGGGGCTGCCCAGGGCGCGCTGGATGCCGGCAATATGATGAAACCGGCGCTGGCGCGGGGTGAGCTTCAGTGTGTGGGCGCTACCACGCTGGACGAATATCGCCAGTACATCGAAAAAGACAGCGCGCTTGACCGGCGTTTTGCGCCCGTGTTCGTGGACGAGCCGAGCGTGGACGATACCATCGAAATGCTGTTCGGCCTGCGCGACCGCTACGAGGCGCACCATAAAGTGACCATCTCCGACGAGGCGATTGTGGCCGCCGCGCGGCTGTCGGCCCGCTACCTGACCGACCGCCGCCTGCCGGACAAAGCCATTGACCTGCTGGACGAGGCCGCTGCCAAACTGCGGGTGGCGCTGTACTCCATGCCGCCCAGCCTGAAGGAGATGAAAGCCGCTATTGACCGCCTGCTGGCCGAGGAAGAAGCCGCCGGCATGGCGCGGGATTACGAACGCGCCGCCCAGTACAAAGTGGAACGTTTGCAGCTTGAGCAGGATTACGAGCGCGAGCGGATGCAGTGGCAGTCGGAAAACACGCTCGATGAAGTGGTGGACGCCGACGACATCGCCGGGGTAGTCGCCCAGTGGACGGGCATCCCGGTCAACCAGATGCTGGAAACCGAGAGCGAAAAACTGCTCCGCATGGAGGAGGCGCTCCACGCGCGCATCATCGGCCAGGACATCGCCGTATCGGCCATCGCGGATGCCATTCGGCGGGCGCGCAGCGGCCTCAAAGACCCCAAACGCCCCATTGGCTCGTTCATCTTCCTGGGTTCCAGCGGCGTGGGCAAAACCGAACTGGCGAAGGCGCTGGCGGAATTTATGTTTGACGACGAAGAGGCTCTGCTGCGGATTGACATGAGCGAATACCGCGAGCAGCACACCGTCAGCCGGCTGTTCGGCGCGCCGCCGGGTTACGTGGGCTACGAAGAAGGCGGCCAGCTTACTGAAGCGGTGCGCCGCCGCCCGTACCGCGTCATCCTGTTCGACGAGATCGAAAAAGCCCACCCGGACGTGTGGAATGCGCTGCTGCAAATCCTGGAAGATGGCCGCCTGACCGACGGCCAGGGGCGCACGGTGGACTTCCGCAACACGGTTATCATCATGACCAGCAACCTGGGGACGGAATTCGTCCGGCGCGGCGGCGTGCTGGGTTTCGTCCAGCCGACCGACGAGCAGGCCATCGCCGACCATCAGAAGATCGAGCGGGCTATGCGCGAAACCTTCCGGCCAGAATTTTTGAACCGCATTGACGAAATCATCATCTTTTCGCCGCTGTCGCTCTCGCAGGTCGAGCAGATCGTGGATTTGCAGATGCGCGGCGTGGCCGAACGGATGCACGAGGCCGGCATCGGCATTCACCTGACCGAACCGGCGCGCCGCTGGCTGGCGGAAAAAGGTTACGATCCGCAGTTCGGGGCGCGACCGCTGCGCCGCGCCATCCAGCGGTTTGTCGAAAACCCGCTCAGCGTGCAGCTTTTGCGCGGGGTGTTCCAGCCCGGCGATCTGGTGGTGATTGACGAGGCAGGCGGCGAGCTGGTGTTCGCCCGCGACCAGGACGCCAGCAGCGACTACCTGAATGTGCCGCGCGACCAGTACGTAGACGGCGGCGGGCGGTAAACGCCAGCCGCCCAAAATGCTTCAATCGGCGAACCCGCTCCCCGAAATACGGGATTAACGCATGGTGGGGCGCAAGGCCTTACGCCGGCTGCCAGCGGTGGCCTTCCTCCAGCATCGCCAGGAAGCTGCAAACGGGGATGTAGTTGGTGAGGCTGCTGCCCATGCCGAGCGTAACGAGCAGGGATAATAGAGTTGAGAGACAGTGGGCTTAAGCCCACTGTCTTAGCCCACTGTCTTAGCCCACTGTCTTAGCCCACTGTCTTAGCCCACTATCTTAACCCGCTGTCCTTATTCTCTCTTTTTGCTCACACCGTAATCGGGTGTTCATCCCTGGGTGTGCCAAGCAGGGCGCGTTCCTGTTCGACGATCTCCGGGTCGAGTTTGACAATCAGCGGCGCAGGTTCGCGGAGCGGCTGCCCCGGCGGCAGTGTCCCCGGCTCCCAGCGGCCAATCGCCCGGCTGCCATCGTAAACCAGTGCCTCGTGAGCGCGCGTGGATTCGGCATATTCGACGATCTTCAGGTCGCCGAACAACTGGCCGTCGAAACCCAGGTATTCGTGCAGCTTTTGCGACGTGAACGGCAGGAAGGGCGCCAGCAGAATCTTCAGGTTATTGACCACGCGCAGCACGGCATAAACCGCCCGCGCCGCGTCCGCCGGGTCGTCCTTGATGGTCTTCCAGGGCGCGCGCCGGTCAAGGTACACGTTGGTATCCCGCGCCAGCGCCATGCCGGCTTGCAGCGCGTCGCGCAGGCGCACCGCTTCCAGCAGCCCGCCGATCTGCTCGAAGGCCGCTTCGCTCTGGGCGATGATGGCTTGGTCGTCTGGCGTCAGCGCATCGTAAGCCGGCACTTTGCCATCGAAGCGTTTGTAGGCGAAGCTCAACATGCGGTTCGCCAGATTGCCCCAGGTCGCCAGCAGCTCGTTGTTCACCCGGCTGAGGAAACCGTCCCAGGCGAAGTCCGAGTCGGCAGTTTCCGGGAAGGTGGCCGCCACGTAATACCGCACCGCGTCCGGCTGGTAGCGTTCCAGGATGTCTGGCAGCCAGATGGCCCAGTTGCGGCTTTTGCTGAACTGCCGCCCCTCAATGTTCATGAACTCGTTGGCCGGCACATCGTAGGGCAGCTGCAAATCGGCGTTATATGAGTTCGGGTCGCCGGCTTCATTGTAAAGACCGTTCACGCCCAGCAGTTCGGCCTGCCAGATGATGGTGTGGAAGGGGATGTTATCCTTGCCGATGAAGTTGTAAATTTCGGCCTGCGGGTTGTACCACCAATCCTTCCAGGCGTCCGGTTGGCCGGTATTTTTAGCCCATTCGACGCTGGCGGTGAAGTAGCCCATCACGGCCTCGAACCACACGTACAGCTTTTTATCGTCCCAGCCTTCCAGCGGCACGGGTATACCCCAGTCAATGTCGCGCGTGATCGGGCGGCCCTGAAGCCCATCGGCCACGAAGTTGCGGCTGAAACGCACCACGTTCGGACGCCAGCGGCCTTTGTGCCGGTCGAGGTAGGCCAGCAGTTCCGGCTCGAAGCGTTTCAGGTCGAGGAAGTAGTGTTCGCTTTCCCGCACAACCAGCTGATCTGCCGGGTTGCTTTTGTTGCGCGGGTTGATAAGCTTGGTCGCATCCAGCAGACTGCCGCAGTTGTCGCACTGATCGCCGCGTGCGTCCGGGAAGTGGCAGATGTAACACTCGCCCTCCACGTAGCGGTCGGGCAGAAAGCGTTTTTCCAGCGCGCTGTACATCAATTCCTGGCGCTGTTTGTACAGGTGGCCGCGTTCCAGCAGCGTCAGGAAAAAATCCTGGGCGATTTTGTGGTGATTTTCGGTATCCGTATGCGTGAACAGGTCGTAGCTGATGCCGATCTTCTGCTGCGTTTGCAGAAAGCGCCGGTGATAATGCTCGAAGACCTGCCGCGCCGGGACGCCGCGTTTGTCGGCCTCCACCGAAATCGGCGTGCCGTGACTGTCCGACCCCGATACCATCAGCACGTGGCTGCCCTTCAGCCGGTGGTAGCGGGCGAAGATGTCGGCGGGCAGGTAGGCCCCCGCCAAATGGCCGACGTGCAGGTCGCCGTTGGCATACGGCCAGGCGACGGAAACGTGAATGTGTTTGGGCATGGTCAGCGCGCTCCTTTTTTGCGGTTGTGTTCGTGTTAAGGTATGCGGTACGAGGCATGAGCATAAGAATTATAACAACTCGTGCCTCATCCCTCGGCACTCAATAAAAAACCGCCTGCCCGCGTTCAGGACAGACGGCTGAGGTAGGCTGCGTGTTCGGCTTACCGATTAGGCATGGCGCAGCGCCCGGCGTCCGTCCCGACGCGGGTAACGCATGACCATCATGCCCAGAGAATGAAAAAGCCGTTTTGTCTTCATGAGCAACAGTATAAGAAAGGACGGCATGGGAGTCAAGCGTCGGCACTGGCCCGGTTCTGCCGCCTCGTTACCCTCCGTCCACCGGTAAAATCAGGCAGGTGGTTGTGCCGTGACCGTAGAGCTTGCCCGCCCGGTCGAACACCCGCCCTTCGGCGGTCGCCAGCCGCCGCCCGCTGTGGAGGATGGCCGCCTCGCAGCGGATTTCGCCGGTGGCGTGGGTCAGTGGGCGCACGAAGTTGATGTGCAGTTCGGCGGTCGTGTAACCCACCCCGGCGGGCAGCGTGGACTGCACCGCGCAGCCCATCGCGGAATCGAGCAGCGTGCTGATGAGGCCGCCGTGTACCATGCCAATGGGGTTATAGTGGTACTCCGCCGGTTCGCAGACGAAAGCGGCGCGCCCTTCGGATACCTCCGCCAGCCGGAAGTTGAGCAGATGGGCAATGGGCGGGGACGGCAGATCGCCGGCCAGTATCGCCTGGAGATAGGCCAGGCCGCTCATGCCGGGGGCGGCCTGCGCCCCGATCAGCGGGTCCTGCCAGGTGACGGTGCGGGTGCGGTGGTTTTCGTTCACAGCGCGCTCCTCATAACAATAAAGTTTCGCGTTTCCGGTTATCCAGGGCTGAGTTTAAGTGTTGGGATGGCGCAGACCTGATGGCGGGATGAAAACGCTCAACGGCGTTTGGCGGCCTGTTCCGGCAGGGGCAGGGCTTCGATCAAATCTTCATATTCCGGGTATTCGTCATCATCTCTGGCCTTCTGCTTACGTTCGACCGGCGCTTCCAGGGTG
This sequence comes from Anaerolineae bacterium, assembly GCA_026645945.1. Lineage (GTDB taxonomy): Bacteria > Chloroflexota > Anaerolineae > Aggregatilineales > Phototrophicaceae > CFX2. The sequence continues at coordinate 9,865 of JAPKMO010000039.1, forward strand.
CGTTTGGCGGCCTCGGCCAGCGCCGCCGCCAGGGCTTCGTGGCCGTCCAGCGCGAAGGCGAAAGTTTCGTCTTCGGCACGGAAGCGCACCAGCCCCTGCGCCCCCGGCACATCCAGCCGCCGCAGCGCGCCGATCTGCTGGACGGCCTCCAGCGGGATGGTTCGCAGCACCGTTTCGCCGCCCAGGATGACCAGAAAACGCGGCATCAGATACAGACTGACCGGCTGGGCCAGCGACCACGCGCCGTAGATGTCCTGCGCGGCGGGCGCGGCTTTCAGCGGGCCGGCGTGGATGTATGGCCGCCGCCGCCGGTAGGCCGTCACCAGTTCTGGCGCGGCGAACGCCTTCAGCGCCCGCACCAGGCCGGCCATTGTCGTCCGGTACAGGCGTATTTTCAGCAGCAGCCAGCCGGGCGGCTGTTCGATGTGCAGCCAGATGTCGTTATAGCCGCCGGTGTATTTGCGCGGGCGGCCAAACCAGCGCAGTTGTTCCGGCGCGAAGGAGAGAATTTCGCGCATTTCCGGCGTGCGTTCGTACAGCGTCAAACGCTGTGGGGTAAGCACCAGCACACCCGCCCTGGCCGACTCCGAAATACCACCGATATAGGCGCATTCGTGGCGCAGGTCGGCCTGGTTGATGACCAGCAGCGGCGGTTCGCCGGTGGCAGCGATCTGTTCCAGGCGGGCGGCGATGGCACGTTCGCGGCGAAGCTGCCGCCAGCTTAACAACGTCAGACCGGCGATCAGCAAAAAAACCGACCCTGGGATGCATTGTTCGGCGGGTATCATGCTGCGATTATAATCACCACAAATCGTTCTGCCAAACGACGGCGAAGGGGTGTGTTGTTCGGGCGAAAAAGATTGGTTATACTGGGAAATATTCACGCAGCCGGAGCAGGATTTTAAACCATCCATCACCGGTTTTTAACTTCCTCGTTGTATTGTGTTCACATGGGATAGCGCCGTGAAAATAGACGATAATCTGACCAACCTGCATTACGCCTACATGGATATGGTGCGGCACTGGCATCCGGGATCGGAGCCGTATGCCGGGGGTGATGCGCTGTTCACGGCCCTTGAAAACGGTTGGGATGTCAGCACGACCGTCCGGTACGAAGAATATTGGCATACCGGGATGCGTTTTGTTCTGGTTTATTACTTCGAGCTGACGCGCGGCGACGAAAGAATGGTGATGCCGGTCATCCGCAACCCTTACGTGAACCGCCTCGTCCGCGAAATGCCCGCCGAACTGGTGCCGATTGAGGCCAACGCGGCTCTGCCGCGTAAACGCCCCACCAACTCGACTGCCGGTTCATAACCGCGCGCCGCCGCCCGCACGGTTTACAGGTGAATGGCGGCGGTTTCTTCGTTCCGGCGGACATAACCCCGGCCATCATGACGGCGACCGGAATCCGCCCTTCGTGGCACTGCCCGATAACCAGTTCATCATCAGCGCCAGCCGCCCACTCGTGCAGCAGGCTGCACTTCCGCCTGGGGAAGTGGTGGTCAGGGGCAGCACGAAATGGTCGGCGTAAAAAGCACACATAGTATTACAAAACTCAGAAAACATTAAGAAAGAATTGTGTAGATTCGCCAGATACATTTGCCGGAAGCTATTGTATGATTATATAAACTTCACATCTCAGCCCGATGTTCATCTGAACTATGGGCGGTGAACGTCTCTTTGCAGCCTCGGTTTACCACAGCACGCCGGTTTTGTTAGAGTAGTAAAGGAAGTCTCATGTCTGAATATGCCTTAAGAGTTTTAGATTTTGCTATTATTGAAGAGGACCTGGCCGACATTTACCGGCATTGGCATTTCCGGTCGCAGAAGTACGCCGGGGGTGACCAACTGGCGACGGCGCTGTACCTCGGCTGGCGGGCAAAAGAGGTCGTCCTGCTGGAAAAACGCTGGCTGGGCGGCGCGCGGCAGATCAGCATTTTTCACTTCGAGCTGGTGCGCGGCGGCGACTCGGTGGCGATGCCGGTGATCGGCAATCCCTACGTCAACCGCCTGATTGCCGAACAGGGTTTGCGTGTGGTGAACCTGAGCAAACCCGCCGCCGCGCCAATGCTGCGCCGCGCCTACCGGCCTGTAACAACCGCCGCCGGCGGCGAGGAAGCCTGGGCATAAATTCTTGTGGCTGTATTTGTGCAGATGGTGAATGCGCCGCGCCTGTCGCCTCGTTTTTAGCAGTTCTGGTGTATAGCCGCCGAATTGGCCTGGCTAGTTCTCGCCCTGTCTCTGAATAATCTCTCAATCACCCGAACCCGCCGGCGGAAAACCCGGTGGAACTGATGTGCGAAGCGGGGTAAAATACGTCCTGGGGTACAGCAGCTCGCCCCGCCCAACCTAACCGCCCGCTTGAACGGCTGAGGCGCGCCGTAAACCAGGTTTCATGCACATCGAATACCTTTCGCTCACCAATTTTCGGAACTATGCCCGGCTGGAGATCAGCTTGCCGGCGGCACGCCCGGTCGTCCTGCACGGCGCGAACGCCCAGGGCAAAACCAGCCTGCTGGAAGCCATCTACTATCTTGCCACCTCGCGCTCGCCCTACACCACCACCGATCGCCAGCTCATCCACTGGCGCGCCGAGGATGATCCGATCCCCTTCGCGCGGATTTCGGCAGAAGTGACCACCCGGCGCGGCACGCTCGACCGTATAGATATGACGCTGGTGCTGGAGCGCGCCGAAGGCGGCAGCCCGCGTTTCAAAAAAAACATCAAACTCAACGGCGCGGACAAACGGGTGATGGATATGGTCGGCCTGCTGGCAGTGGTGCTGTTCCTGCCGCAGGATTTATCGCTGGTGGAAGGCCCGCCCGCCGACCGGCGGCGTTTTATGGATAATACACTGGCGCAGGTGGAAAAAGACTACCTGCGCGCCCAGCACGTTTACGATAAAGTGCTGCCGCAGCGCAACGCCCTGCTGCGGCGCATCGCGGATAAACAGGCCTCGCCGGACGAACTGGCCTACTGGGACGAGCAGATCGTCCAGGCCGGCAGCGTGTTGATCGCCGGGCGGCAGCGATTTTTGCGCGAACTGGAAACCAGCGCCCAGGCCGCTCACCTCGACCTCACCGGGCGGCGCGAGACGCTGACACTGCACTACCAGCCCAGTTTTACGCCCACCGCCGAGGGCAACGGCCAGCTTTCGTTCGAGACGCTGGGGCTGGATTTACACCGCGAGCTGACGCCGGAGCAGGTCGCGCCGCAGTTCGCGGAGCAGTTAAAGGCCACCCAGGCCGAATCGATCCGGCGGGGAATCACGCTGTCCGGCCCGCACCGCGACGAACTGCGCCTATTCGTCAACAACCGCGACCTGGGCCTGTACGGCAGCCGGGGGCAAGCCCGCACCGCTGTGATGGCGCTTAAGCTTGCCGAACTCGACTGGATGAAAACACGCATCGGCGAATGGCCGCTGCTGCTGCTGGACGAAGTGATTGCCGAACTAGACGGCCAGCGCCGCGCCTACCTGCTGGAACGCTTCACCGGCGCGACTCAAACCCTGCTGACCACCGCCGAGATGGAGATTTTCCCCCAGGACTTTTTAAACCGTGCGGCCATCTGGCAGGTGGCCGAAGGACAGATTACGGCGGACGACGGGTAGATCGTATCACCCATGCCAGCTCCATCTGGCGGCCCTAACGGGACGAGGCGGAACACTCACCGAAGACGGTTGAGGCTAAACAACGGAGATATACAGCGCCACCGTCACCAGCGCGCCCACCAGCGTGCCGGCCACCACCTGCGCCGGCGTGTGGCGGTTCAACTTCAACCGCGCCGCGCCCACCAGCGGGACCAGCGGGAAAACCACCAGCGCCGGGCCGACGCCGAACAGCAGCCCGGTCGCCACTACCGCGCTGGTGATGCTCATAGCGTGTATGCTGATCTGCCACACCAGAGTGATGGCCGCCATCGCCGTCAACTGCGCCAGCGTTACAATCGCCACCAGCGGCACGACCGACGGCGCGCCCATCAGCCGCAGCGCCCCCCAGGCCAGCCCGGTGCAGAACATCGAAACCAGAAATGGGCGCAGCCGCTCTTCGCGCAGCCGCATGTGAATATCGCTGATGCTGCCGCGCCGCACCATCCAGGCGACGTACAGCACCGGCAGCAGGCAAACCAGCACGCCGTAGGTCAGCGCCCACAGGATGGCAATCTCGCGCGAATCGGCCTCTCGAAAAGCAATCGGAAATATCATCACGCCCCACACCACCGGCGGGCTGACCAGATCGCTAATCAGACGGGCCCAATAAAAACGCGAGTCGTTCAATACAGATACTCTCCCGATGAAAGCATTTCTACACTTTACCATAGAAAGTGTGAAGACCGGGCCAAAGAGTTTTAAGTTTGGATTAGACTTTTTCCAGGCGGCCTATCACACCCGGCAGTTCGCCCAGCGAAATGATGATCGCGTCGGCGGGGATAGGCTGCTGCGGCGTATAGGGGTAACGGCGCGCGCGCTCAAAAGGGTCGAAGGCGCGTTGGCTGTCGGGCAGATCGCTGATCTTCCAGACGGTTTTAAAGCCGTAACCGGCGGGCGCTTCCACATCATCGTCGTAGCGGTCACCCACCATAATACACAGCCGCGCCTGCTCCGGCCAGCTGCCAAAAAAGGCGCGGCGCTTTTTCAACGCGCCGTGAACGTCCGGCGTCAGCACCGCGTCGAACAGCGGCGTCAAAGCCAGCGCATCCAGCACCGGGCGCTGGTATTTCGCCAGCCCTTTGGTCGCCACCACCAGCGCCCGCCCCGGCGCGGCCAGCTCGCGCAGCACGCGCGCGCCGTCGTCCAGCACGCGCGACCGCCCGGCGTAGGCGGCGGCTAGCTCATGTGCGCCGAATTCGGGCCGGACGCCCAATCGCCCGGCGACGGCGGCGATGATGTCGTCCCAATCCATCGCCAGCACTGCCGGACACCCTTCGTCGGCCTGGCGGCGCTCGTTTTCCACGATGATCTGGCCGTACAGGGCGCGGCGTTCCAGGCCGGTTTTACGCGCCAGGTCGTCCAGCACGTTCGGCCACACCCCCAGGCCGAACGGCCCTTCGATAAGCGTGCCGTCCAGATCGAAAAAAACGGCGGAACGATAAACGGCGTGGGTCATGGGTGATCTGCCTAACCGTTCACCAGCGCAGCCAGGCGCGGTACGTCGGCGGCCAGCACGTCGGCTTTGCTGCGCCAGGCAAAACCCGGCCCCGTTCCGCCGTATTCCAGCGCCACGATACGCGGACGTTTCCACTCGCCCCGGTGGATGCGCTCAAACGCCCATTCGGCTAGTTCCCAGTCAGTTTCGCTCATCGGGTAATGGTCAACCAGCCGCGCCTGGGCGGAGTCGTATAGCGTGCCGGCGATGTGCAGTTCGGCCAGCCGGTCAACCGGAAGCTGCGCGATGTAAACGCGCGGCTCGATGCCCAGGTAAGCCGCCGCCATGCGGGCATGGGCGATGTCCAGCAGCAGGCCGCAGCCGCTTTCATAGACCACCTGCCGGATGATGCCCGCTTCCAGCACCGGGCGCGGGATTTCGTAGTTCGGGTCCCAGTTGGCGTTTTCCAGAATCACTTGTTCCCGCCCAAAACGCCGTACCATCCGACGGATGTCCAGCAGCATGGCGCTGACCAGCGCGCGAGTATGCGCCGGGTCGGTGGTGTCCAGCGGCATGTCGAAGTCCGAAGCGCGCGGCGCGAGGTGTGTATTGACGAACGGCGTCGGCGTAACCGCCAGCAGCCGCGTGATCTGCTGCCAGCCCACTTTTTCGATGTTCGCGCGCCCGGCCATCAGCGGAAAATGCACGTAAGCCGGGCGCAGCGCCTGCGCGGTTTCGATCATATCCGGCCAGTCCGGGCATTTAAACAGGTCAAACTGGATGTGGCCCGCCGCCAGCAGTTCCGCCGCCTGCGGCGAGTAGTTCACGGCCAGATGCATGGTTTCCCCTCAGCATGTATTCGCGCTAAGTGTACCACAGGCACGGGCCGAAGATCGTACAAAAACGTTTGTAGTGACCCCCAAAAGTTGGACACGAAAGTGCCTGTTCTTATTTTAGCACTGGTTCTGGCTGCCGCGTCAACCAGTTCGCCTCAAACTCCGCAGGCGTGAGATAGTCCAACGCGGAGTGAATGCGCTTGCGGGTATACACGTCCTCCAGAAAGCGCCCAATCCGCTGGTAGGCGTCGTGAAAGTCGGCGTACTCGCTCAAATCGACTGCCTCTTCTTTAATCGTGCGCATGAGACGCTCCGCATAGCCGTTGTCTTCCGGTTTGCCGACTGCCGCCATGCTGATCTGGCGTCGTTTTCCTTCAGCAGGTCGGTGTAATCCTTGCAGGCATACTGAAGCCCTTGGTCGCTGTGGTGGATCAGCGGACAGTGACCGCTTGCCAGCGCCCGTCGCAGCGCCTTGAGCGTCAGGTGATGATCCAGCGACCGGCTCAGATGCCAGCCGCGCACCGCACGGGTGAAGACATCCATCAGCACCGCCAGATAGACAAAGCCCTGTCCCAGACGCACGTAGGTGATGTCCGCCACCCAAATATCGTCTGGGTGTGCAGCAGTTTCGCCTTTGACCAGGTTGGGATAGCGCGGGAAAGGATGGTTGCTGTGGGTCGTGCGCGTCTTGCGCTTTTTCACCGGACGCTGCAAGCCCATCTGCTGTATCAACCGCTGGATACGCTTCCGCTCGCAGCGTCATGACCGCTTGCCGTTTCTGCGCGACGTCCCATCCAGCCAGCGCGAGGCTTTTTTTGCAATCTCCAACTGCATCGTCAGCTTCCCGACCATCTGCTCCGGCTCCGCGATCCGTTCCGCATCCCCGCTGTTGGGTGCGCCTTTCTCAAACGCCTGCGGTGCGGCTGCCAGAAACTGTGCTTTCCAGTCGTTGACCATTTGTGCTGTCAGTTCGTACTCCCGGCACGCCTCTGCAACCGTCTTTTCCCCGCTCAGCAGTTCCAACACCACCCGGCTCTTGAACTCGCTGGTGAACTTCCGTCTCGTTCGCATCTGTCATCCCCTTCCTGAACATAGGATACTTCATTTAGCCCTGTGTCCAATTCAAGGGGGTCAGTACACCGCCTGACGGCCAACGCCGCCCCGGATGTCGCGCCGGTCTGGTCGCCGGATGGCACGAAGATCGCCTTTGCCAGCAGCCGGGATGGCAGCTATGACGTGTACGTGATGAACGCCGACGGCTCGAACGTGACGCGGCTGACGACAAACGCCGCCGAGGACGGGTTCTACGCCGTGTCAGTTAATGAAGTCTACTATGGCTTGTCGTGGTCGCCGGATGGGACGCAGCTGGTATTCATCTCGCGGCGCGATGGCAGCCTGGAAGTCTACCGGATGAATGCCGACGGCACGGCCCAGACGCGGTTAACGAACACCGGCGGCCTGGATGCCTTCACCGACTGGTAGGCGCACAACGACAACCCGCTTTCAAAGCTGCGCTGCCAGAAGGGGCGCGGCTTATATTTTTGAATCGCAAGAAGTGAACAAGCGGCAACAAGTTGATTATGGTACCCGACTGCGGCGTCCGGTACAGATTTACGCCCGTCGAAAAACAAACGTCTTTCTAAGGGACGCCTATAGGGTTTATGATATAATCGCTTGTTGCAGATCGAAATATGCTACCTGAATGGGCTGGAAATCGAGGCGGTGGATGTTTAAAAGTATCGTCAAGAAGGTCGTCGGCGACCCGATTGAGCGGGCGATGTCGCGTTATCGAGAGGTCATTGAGCGCATCAATGCCCTCGAACCGGACATGAAAAAACTCAGCGATGCCGACCTGCGCGCCAAAACGGCGGCATTTAAACGCCGTCTGGCCGAAGGCGCGGCACTCGATGATCTCCTGGTGGAAGCCTACGCCGTCGTCCGCGAGGCATCGGTGCGGACGATTGGCCTGCGACATTATGACGTGCAGTTAATCGGCGGAATTGTTCTGCATCAGGGGCGCATCGCCGAAATGAAAACCGGTGAAGGTAAAACACTGGTCGCCACCCTGCCTCTGTATCTGAATGCGCTGTCGGGACAGGGCGCGCATCTGGTGACGCCGAACGATTACCTGAGTAAAGTCGGCGCGCAGACGATGGGGCCGATTTACCATTTTCTGGGCTTGAGTGTGGCCGTCATCCAAAGTAAAGGCGATAGCCCTGACCCGGACGCCGGTTCGTTTTTGTTCGATCCGAACTACCCATCCGACGACGCGCGTTACCAGAATTTGCGGCCCTGCAAACGCCGCGAGTGTTATGAAGCCGACATCACCTACGGCACGAACAACGAATTTGGCTTCGACTACCTGCGCGATAATATGGTCTACGAGCCATCGCAGTTGGCGCAGCGCGACCTGAACTACGCCATCGTGGACGAGGTAGACAACATCCTGATTGACGAAGCTCGCACCCCGCTGATTATCTCCGGCCCGTCTGATGAACCATCCGACTACTACAAAAAATTCGCCGAAGTCGTGCGGCGGTTAAAGCCAAGCACCAACGGCGATGTCAAAGATGAAGAGCCGGATGGCGATTACATAGTGGATATTAAAGACCGCGTGGTGTATCTGACCGAACGGGGCGTCGAGCGGGTTGAAAACATACTGGGCATTGACCAGCTTTATCACCCCAGCAATTCGGAAATGATCCCTTACCTGGATAATTCACTGCGGGCGCTGGCGCTGTATCACCGCGATAAAGAGTATGTCGTCCAGAACGGTCGAGAAGGCCCGGAAGTTATCATCGTGGACGAGTTCACCGGGCGTTTAATGTATGGCCGCCGCTTTTCTGAAGGTCTGCATCAGGCCATTGAGGCCAAAGAAGGCGTCAAAATCCGCCGCGAAAATATGACGCTGGCGACCATCACCTTCCAGAATTTCTTCCGCATGTATCGCAAGCTGGCCGGCATGACCGGCACGGCGCTGACCGAACAGGAAGAATTTGAGAAGATTTACAACCTGGAAGTGGTCGCCATCCCCACTAACCTGCCTATCATCCGCCAAGATCATGACGACCTGGTGTTTATGACCGAAAAGGCCAAGTTCAGCGCCGTTGTCCAGGAGATCAAACAGCGCCAGGAGCGCGGACAGCCGGTGCTGGTCGGCACGGTGGCGATTGAAACCTCCGAACGGTTGAGTAAGGCGCTCGACCGGGCCGGCATTAAACATGAGGTTTTAAACGCCAAACAGCATGAACGCGAGGCCGGCATCATCGCTCAGGCCGGTCGGCCCGGCGCGGTGACGATTGCGACCAACATGGCCGGGCGCGGCGTGGATATTCTGCTCGGTGGTAATCCTGAAGGGCTGGCGCGCGAAAAACTCCGCCGGCAGGGTATTGAAATCACCCAGGCCACGCCGGAACAGTGGCAGCAGGCTTTTGCCGAGGCGCGCGCGCAGTGCGCGGAAGATCGGCAAAAAGTGCTGGCGGCGGGAGGCCTGTTTGTATTGGGTACGGAGCGCCATGAGGCGCGGCGTATTGATAACCAGCTTCGCGGGCGTTCGGGCCGCCAGGGCGACCCCGGTGAAACGCGCTTTTACCTCAGCCTGGAAGATGACCTGATGAAACGCTTCGGCGGCGACCGCGTGAAGGGCTTCATGTCCTGGGCTAACATCCCGGAGGATGAACCCATCCAGCACGGCATGATTACCCGGTCTATCGCCCAGGCACAGGTGCGGGTCGAAGGTTACAACTTCGACATTCGTAAACGGGTGCTGGAATACGATGATGTGGTGAACAAACAGCGCGAGGTGCTGTACGCCCGCCGTCGAGACATCGTATTTAAGGAAAATCTGCGCGACGACTACCTGAAAATCCTGGAAGAAGCGGTTCTGGGCGTGCTGGACGAATACGCGCCCGAAAATACGTCCCCAGAAACATGGGACCTGGAAGCGATGTACCGCCAACTGCTGACGATCTTCCCTGTCCCCGAACCGATCACGCCGGAGACAATGGCCGGCCGCACGCTCGAAGAGCTAGAAACCCTGCTGATCGAAGCTGTCCACAAGGCTTATCATCAAAAAGAGCAGGAATTCGGCGCCGAGATGATGCCCAAAGTGGAAAAATGGGTGATGCTGCGAACGATTGACCAGCACTGGCAGCGCCACCTGACCGACCTGGACGTGCTGCGCGAAGGTATCGGCCTGATGTCGGTGGCCCAGCGCGACCCCCTGGTGGAATACAAACGGCAGGCGTTTGGTATGTGGCAGGGCATGATGGATCAGATTCGCGTGCAGGCGGCCACCCAACTGCTGATGACCCAGGTGATGCAGCGGCAGCCCCAACCCACCATGCGGCGTCAGATGCAGCTGCAGGCAGCGCGGGCGGGCGGCGCTGCGGAATCGAAACCCGAACCGGTGCGCGCGCAGCACAAACTGGGGCGCAATGACCCCTGCTGGTGTGGCAGCGGCAAAAAATATAAACACTGCCACTACAAACAGGATCGAGGCGGGCAGGCTCCGTAATGCGGAATTGCACACGCATAGACGCGCGTCCTATAGGCTGGTTGGATAGAGGAATACCTATGGCTCAAAAATCTGCCTCGCGGGTGGCGATGGACGATATTGATCCGCAGTTGCTGCGTTTTCTGCGAGATAAAGTGAATTCGTTCGTCAAGTGGGACCTGGTTCGTTTTTTCCACGACAACCCGCACGCCGCCGACACGGCTGAAAATATCGCTCGCTACACCGGGCGCGACGTGCGAACCATCACTGACGAACTGGCCGGGCTGGTTGAAGCCGGCGTGCTGGAGCGGAACGAGTTTTCAAACCAGACGATCTACGCGCTGGCTTCCGATGCAGATATGCGCCGCCTGATTAACGATTTTGTGCTGGCGTGCGACGACCGCCAATTCCGGGTGAAAGCCATCTACCACGTCATTCGTGGGATGCGCTGACCGACGGGAAACGGCGGTTGGGCGCGGTATCACTCGGCCAGTTTTTGACGCTGTTCGGCTGGTTTTCGATAACCGTCGTGCTGGTTTTTTTGCTGCTTATCGCGCGGTTTTACCAGCGGTTTGCCGGCGAAAAAACCTTCTACGAGTTTTTTTTGATTCCAATCGTTCTGTTCGGCGCGGCTGCCGTGCGTTACAGCAGTATAGATCAGATGGCCGGAGATGCCATCGCCGACCTGCTGCTGGCCGCTGGCGGCCTGGTGTTGATTGTGTTATGTGTATTTCTGTACTGGATGATGACGCGCAACCGCTGAGGAACGATGAGTGTTGATTGGGCAGGTTTACTAGGCCTGTTGGGGCCGGTATCACTCTGTGTCGCGCTGGTGGTAATCGGCCTGTTGAGCCGGCGATTGGGCAGCGTGATACGAACACCGCGTTATTATTTGGGGTTCTTTCTGGCTGCCGTGCTGTTAACCATCAGCATCCTGGCGCGCCTGCTGAACCTGGGACGCGGCCCGGCTGTCGCCGCCGAGTTGAACCGCGATCCGGTCTGGGTATTCCTGTATGCCGGACTGCCCATGATTGCGACCCTGATGGGGGCAGTCACCGCCTGGCGTTACTGGAGCTGGCTGCTGGCGGAGCGGAGTTGAATCACATAAAATGTTGAGGAGAAAGTCGCCGGTTCGCCTTTTTAAGTCGAGGGGACAGGGGTTTGGGTGAGTCCGACTTGATCCAAAACATCCGGGCGCTGCCCAAAATAGACCTCCACCGCCATCTGGAAGGGGCGGTTCGTTTAGAGACTTTGATTGAGATCGCGCAGGATTACGGCATCGAAATGCCCGAATATGATGTCGAAACCCTGCGCCCTTTTGTCCAGATGATGCCCGACGAAACCCACAATTACCAACATTTCCTGGGCAAATTTTCCACCCTCCGGCAGTTTTTTCGCTCCCCAGACATCATCCGGCGGGTCACGCAGGAAGCGGTTGCGGACGCCGCCGCCGATAACGTCCACTACTTGGAACTCCGCTTTACGCCCCCGGCACTCAGCAACATCATTCGCTGTTCGTATGAGGAAGTTATCGGCTGGGTGTGCGATGCGGCAGCCGAGGCCGCCCGCGCCCATGCCATCACCGTCCGGCTGATCGTTTCCATGAACCGGCACGAAAGCGTTCAGAACGGCGAAAAGGTATTACAGGCGGCGCTGGCCTGCTATGATCGCGGCGTCGTCGCGCTTGATCTGGCCGGGAACGAAAGCCAGTACCCGGCGCAGCCGTTTTACCCGCTGTTCGAGCGGGCCAAAGCTGCCGGGCTGTTCATCACCATTCATGCCGGGGAATGGGCCGGCGCTGAAGGCGTGCGCGAGGCGCTGGCCTGCCTGCACGCCGACCGCATCGGTCACGGCGTCCGCTCGATTGAAGACCCCGAACTGGTAGCCGAACTGGTGGAACACGGCACGGCGCTGGAAATTTGCCCGTCCAGCAATTATGACAGCGGCGTGGTTACTGACTGGCTGCGGCATCCCCTCGCGCCGCTCTACCGCCAGGGAGTCAAAATCACCATCAACACCGATGACCCGGTTATCAGCGCCATCACCCTGAGCGACGAACTGGCGCGCGTCGTTACCCATTTATCGCTGGGGCTGGAGGACGTGAAACAGGCCGTTTTGAATGCCGCCGGGGCGGCCTTTTTGCCGCCTGCCGAACGGGAAACCCTGGTGGCAGCGTTTAAGGCGCGGCTGGCTGTTCCTTAAAGCAAACCAGGCCGGCCATCTTGTGGGGAAAATTCATGTTCCAGATTGGCGAAATTTGCTTACACCTGATAAACGACTGCACGATCAAGGTAGACCCCGGCGGAGCATTCGGCCTCGTTCCGCGCGCGCTGTGGTCATCGCTGATGCCACCGGACGAAAATCATCTCGTCCCCATGCATCACCACTGCCTGCTGGCGCAAACCGCCGGGAAAAATATCCTCGTGGATGTTGGCTATGGCGATAAACTGGCCGACAAACAAAAATTTCAGCTCCATTTTCAGCGGCCCACCGGCGGCCTGACTGATGCGCTGGCCCGGTTGGGTCTGTCGCCCGCCGATATACATCTGGTGATTGATACACACCTGCACGCCGACCACGCCGGCGGTAATACGCGCTTCGGCGCGGATGGGGGTATCGAGCCGGTTTTCCCGAATGCGGAATATGTCGTGCAGCGCCGCGAGTACGAGGACGCTATGCGCCCAAACGAACGCACGCGGGCGACTTATTTCCCGATCAATTATCATCCCCTGGTCGAAAGCGGCCAGATGCGCCTGTTGGACGGCGATGCGGAACTCGCGCCTGGCGTTTACGGCGTCGTGACGCCCGGACACACCCCCGGCCATATGAGCGTGCGTTTTGAAAGCGGCGGGCAGCACGCCGCCTTTGTCTGCGATCTGGCGAGTTATGCCATTCACTTCGAGCGGCTGGGCTGGATGACAGCTTATGATGTTGAACCGCTGGTCACGCTGGAAACCAAGCGCCGCTGGCAGCAGTGGGCGCTGGAAACGGATGCGATTTTGATCTTCCCACACGACCCGCGCCGTCCGGCGGGACGGTTTGTTTTAGACGCCGACGGAAAGGGGTCTGTCCAGCCGGTAGACATACCGTTCGCCTGAAACTGCCCTTTGATCGTTATAACGTGAATGCCGGTTGGGGACGCCCTGTTTTGCGCCCCCGACCTCTGCGCGTTTTATTTACTGTGTGCCGACATGGAAAGCGATCAGGTAATCGCCAAAGGTGGTTTGCTGGTAGCTGGTCATCAGGAATGTCAGCGCGAAAAATTCATCCGGTCGAATTTGAAAATCGGAGATGGGAATCCGCAGCATGGCATCGTACTGACCGCCCGGCAGGGAACGCCCGTTGATCTGTGGGACGAAACTGTTCGACAGATCGCGCGATTCGCCCCAACACTGATTGGAGCCGGCGTCGTCGCAGTACAGCTGCGTGCCGTCATTGAAGGTGAAGATGTTGTAGTTTTCATCCGCCAGATATATAAACGGGTCCAGCGCGGTCGTTTTAGAGATCATATAAACGGTCAGCGGCACACCCGATGCGACCATACCCGGCGTTAAGCGCACCGAAAACGGGTCGCCCTTGCCATCGGCAGCGGTGGCGGCCATACCTTCCAGAATGAGCAGGAATTCCCCAGCGGCATTTTCAAATCCGCCGACCACCAGCGAGACATCGGCCATGCCCTGGCCGCTGGTCTGCGAAAAGCGCACCTGAGCCGTAAGGTTCGACGCAGCTACCGCCCCTGTACTCGGCAGCGAAGCCGTATACCTGGCGGCCGCGGGTTCGTCATCGGCACACAGTCCTCGACCGGTGTCGCTGTCCAACACCGCCAGCACCGGGTCGAAGCCGTTCAGACCGATGGCGGTCGCCGTATATTCAAAGCCGGAGCGCATCTGGCGCACGATAATTTCCACACCGTTGTCAAAGCTGATATTCGCGCCGCAGTCCACATGGACGCCGCCAGAACCGACCGGTTCCGGCTGCGGCGGCTGCTGCGAGGGCTGCACCAGGCTGTTTTCCTGGCGCATCAGCGCGGCGATAGCTGTCATCGGCAGGATGCCCCCCAACCGGCCCAACGTGCGCCCTTCGGACTGAACGGCGGTTGGGATGCCGATGAACTCTCCCGCCTCGTTAACGACCAGGCCGCCGCTGTTACCGGGCGAGATTTCCGCATCTGTCTGATACCAGACCGGCAGCCGCTGGCCGCTGATCGTGCCGTTTTCGATGGTCGTGATCGTCCCCTGGGTCAGCACCAGATAACCATCGCCAATGCCGGGAAAACCAAAAATGTACACCCGGTCGCCGTGTCCCATGTCGCTTTTGCCGAGCGGCACGAAAGGCAGCTGCAAATTGTCCGGGTTCACATCTTGGCCTCGGTTGTCGCGGTTAATTTGCAGCACCGCAAAATCAATGTCGTTCGAGACACCCACCAGTCCGGCATAAAAACGGTGAACCGGCACTTCGCGCATATCGTCAATCATCAAAATGGCGAAGTCATCGGCCCCCTCCACGACATGACGATTGGTGAAGATCATGCCGGTCGCATTCACAATCGTGCCGGAGCCGGTGCTGATGGCTTCACCATTAGCCAGCGCCACGATTTGCACAACACTGGCTGCGATCTGATCTATTTGATTTCGGCTAAGTTGGGCAAATACCGAACCCGACAGCGTAAAAAGGATGAAAAACAGAAAAACGGCCTTCTTCATCGTGGTATAATCTCCCACTACGACGCTAAAAATCGGCTAAATCCATTGTAGTATGACTCGGACATTTACAAAAAATGCCGACCGTTCGCCCGATGATTTGTTCTCTCCTCCTTCCCCGGCAGAAAGCGGATTGATCGTTCGGACTTGATTTAGTATCTATCCGTAAACCGATTGATCTGATAGCAGAACAGTGGGCTTGAGAACAGTGGGCTTAAGCCCACTGTCTGGTGGGTTTACGGATAAACTCTTAGCGTGCGGTCAGTGCCGTTCCTGCCACTCTTGAATTGTGGTTTGCAGGAAGGCACGGATTTCGGCGTCCGCCACCTCGCCGACGGTATCGTAAAAGCGGCCATCCACCTCTATGCTGACGCCGCCATCCGGCGATGGGTAAATGTGGATACTGCGCCCTTCGTACTGGGGCAGATAACGCAGTTTGTGCTGGAGATACGCTTCAATCGCAGCGGCGATATTGATCTCTGGAACCGGCTTGACCTCGCGCTTCTGGCCGCGCGCAGGTTTGATCGGCCCCTGGTCATCCAGGCTGAACTTCGGCAGGTCGCCGGGCATTTCGCCGGTCGGCGCAGGCGGCGGGGTAAAAGCGGGCTGCTGGCCGAGTTCAGGAGCAGGCGGAGGCTCTGGCGCGGAGGGCGGCGGGGCAGCAGTCTCCCGCTCGGCAGGCGGCGGCACGGGCGGAGCAGCGGGTGAGACGGGTTTGGCAACCTGCGCTAGTTCGCGCATCAACCGCGTGAAGCGGTCTTTAAAGTCCTCATCACTGTTGATGTTCTGGTAAATCCGGTCGCCCATCTGCACGATCAACCGCCCGTCCACCACGTCGCGCAGGACGGCCATCACTTCGACAACTTCCGCCGTTTTACCATCGTTCACCTGCACCAGCATCGCGCCTTTGCGCGTCGCCCGCGCGGGCGCGGCAGCCGCCGGCAGGTTATGTACCAGCGTATCCAGATCGGGCATCTCGCCCTCGTCAAAACCGGCGGCGGAATAATCGAGAACCGGGGGTTGGGCTCGCTGTTGGGCGCGCCGCTGCCGCACGTAAAACAGGGCGGCGATCACCACCGCCAATAACAACGCAAAAAAGCACAACAGCGCCAGCATCCCGCCGACGAACGGTTGGGCAAAAAATTCGGTCAAATCGCTCCCCATAGCTTTTATCGCTCCGGTTGGCAGTTTGGACAAAAATGCGTGCCGCGCTGGGCAACGCGAATCTTGGCGATCAACTGGCCGCAGGTCAGGCACGGCTGGCCGTCGCGCCCATAAGCGTAAAAATGCTCCTGAGACTCGCCGGGTGTGCCGTCCGGCTTGCGATACCAGCTAACGCTCGCTCCTTCATAGTCTATGCCGCTGGCAAGTACAGCGCGAATCGCATCATGCAGGCGGGCGATTTCGGGTTCGGTGAGCATATTGGAGAGGCGCAGGGGATGAATCCCGGCGCGGTGCAGGGCTTCATCGGCATAGATGTTCCCCACCCCGGCGATGAAGGATTGATCGAGCAGCAGCGCCTTAATACGTGTGCGGCGTCCGGCCAGGCGCTCTCGCAGTATCTCCACTGTAAAGGAATCGTCCAGCGGCTCCGGCCCCAGCTTCGGCGCGATGCGTGTCAGATCATCCACCAGGTAGACGCCGCCGAAGCGCCGTGCGTCGGAAAAATAAAGCGACTGGCGATTATCCAGATGCAACCGCAGGCGCACCCACCGGTCGGACGCTTCCGGCGCGCCAGCGACATACAGCCGCCCGGTCATTTTTAGGTGGATGACGAGCAAGCCCTCGTCCAGGGCGCACAGGATGTATTTAGCGCGGCGGTTGATGGCGGTGATGGTCTGGCCGACGATACGGGCGGCAAATTCGGTTGGGTCGGGCGCGCGGATAACTCTGGGCTGTTCCATCCACACGTCGGTGACGGTTCGCCCTACCAGCGGGGCGCGCAGCCCGCGCACGACGGTTTCGACTTCCGGTAGTTCAGGCATAAAACCAGTGTACCCCAGATCAAGGCCGCTAGAGATGAAGATATGATAGACGGGTTTTCCCCGCCGCGCATTTGTGGGCTATAATGTGTCATGGGCGGCTTGCAAGCCACCCCGGCGGAGTCCCATCGAGAACCCTGGAAAGCCCATGTCGCAAAATTCATTTGTGCATCTCCACGTCCACACGGAATATTCCCTGCTGGACGGTTTAAGCCGGATAGACCATCTGGTAAAACGCGCCAAAGAACTCGATATGCCGGCCCTCGCCATCACCGATCATGGCGCGATGTTCGGGGTGATTGATTTTTACCGCGCCTGCAAAGCCGCCGGCATCAGGCCAATCATCGGCATGGAGGCTTACCTGGCGCGGCGTTCGCGCTTCGACAAAGACCCCAAACTGGACAAACGTCCCTATCACATGCTGCTGATCGCGCGCAGCCAGACCGGCTACCAGAATCTGCTCAAACTCGCCAGCCTGGCGCAGCTCGAAGGCCATTATTATCGCCCGCGCGTGGACTGGGAGCTGCTGGAACGCTATCACGAAGGGCTGATCGCCACCTCTGGCTGTCT
This sequence comes from Anaerolineae bacterium, assembly GCA_026645945.1. GTDB lineage: Bacteria > Chloroflexota > Anaerolineae > Aggregatilineales > Phototrophicaceae > CFX2. Next base: position 27,535 of record JAPKMO010000039.1, read on the forward strand.
GGCGGCGGAAATCCCTTCGATGATTACCGAAGGACGCGACGACGAGGCGAAGGCCCTGATCGGCAAATACCAGGAAGTGTTCGGTAAAGATCATTTTTACCTGGAACTTCAGCAGCACGACATCCCGGAGCTGGAAGCGCTCAACCGCTGGTTGATCGAATATCGGCGCAGCCACCATACCGATGTGCCGCTGGTTGCTACCAACGACGTGCATTACGTGATGAAAAGTGACTACGACCCGCACGATACGCTGCTGTGCATCCAGACCGGCGCGCTAAAGAACGAAACTAACCGGCTGCGGATGTCCGACCCCAGTTATCACCTGACCACGCCGGATGAAATGTGGGGGTTCTTCGGCCAGGCCGCACCAGAGGCGTTGAAAAACACGCTGAAGATCGCCGAAATGTGCGACGTGAGCCTGGAAAGGGAAGGCTATCATCTGCCGGTATTCCCCGTGCCGCCGGGTTACGACTCCGGCAGCTACCTGCGCTACCTGTGCGAAAAAGGACTGCGCTGGCGTTATGGCGACGGCGCGAACGACCCGGCCATACGCGAACGGCTCAACCGTGAATTGCAGATCATCGGCAGCATGGGTTTTAACACCTATTTTTTGATCGTGTGGGATTTGTGCCAGTATGCCCGCAGTGCCGACATCTGGTGGAACGTGCGCGGCTCCGGCGCGGGCAGCGTAGCGGCCTACAGCCTTGGTATCACCAACATTGACCCCATCCAGAACAACCTGCTGTTCGAGCGATTTCTCAATCCGGGGCGCGTCAGTATGCCGGATATTGACCTTGACTACCCCGACGACCGGCGCGAAGAAATGATTACCTATACCGCCCGCAAGTACGGCGAGGACAAAGTGGCGGCCATCATCACTTTTGGAACGCTGGGGCCAAAAGCTGCCGTCCGCGATGTGGGGAGGGCGCTGGGCGTGCCGCTGGAGATCGTCAACCAGGCCGCCCGGCTGATCCCCCAGGAACCGAAGCCTAAACCCCTGATGGAATACGTCGAGGGCAACCCGGAGCTGAAGGCGCTTTACGATCAGAGCAGCGAAGTCCGCCAGATTGTGGACACCGCCGTACATTTGCAGGGCATCAGCCGCCACGCTTCAACCCATGCGGCGGGTGTGATCGTGGCCGATAAACCGCTGACGGAATATATACCCCTGCACCGCCTGACCAACGAGGAGCAGGCGGAAACCAGCGCGCTGCGCGCCGTGACGCAGTTCCCGATGGAAACCTGTGAGCAAATCGGCCTGCTGAAGGTGGACTTCCTGGGGCTTTCCACGCTGACGATTCTGCGAAAAGCCTGCGACTTGATCGCGCAGCATCATGGCATTCGTTACACGATGGACAATATTCCATATCGCCCCACTGGCGACCCACAAACCGACGCCATGCTCCAGGAAACGTTTGAGATGATCGGGCGCGGCGAGACGGTTGGTGTGTTCCAGGTCGAAAGTACGGGGATGCAGCAGATGCTCCGCGACATGCGCCCGAACCGCTTCGAGCATATCGTCGCAGCGGTATCGCTTTACCGCCCTGGCCCGATGGACTTCATACCCCTGTACAACAAACGGATGCACGGCGAAGAACCGATTGAGTACCGGCACAAACTGTTAGAACCTATCCTGGCCGAGACTTACGGTATTTGTATTAGTGGCGATTCTCTGGTATTCGATGCTATCTCCGGGAAACGTTACCGGGTGGCTGAACTCAAGGATCAAACCGGCGACTTTTACATACAGGGGATTGACGAGCAATATCAACTGTCGATCAGCCGTGTAACGCATTGGATAGATAACGGTGTCAAACCCGTTTATCGTATGTCATTATCCAATGGCACCAGCATCAAGGCGACTGCCGATCATCAATTCTTGACCGAGACGGGCTGGAAAAATCTTGAAAGACTGTGTCCAGGTGACTATATCGCCACCCCGCGTCAGCTCACCGAGCCGATCTATCCCGCCAAAATTGAAAAAGAAAAGCTCCGTGTGCTGGCATATCTCATTGCTGATGGCAGCCTGGCTTCAATGGCAGCGGTTGATTTCGTCAACAAAGAACAATGTTTACTCGATGAATATGTCCGCTGTCTTGCTATATTCGAGGACGTTGAACCGGTTTGTCTTACACAGATTCGCAACGTCACCCGCATTATGAGCAGAAGACGCGGTGGCAAAGGTACAAGCAGCTTACTCGCCTGGATGCGTGAACTGGGTCTTAAGAAACCAGCCCGTTCAGGTGGCTGTCGCAGTCAGGAGAAGTTCGTACCTGATTTCGTGTTTCAACTCAGTAACGATGACATTATCTTCTTCCTGGCCTCCTTGTGGGATTGTGATGGTTACATGGGGAAGAAGTTATGTCATTATAAAACGATCTCTGAAAAACTGGCATTTGATATTCAGACGTTGCTACTGCGTCTGGGCATTACAGTGACCGTCTACACTTCGAGCTATTCGTCGAGTAGGGGGGAACGAATCGCCTATCAAATTACAACCTACGATACGGCAAAACTGGCCGAACTATTGCAGCCTCATATGCTGACGGAGAAAAGAAACGTTCTTTGTACCGGACACCGGCATTTCACGATTGATCGGGCTAACTTCATTGACGAACTTAACACCCAGACGCCTCTGTCTAAAAGAGCAATCAATAAAGTATATGGCCTTTCTCGGCAGCATCTAAATAAAAGGGGGCGAGAACGAGCGCGTATATCAACCCACATTGTTCAAGACATTGCTGATACACTTGTCCTGACCAGAACAAAGCAGATAAGCACGCTTGCCTGGGAAGAAATACAAACGATCGAACCAGCAGGCGTAGAACATGTATACGACCTTACTGTTGATCGTTTACATAATTTTGTCGCAAACAATATAATCGTGCATAACTGTGTCTATCAGGAACAGATTATGCAGATTGCAGGGCAGATCTTCGGCTACGAACTCGGCGAAGCCGACCTGATGCGCCGCGCGGTTTCCAAAAAGAAAGAGAAAGACCTTAAGAAGCATCGCGATATATTCCTGGAGCGCGGCAAAGAGCGTGGGCTGAGTGATGACATTACAAATAATATCTTTAATGACATAGAATTTTTTGCTAATTATGGCTTTAATAAAAGTCACGCCGCCGACTACGCGGTGATTACCTGCCAGACGGCCTTCCTCAAGTGCCACTACAAAGAAGAATATATGACGGCGCTGCTGTCCGTCCACCGCGACGACAGCGCCAAAGTCAGCCACTTTCTCAGCGAGTGCCGGCGGCTGGGCATCCCGGTGCTGCCGCCGGACGTGAACACCAGCCAGATGGACTTCGATATTCAGAAGCAGCCGGGTGGTAAACGCGGCATTCGCTTCGGCCTGGTCGCCATCAAAAACGCCGGCGCGGGGCAGCTTCAGCCCATCCTGGATGCGCGTGCCGAAGGCGGCCCGTTTGCCAGCCTGGAGGAATTCTGCCGCCGGGTGGATTTGCGGCAGGTGGGCAAACGCACTCTGGAAAGCCTGGTCAAGGTCGGCGCGCTGGACGCGCTGGCCCCGCGCGCATCGCTGGTCAGCGCGGCGGCGCTCGACCGGCTGATGAGCTTCAGCGCCGACGACCACCGCGCCAGGGAAGTCGGGCAGATGAGCATGTTCGGTGGAGATACCGGCGTCTCCGACACCCTCAAACTTCCCGAACCGGAAGCCCTGAGCGAACGCCAACTGCTGACCTGGGAAAAGGAACTGCTCGGCCTGTACGTTACGGGGCGTCCAGTGGACAAAGTGCGCGGGATGCAGCGCGATTCCAACACGGCGGAAATCGCCCTGCTCAAGGCTGACCCGTCGGTTTGGGCCGGCAAAACCGTGACGCTGGTCGGCGAGGTGGCGGCGCTGCGAAAGATCGTCACTAAAAACGGGCAGATGATGGGCGTCGTCCAGCTGGAGGACTGGCACGATTCGGCGGACACGATTGAGGTGGTTCTGTTCCCACGCACCTGGGATCAGTTTCACGAGATGGTGGACGAAGGTAACGTGCTGATGTTTACCGGCAAAGTGGATATGCAGCGCGGCGATGTGCAGATCATCTGTGACAAAGTGAGCAAGGATTTACGCACAACAAGCGCCGCCGAGCCGGCGCAGATCGCCATGCAGGACGAACCGCCCTACTGGGCATCCGACGAGCTGTATGACGAGGAAACCGGCGAAATAGCGCCCCCACCCACCATCCCTGAACCGGCGCCAATGGCGGCGGTCGCCCCGGCCACGCAGGGCGCGTTGGCAGCGCCCATCCCGTCGGTCGAGCCGCAGTTCGCGCCGCCGCCGCCCGACCCGGCCTGGAATGATGACCTGCCAGACTTTCTGCCGGAAAAACCAGCACCTCCCGCGCAGCGATGGGTGATGGTGTATTTCCAGCGTTCTGGCGACGCAGACAAAGACCGCCGCAAACTGCGCCGGCTGCACGGGCTTTTACTGCAATATCCCGGCCAGGATCGTTTTTCGATTGTGGTCGAAGGGCGCGGGCAAGCGTTTACGATGGAGTTCCCCAACCACACCACCGCCTACTGCGACGATCTGGTGGCCGAACTTTCGAGCGTGGTCGGGGAAAACAATATCGAAGTGTTCGACCGAAGTGGTTAACGCCGCCGGGCGGCGCGGCGCGGCGGGCCTTCATAGTTTTTCACGTACAGGTCGCCCAACCGCTGCGCCCACCACCGCTGATAAACTTCGTTGCTGACATCAAAAATGAAGCTGTAGTTCCGCCCGCAGTTCGGGCAGGCCGTGACCAGTTCGTTTAAACCCTGGTAGGAGCGGTTGATCTGCGCGATGACATGCAGGGGGCAGCCGCAGTCCGCGCAAAGCTGCGACTCAACGTATTCATACTGGCAGGCGATGTCCTGCGCGATGATATAACCCTCTGCCGTCAGGGCAAATAAATCCGGCGTGCGGTTCGGGTTATAGCCGGGGTCGGTGTCGGATTTGCCGGTAGACCGCCGCTTAAAAGCCATGACCTTGCCCCTTTAATCAGCGCTGATCTCAGCGATGCGGGCGTTGAGAACCCGCACCAGAGCCATCGTCGGCACGCGCAAATCCAATCCACGCTGTCCGGCGCTGACGAGGATGTGTTCCTGCTCCGCAGCGGGTTGATCGAGAAAAACCGGCCAGTTTTTGTGCGTCAGCGCCAGGGCGCTGATGCCACCTACTTTCAGGCCTGTCAGGGACTCGGCCTCTTTATGCGAGGCCATCACCACTTTTTTGTGGCCGCCGGCTGCCGCCAGCTTTTTTAAGTCCAAGCTGCGGTGCGCGGCGATGAGCGCCAGCAGCGGCTTACCGCCGTCCGCCGGCTGCGCTACCAGCGTTTTGTATACCAGGTAAGGAGGAACACCCAATACCTCAGCAATGACCTCGGCGTCACGCAGGGTGTCGGGAAATTCGGTCACTTCGTAGGGGATGTTGTATTTTTCCAACAAACGCATGGAGTTGAGTTTTTGAGCCATCAAAACCAGCCCTGCTTTCCCGGTCGCCGATGATCTGCTCTCAAACACACCTATTGTAACCGGTTGTTTAACCGAATTTCAACGTTCAGTTGCCGTAAGTGACCATGCCCATTTTGTGTCTAATACGCTAGAATATACCCATCAGGGTATGTAGTGGAGGCAAAAACTCATGGATCGCAAAACGTTTGAAGTGCCTAATATCGGCTGCGACGGCTGCGTGCGGACGATCAAAAACGAGATCGGCAGCATCGCCGGCGTCAAACGGGTTGAAGGCGAAGTCGCCACCCGCATCGTCACGGTCGAATGGGATGACCCGGCCAACTGGCAGCAAATCGTGACTGCGCTCAAGGAGATTGATTACGCCCCGGCGGAGGCATAAGTATATCCGGCAGCGGCGGCGTTCGATTCGGGCGAGGCTGGTCGCCGGCCTTCACCGTTCTAACGCCGCTTCGATTTCCTCTCGCAGCGTCTCCTCAGCAATAATGCCAAATCCCCGGTATGTTTCGCGGCCATCCGGCAGGAAGATGACGTATCCGGGATGGCCGGGCCGCGCCAGCCGTTCATAAGCCGCCTGCCCCTGGTCGCCGTCGGCAGCATTCAAATAAACAAAATCCACCCTGTCGCCAAATGCATCCTGAAGCCCCTCCACGATGGGCCGCATCAACGTTCAAGACGCTCACGGGTTGGTGAAAAACCATAGAAAAGTTGGTTTATCCTCCACCAGCGGCAGGCGCTGGGCCGGCGCATCTGCCGGGGCGCAGGCCGTCATCACCGACAGCGCAACAAGCATCCCCAATCGAACGAACAGGTGCATCATCACAATTCATTCTTTCTCACAAATGGTCTTGACCCGATTTGGTGGAGGGTTCATAAGAGACACTTCAGGATAAATAGTCGGCTTCATAGGCCAGTGGACTATAGTAGCCCAGCGACGAATGTAACCGCTGACGATTGTAGAACACTTCAATGAAGTCGAATACGGCGGTACGAGCAGCCTGCCGGGTAGCAAAGCGCTCCAGGTCGGTCAACTCCGCCCGCAGCGGGCTGAAGAAACTTTCCATCATGGCATTGTCATAGGGATCAGCCTTACCGCTCATGCTGAATACCGTGTGCCTTCAGCAGCTCCAGGTAATTGTCGGCTGTGTATTGGCTGCCACGATCCGTATGCTGGATCAGGTCGCTATCCTCAGGCAGTTCGCGCCGGGCTAAGGCCATGCGTAAGGCTGCCTCTACCAGTGCTTCATCGCGGTAGATGCTCATGGCCCAGCCTACAATCAGCCGTGAATAGGTGTCTAGCAACGCGGCCAGGTACAGCCAGCCTTCATCCGTCCAGATGCCCACGCTGTCGCCGACCCCTTTCTCGTTAGGCGCATCGGCACTGAAATCCCGCTGGAGTAGATTGGGAGCTGTCACTTTACGGGCGAAAATGTACCAGAGGTTTTCACCGAAACTGTACCAGTGATGTTCACCCAGAATAGGCCAGGTAGATGGCACAACTCCTGTGCCAACCGTATCCTTCCGCTGAGGCGCACCAGCAGCAGCGGGAGGGGGTATGGCAAACAGGAGGAAAGACAGTATGGAGATACAAGAAATCGTACGCCGCCTGCGGGCTGGCGACAGCGACCGGGCCATCCACCAGGCGCTGGGGATGCACCGGGAGACGGTGAAGAAGTACCGGGTGTGGGCCACCGAACAAGGGCTGCTCACCGGCGAACTACCGTCAGTGGCCGAACTGCATCAATTACTGTCAAGTAACGCCTGAAAGTGTGCCACCCAGTGTGCCGCGCAGACAGCCACTCCTGTGCATCCTTCAACGTTAAGAAACTACTGCTGGTTGAGCCACTCGCACCTCCTGTTCTAAGGGCTGCCTTCCGCGCGGGCGGAAGCTGTCCCCGGTAATGACCAGGACATCGGCGTGGTGCAGCAGCCGGTCCAAGCCTGCCGAAGCCAATAAGGGATCGCCAAACAAATCAGGCCATTCACTGGGGGCGCGGTTGG
>JAPKMO010000003.1 GCA_026645945.1 Anaerolineae bacterium
AGGGCTTATGTACCTTGTTCTACATCAGATCAATCGGTTTATGGATAGGTTCTTAATGATGGGATGATGCGGTTGAAGGATGATTTGAATGGGAAAAACAGGGGACTTAAGCCCCCTGTTGGGATGAATCATGTCTGAACCCAATCCAACTGCTTGTTCGCGCCGGCGTTTACTCTTTGAGACGCAGGCTTAGACCCAGGCGGCGCGCCTGGCTGTCAATGCTGAGGATGCGGGCTTCGACCTGCTGACCTTCATTAACGACGTTCCGAGGGTGGAGAAAATGCCCTTCCGCCAGTTCCGAGACGTGAATCAGCCCTTCAAGACCTTCTTCGATGCAGGCAAACGCGCCAAAATCCACCACGTTGGTGATTGTGCCGACGACGATCTGGCCGACGTGGTAGCGTTCGGCGACCGTTCTCCAGGGGTCCGGGTACAGGCGTTTGAGGCTTAAGGCGATGCGCCCGGCTTCGCGGTCTACGTCCAGTACGTGAACGTTCACTATCTCTCCCCGCTGGAGCATTTCTGACGGATGGCCGACCCGCCCCCAGCTTAATTCGCTGATATGGATGAGTCCCTCCAGCCCGCCCAGGTCAATAAACGCGCCAAAATCGCACAGATTAGTGACCGAACCGCTTATGCAGTCGCCGGGGCGCAGGCGGCGCAGAATTTCGGCGCGCTCGCCAGGCCGGACGTGAGCGGCGCGCTCGGATAGAATCAAACGATTTTGTTCCGCATTCAGTTCGATAACGCGAAGCAGGAGCTTCTGCCCGATCCAGGACGTGAGCGCCTTGCGGCGCGTGAGGCTGCTGGCATTAACCGGGAACTCGGTGAGCTGGCTGGCTGGCACAAAACCGTGCAGGCTGCGCCACTCCACCAGCAGGCCGCCGCGATTGTAGCCGACGACCGGCAGCTCAATGACCTCATCACAGTCCATGATGCGCTGCATCTCTAACCAATCGGCTTCGATTATGCTTCCGCTGGCATGATGCCCATTGAAGTGATATGGTGTTTCGGCGAGGATTTCATCCTCGGATTCGGCGGCCAGGCGGATAGGTTCAGCATATTCTCCTTCGTTCAGTAATGCCGACCAATACCCCTCATCTATAGATGGTTGTGATGGTGAAAAATCCTGCCGATGTACGTTGGTAGACATCCCTAGACCTCGATAATAACACTAATTGGCGTCGAGATAGTAGGCCAGAACCTATTTCCCAGGTGATTATACCATCCTACCGGCGGAAAGAACCTTGACATCTATCATGCTTTTGTACGCGCTTGCTCCATTTCTATCAGCGTATCGGCCACTGCTTCGATTGCTACACGCTGTTTGCGGTACAAATCCGGCTCGCTTAACGCCAAACGCAGGGCAACATCCCGGACGCGGTGGCGTTCGAGGAAGCGCTGCTCCAGGATGTTATAAATCGTCCATTCCGGGCTGGTCATTTTGCGCTCGCCGGGGGGCCGCTGCTGTTCGATGGCCTGGAGCAGCACGGCCCGCAGGGCGCGGGCCAGGTTGTGGTCATTATCGGCCAGGGCGTCTTGCACCATGCCCAGTTCGACCAGTCGGCTGCTGGTCAGGCCGGGGCCGCCCCAGAAATGGCGCAGCGCCGCCCGCACCTGTTCGATGAATTGCTCTCGATCAATCGTGCCGTTTTCGGCCAGCGGCTGCGGCTGTCGGCCATGCCGGTACTCGACCTCGGCGGCGCGGGTGCGGGTGACGTTGATCTGGGGCAGCAGACCTTCCAGCGCGGCGTAAATTTCGGCCTGGAGGCGCATGTCGTCCAGCGTTTCGGCGGCGCGGCGCGAAAGCGAGCGGAACATGCGTAATTCGTCGCCCGTCAGGTTAATTTCAGCCGACCGGGCCTGGACGCCCAGGAAGCCGATCAGCATTTTGTCGCCCTGGTCGCCGATGCTGCGGCGGCTGTAGAGCGGAATCATCCAGTAGGAATGCCACTTCTGGAGCGTGTACTCATCCCCCGTATTATTGGTTTCGAGCAAATTCATCAGGGATGGTCGTTCGTCTTCCAGCCATCGGGCGCTGGGGCGGGTCGGCCCGATGGCCGTCACGATGTCCAGCCGGTCGTCGGCCAGCGCGGCCACAAAAGCCGTGTTGACCTGAAGATAATCGCAGCCGGCGGCTAGGATGGCGTCCAGCAACTGCAGCAGGTCGGCGCGGCTGAGCAGCCGCGCGCTGAGGTTTTGCAGCTTGGCAAGCTGGTCGCCGTCTTCATCGGAATAGATCAGGTTTTTTTCCAGCCAGGGCAGCCCCAGCGCCACCAACCACTGCCACAATAAAACCACTGCCACGACCGCAAACGGCATCAGGCTGTCGCCGGGCAGCCCCATCACCCGGATGGCGGGCGTCATGAAAATAATTACCGTCAGCGCCAGCAGGCCGGTGGCCGGGCCGCGCAGAATGAAACGCATCAGGTCGGCTTTTACTACCCGGTCGGGGACGCGCGTGCCGAAAAACGAAAGCGGGTAGGATAAAAACAGCAGCATGAGGATGATGACAAAGTTCGACAGGTTGACCAGGAATAACATCGCCACCGAGTCGGTTTCGGCCAGCCCCAGCAGCGCCGAATAGGGGAAAATGCCGAGCGCGGGCGTTAAAAGGGCGAATTGCAGGTAGCCCATGCGGCGGCGGGTGCTGCGGGTGAGACACCGCTGCCGGGCGCGCTGCACGTTGACGAAGGCCACCCCGGTCGCGCCGATGAAATAAAACACGTAGATCGGAAAAACCGCGCCGGGCAGGATGACGGCGGTAGGGGGTCGGATAACCGGGCGGATCAAAACGTCGGTGAAAGAGGTCAGGATGATGAACAGCGTGCCGATCAGGTACAGGATGCGGGCGATGCGGCGGCGGCGCCCGCGCGAGGGCAGGCCGGTGGTGGCGAGCAGCGCGTCGGAGAGGTGGAACATGGCCGCCGGCATGAGGGCGATGCCGATCCACTGCAAACGCAGGATGGCCTCCAGCGTGCGCGGGCCGGGTTTGAGCGCGACAAAAACATCGGCGAGATAAACGGCAGTGACGCAGGCCAGCACGATGCCGGAGGTGCGCGCCACGCGGTTGTGCAGATTGCGCGTGACGTTGTACAGCAGCATGGACGCCGAAATCACCACGATGGCGGCGGTCAGCGTCTCGTTAAGCGATTGCAGCAGGACTTCGGCTAACGCTTCCACAGCGAACCTCAGCGGAGCGACTGGCTGAAAAAGATCGCAATATCCTGGTTGGGAAAGTAGCGGTCGTTAAAGCCGCAAAAGACAAAACCGGCCTGCTTGCAGAAGGCGATGCCCGGATAGTTGCGCGTGTGGTTTTCGATGGTGAGCTGGATAAGCCCCTGCTCCTGCGCCCACCGGCGGGCGACGTTTAGCAGCCGGGTAGCGATTCGTCGGCGGCGGTAAGGCCGCGAAACGACCAAATCCTGAATCAGCGCCAGACGATAAACCGGGTCGCGGCGCATGGTCAGATAAGCCAGAATATCCGGCTCGGTTTTGCCGGCCACGACCAGGAAACACTGGTCAGGTGCCAGCGCCAGGCGCAGGCGCTGCTCGTCTGAGGGGTATTCGGCCTCCAGCGTGCGCGGTAGGCGTTGGGTTTTAAACGCAACGCGCCATTCCCCCGGCTCGTCGCTGACCGTCATCTGCCAGACATAATCTGTTTCATAGTGATGGTCGAGTTCCAGACAGGCGGGGATGTCGCTCTCCAGGCCATCCCGGATCATAAAACCAAGCGGCGAATCCATCGCACATCCTCAGGTGAAGTATGCATCTCCGAATGTGCCGTAGACGGCGATTTCGACCAACGGAGCTGCGTCGTCTGCGTCGCGGGAGAGGTAGACGTGGGTTTCCGTCTGCTGGTAGCGGCGCTCGTCGGTATGGACGCGGAACAGGCGACCGGCGCGATTGGTGATGCGGACGCGGTATCCGACCGGGGTGATGATGTGGATGTTACCCAGCGTCGAATGCAGCCGGAGCAGCCCCAGGGCTTCCTGAGGGCAGGTAAGGCGAATGTCACCGAAGCCGGTCGCGGCCACCACCTCCTGAACGATCAACTTCGAGAGTTCCAGATGGATGTTACCCAGATAGCTGCTCGCCAGAATTTGCCAGGGCAGATCGTGGGCCAGCGCCATTTCCCAATCGGCAAACGAAAACCAGGGCGTGGCGGCGCGATTCATACGCAGGTAAGTATGTGTGTCGTTGACACGCATGAACGGGCGCGAGTCGGCGGCATACTGCCCGGCGATCAGGCGGCCTTCGCGCTGTAGGGGATGCACCGCCACATCAATTTCGCCGGCGCTGATTTCCAGCGTGGCCGATTCGACGCTGCCGCGTGTGATGCCGAACGTGCGCGCCTCGGCGCCGGGCGTCAGGTCGCCGCGCAGCAGAATCGCCGCGCCGGCCACCACCAGCAGCAGCGGCCACAGCGCAGTGACGTTGAAGTTATCCAGCAGCAAGAAGTTGTGCAGCAGCAGCAAAACGCCGATCACAGCGAGTCCCAACGGCCACATCCAGGGGCCGCGCGCACCTTTGACTGGCACAGGGTTACTCCTCGTACATATAGTCCCGCAGGATGACGTGGGCCGACGACTGGCGCAAACGGTTGAGCGCCTGGGCCTCAAGCTGGCGCACCCGCTCCCGCGTGACGCCGATGGTTTGACCCACTTCCTCTAATGTATACACGCGACCGTCTTCGAGTCCGTAACGCAGTTTCAAAATCTGCGCTTCGCGGCTGGGCAGGCGGCTGAGGGCGCGTTCAAGCTGCTCGTGGAGCAGGTGCGTCGCCACTTCTTCGGAGGGTGCCGGGCTGGTCACATCCTCCACGAAGTCGCCGAAAGTGGAGTCGCCTTCTTCGTCAATGGGCGTCTCCAGGCTGACCGGGTGGCGGGCGATTTCCAGCAGGTTTTCGATTTTGTCCGGCGTGGTTTCCATGCCTTCGGCCAGTTCTTCGATGGACGGCTCGCGGCCTAACTCCTGAATCAGATGCAGCTGAACCCGTCGCATCCGGTTTAACTGGTCGCCCATATGTACCGGCACGCGAATGGTGCGCCCCTGGTCGGCGACCGCCCGGCTGACGGCCTGACGAATCCACCAGGTGGCGTAAGTGCTGAATTTGTGGCCGCGCTGGTACTCGAACTTGTTGGTGGCGCGGATGAGGCCGATGTTGCCTTCCTGAATTAAATCCAGGAACGGCACGCCCCGGCCAATGTACTTTTTGGCGACGCTGATAACAAGCCGGGCGTTGGCGCGAACCAGATGCTCCTGGGCGGTTTCCGCATCCTGGATGAGATGCTCCAGTTCGTAGATGTCATCCTCGCTCAGGACATCCCGATATATATCCAACTGATCCTGGGCCAGTTTGCCGGCTTCCATACGTTTGGCAAGCGCCACCTCTTCGTCGGCGGTCAGCAAGGCCACGCGGCCGGCCTCTTTGAGATAAAGGCCAACCACGTCGTCGGTATCAAGCGCCTGCTGATAACCGGCGTCCTCGGTCAAATCTTCGTCCAGCTCCGCCAGCATCAGTTCGGCATCTTCCTCGTCTGCCGCGTTGAGTTCGGCGTCGGGGGGAAGATGTTCGGGGAAGCGCGATTCGAACTGGTCGGTAGAAACGATCTCGATACCCGCTTCTGCCAGGCCGTCCATGATGTCGTCCAGCAGGGTCAGATCACGCTCGGCTTCCGGCAAAACAGCCAGGATGTCGTCGTAGGTAATCGCCCCCTGCTCGTGGGCTTTTTGAATGAGTTGAGCGCGCAGCTGCTCTTTGTGATCTTGTACCATCACCATCATAGGTTACACAGACAAAGCCTTGCTTTCCAGGCAGCAAGGCGGTTGATAAACACCCTTGAAATTAGCCTAGATTATGGCGTAAACTGAATGGTTAGGCGACGTTTCAGCCTGATTTCGCCGGAAATATGTCGCATACCGATTATACGCAGTTTGTGTATTCTTTACATTAACGCGCCGGTTTAGGCTTGTCAAGTTAACGGTGGATGTGCAAGCTGCGTGATGAGAAAATCCACCGGGGCGCGCTCCAGCAGGTAAATTTCCTGGCGATCATCCACCAGCGCGTAGTAGGTGGTGCGCTGGCCGGAGAGCGCGCCGACCGCCACGATATGTCCCTCGCCCGTTTTCAGCAGCACTTCAACAAACAGAATCCCGTTGGGGTTAAACCCGTATCCGGTCAGGTCGCCGTCTTCCGGCAGCGGCAGCGTTCGCTGGTAGTGCAGCAGTACAATTGTACGGGCTATTGTAGACGCGGTGTCGGCGTCTAAACTTACCCCTGCTTCGTTATTCGGGATTGTCCAGACATCATTTTCGGCGCGGGTGATGGTCAGCGCCCGGTCGGCGTCGGGGTTTCGCAAACGGATAGCCTGGATGTCCAGCACGGCCAGACCTGGGAAAACCTGCGTAAAAATCGGCGTGCCGAGCGCGGTAGCCGTCGCGCGCAGGTCGTCCAGTGTTGGGTTGGCCGCCGGCTGACTCTGCAAAATGGCGATCACGCTCAGCAGGCCGAAAATCAGCAGCATGAGGAGCAGGGCGCGCCGGTTCATGATGCCCGCTGCCGCCGCAGCCAGACGGCCAGCCCTGCCAGCAGGACAAAGCCCGGCACCAGAATAACAGTGATAAAAGCGATAAAATCCAGCGTTTCGACGCTGACGAAAATCATCGGCAGGCCGGTGACAAACGCCTGCGGCGAAAAACTGATTGCTTCGCCAAAGCGCGTCAGCCAGGTGAGCGCGTCGGTGAACAGGATGCCGTTGCCGCCAACGGCGATCAGCCCGTTGGTTACAAAGTCGGCATCGCCGATCAAAACGACGCGCGAGCGGTTGGCGGAGTTGTCCGCCCAGGCCACCGTCGTCAGGGGGCCGGGCAGGTCTGCGCCTTCGTCGTAGCGGTAGGTGTTGGTTTCGCCCAACGCTTGCAGGTTGGTTTCGCCATAGCTGGCTTCCGACGACATAATCACGCGCCCGTTGCTGACGTTCGACGGCGGGCTGTCGTTCACGTCCAGCGCGCGCGCCACGCTGAACAGCACCGGCGTTTCGCCGGTGTTCAAACGCGCGCCCAGATCGGTATTGGTGAAAATCGCCGCGCTGATGATGTCCAGCGGCGTCTGCACGCTGAGGGCGGCATCGGTTTCCACGACCACCGCGTCCAGGGCGCGAAGGCCGTAGTTATCCCATAAATACTGGTTAAAAGCGCCGTCCTGGCGCAAAAAAGCATTCTGGTTAAAAAGCGCGTCCGCCAGGATGAGCACCGCCCCGCCGGATTTCAGGTAGGCGTCTATGGCGCGAATTTCGGCCTCGGTGTAATCCAACGTCGGGCGCGGCAGCACCAGCGCGGCGGCATCGGCAGGGATGCCGCTGCCGGCGTTTACGGTGTCCAGCAGGTTGAAGCCGGCGGTGATGAGGCCGTTTTCACGCATTCCATTGTTGATGGCCGAAAGCCCCTGCTGCGAGGTATCGAAGGGGTCGAGCGCGCCCCGGCTGTTGTCGAAGTACACTTTGAGCGTGCCGGCGGCCAGCAGGCGCGCCACAGCCCCGGTCAGGTCGCGTTCCTGGCTGGAGGTGCGCGAAACCCGCATCAACGAGCTGAAGTCTACGGTTCCGTCATCTTTCAGGTACGAGATGAAGACGTTGCCATCCTCGACCACGCCGAAAGCCTGGGCTACAGCTGGGTTTTGCTCCGGGTCAATGTAATTACGGGTCATCAGGCCGTTGGTGGCAACTTCGTATAGTCGAAAGAACTGGTCATCCACTTCGCGCAGGCGCAGCGCAGCAGGCGAATAAAAGCCGGTGATGCGAATCGGGCGTGTGACCCGGCGCAGGACGGCCTGCGTTTCCGCGCTGATGCTAAAACGGCGGCCTTCGGTCATGTCCAGCGTTAACACGGCGCGCTGAAGGACGATGTAAGTAAGCGACACGATGCCGGTGAGCAGCAGGGTGGCGAAAACGGCCATCGTGCTGTAACGCGCCTGCCGCCCGGTGACAAAACCGATAAACTCCTGCGGGGCCAGCAGCGCCCACAAGACCAGGCCGCCGATGCCGACGGTCAGCAGCGCCGCGATGAGCGGCGTCAGGCCGCCCTGCCACAGCAGGCCGACAAAACCGGCCAGCAGCGCGCCGCCACCGATGAAAGCCCCCCACTGGCCGATCTGGTTTCGGGTAATGACGATAGAGTCTCGGTGCATCAGCGCCACCTGTGCGATTCAACGATGCGAACGGTGATAAACAGCATAACGGCCATAATCCCGGCGTAAAAGGCCACATCCTCCGCCCGCACGATGCCGACGGCGAACGACGTGGTATAGTGGCCTTGCAGCGAAAGCTGGCGGATGAGGCGCGCAAGGTCGAGGTTGGCGATAATTTCACCGGCCAAGTCGCTGAGCCAGAGCAGCAGCAGGGCGCTCATGCTGAGAAAAGCGGCGACGATTTGGTTTTCGGTCAAGGACGAAAAAACCAGCCCGACCGCTAGGGTCGCGCCGCCGTATAACCAGATGCCGATATACGCGCAGATGGCGTGGCCGAGGTCAGGCTGTGTGATGGCGGCCAGAATCACCTGGTAAATGAGCGTTACCAGCAGCAGCAGCGAGTAATAAAACCATGCGCCCAGAAATTTGCCCAACACCACCGCTGTATCGGAAACCGGCGCCGTCAGCAGCAGTTCGAGTGTACCTTCCCGGCTTTCCTCGGCCAGCATCCGCATGGTCAGCAGCGGCGCGAAAAACACCATCGCAAAGGATAAAAACGATGGAATCAGCGCCGGGTCGGCGGCTTTTTGGGTGACGCTGAAGGTCAGGTCGCTGTTGAACATCAGCCCCGTCAGCAGCAGCAGCGCGAAGGCGATGAGATAGGCAGCCGGCGAAGCAAAATACTGCCCAACTTCGCGCCCGAACACCGTCCCAACTCCACGCAGCATGATTTAATTCCCTCTGCCGACCAGATCAAGGAAGATGTCTTCCAGCGTCATGGCGACCGGGCGCAGTTCCAGCAGCCGGCAGCCAGCGTGCAGCACCGCGTCGGAAAGGGCAGCGCGCATGTCACTGCTGGCGCGCACAGCGAAACCATCCCCCTGGCGCTCAACCGACTCAATGCCGGGAATTTCCCGCAGCAGCCGCGCAGCGGCTTCTTTTCCCAGGCCGCCGATTTCGACGTACAGCGCCACGCCGGGCTGAAGCTGCGCGCGCAGCGTTTGGGGCGTGCCTTGCGCAATGATGCGGCCTTTGTTGATGATAACTACCCGGTCGCAGACCTGTTCGGCTTCCGACAGGATGTGCGTGCTGAACAGGACGGTATGGTTTTTGCCCAGTTCGCGCACGCTTTCGCGGACTTCGATAACTTGCTGCGGGTCAATGCCGATGGTCGGCTCGTCCAGGATGACGACTTCCGGGTTGTGGACGAGCGCCTGCGCCAGCCCAAGCCGCTGGCGCAGCCCTTTTGATAGGTTGCGGATCAATGTATTGCGCCGGTCGGCGAGGTTGACGCGCTCCAGCACGGCGTCCACCTGGGCGCGGGGACGGGTCACGCCGCGCAGTTTAGCCCAGAAGGTGATGTAGCCGCTCACGGTCATATCCGGGTAAACCGGCACGCGCTCCGGCAGATAGCCCACGCGCCGGCGGACTTCCAGCGAGTCGGCCATCACGTCGTAACCGGCAATGCGGGCCGTGCCGCCGGTGGGCGGCATAAAACCGGTCAAAATACGCATGGTGGTGGTTTTGCCCGCACCGTTCGGCCCCAGCAGGCCGACGACTTCGCCTGGATGGGCTTCAAACGAGATCGCGTCTACAGCCAGATAACTGCCGTAGCGTTTGGTCAACTCGTGGACTTCAATCATAAGCGCGCATTCTCGCCAGGGACAGATTAAACAATCTGGCCCTATTAAATCAACAGAGTCAGCTTATAAACCAGACAGTAGGTTTAAGCTGGCAGTGGGCTTAAGCTGGCAGTGGGCTTAAGCTGGCAGTGGGCTTAAGCCCACTGTCTGTTGAACACCAATTCACCAGCATCCTACCGCTATCGCAGGGCAGCGTCAAGCAAGTGTTTGTTTTTATAGACAAAGCCTATCAAGACGATCATGCGCAGGGTGTGCCGGCGGCGTGCGCCCTGGCGCGGTTGGCGACGATTTCGTCGGCGGCTTTTTTCACCCGTTCGTCGGCGCTTTTAAGCGCGTCTTGCAGGATGGTTTCGGCGGCCTTCCAACTGGCGGAAGCCGGGTTTTCATCCATCAGGCTGTTGGATACACGGACGATCTGCGCTTTTACCAGGCTGTCTGTTTCCAGCATATAGGCGCGCCTGAGAATATCGGGCGTGCGCCGGTGGCGCATCCAGGCCAGCGGCCAGGTGGCGGCCAGCCGCACCTGCGGCATGTCGTCCAGCAGCGCCGTCTCCAGGGCGTCAATCATCAGGTCAACGGCGTTGGTTTTAGCAACATCAATTTTGAGGTAGTTGGTGGCATGGAAGAAACCCTTAAGCACCTGTTCCCGCGTGATGCCGCTGGTGCGCCCGATGACGCCGGAAAGCTCCTCCAGCCAGGATTCGCCCGCCAGTTCCAGCAGGCTGAGGGTGGCGGCGTATTTCACGTCCGGCTCCGGGTCGTTCATGGCATTGCGGACGACCGGCATGGCGTCCGGCGTGTCGTTCTGCCCCAGCGCCTCCAGGGCCTTGATGCGTACTTCCGGGTCCTGGGCTTCCAGCACCACTTTTAAGACGGGGACGGCTGCCGCATCTTGGCTTTCGCGCAGGCCCCAGGCCGCCGCCGCGCGCACGTTGTCTTCTTCGTTTTTAAGCACCTCAACCATAAGCTGGTAGGCGTTCAGGTCGCGCAGGTCGCACAGGGCGTAGATGGCCGCCTCGCGCACCCGCGAGTCGCTGTCCTTCAGCGCGTGGCGGATGAGCGGCTCGGCGGCGAACCAGGAGAAGCCGTACAGGTGGCGGGCTGCCGTCGCCCGCGTGCGCGGTTCGCCGGTTTTCAGGGCATCCTCCAACACCAGGCGGGCGTCGCGGTCGGCCCGGCGGCCGAGCATTTTGGCGGCGTTGTAACGCACGAAAAAGTCTTCGTTCCGCAGCATGACCGCCGCCGCTTCCAGCGAGATCGCTTCTGGCGGCAGGATGTTCAGCATCGTCGCCAGGCTGCGCGGGTTAAGCCGCCGTTTTCCCTGTCTGGTTTTGGCGGTCGCCAGGCGGGGTTCGCGTCCGGTAATTGGTGTATCGGTGGTGGACATCTTCGCCTCCCTAACGCAGCGCGGCTATTACGACGTCGTTCAACAGGATTTTGCCGGTTTCCAGATCGGTGACTTTCAATCGCAGCTGGCGGCGGTCATCAACGGAAAATTCGGCCTTCAGGCGGTCTTCGTCCGGCACGCCGGGCGGATTTAGCACCGCCAGCACTTCGGCAGAGCGGCCTGCGTTGAGAGGGATGATTTGCTGGTCGCCCTCGTTGGCCTGGGCGACAAAAACAGCCTGGCCGTCTTCGTACTGCACTTCGATCATGGCGACCGAGTCGGTGTCTATCTCACCGATCACGAATTCGATTTCGCGCTGGTCGGTGTGCGCCGCGCCCAGGATCACTTCAATCGGCTGTTCGGTGGGGTAGCGGCTGCCCATCGGGATAATTTCGTCGTAGGCGTGCCTGCCGGTTTCCGGGTTGAGGTAGCGCAGGCCGTAGCTGTGGGCCAGGTAATCTTCCAGGCCGTAACCCGCCGCCACCTGGAGCGCCCCCTCAGCGACGGAGGTGAAGGGTTTGTCGGCATACACCGCCGTTTGTTTAAAATACTGGCCCAGTGTGCGCTGGACGGAAGGCATCAATGACGTGCCGCCGACCATCAGCACATAATGAATATCTTCCTTGAAGATGCCGCGCTGGTGGGCGACGTGCATCACTTTGTCCACCACGCGGCGCAGGGCGTTGTAGAAGCCGTTGGTTTCCAGCAGGCTTTCCAGTTCTTCCCGCGTGATGGTGACGGTGTGGGACTTTCCCGCTGCCTCGAAGGCGATGTCGGCGCTTTGGTCGGTTGAGAGGGCGATTTTCGCCAGCTCGCAGCGTGTCAGCAGGGGGGCGTAGGCGTTCCCCAGTTCCTTTGGAGTCAGGTTAACGCGCTTCAAAACCTCGGTCAGCAGCCACTGGTCAATGTCGCTGCCGCCGATGACGCGCCCGGCTTTGGCGATCACCCTGGCGGCGTGCTGTCCGCTGCTGCCCTTGAGCAGTTTTTGCAGGATGCCGCCGGTTTTTTCCCGGCTTTCGGGGAGCTGCACCATCGAAAGGTCGAGCGTGCCGCCGCCGAAGTCGAAAACCAGCACCACTGCGCCGGGTTTGGTGACGGCATAACCCAGGGCAGCGGCGGTGGACTCGTCCACGATGCGGATTTTTTCCGGCGCGATTTGGTCAATGACGCCATTGAGCCAGGCCAGATAACCCTCGAATGAGGCGACCGGCGCGGTCAGCACTAGTTGTTCGATGTCGTTTTCACCGCCGGGCAGCGCGGCAATGAGGCTGCGGATAAAACTGCGCCCGGCGTCTCGATCTGCCCAGAATGCGCCGTCAATTTGGCGGGCTTCCGGCGCGGGGGTGCTGACGATGCCGCGTTTAAAGTTGCGGAACAGCCGGTTGTCCCGCTGCTGGTCGAACGCCTGATCGCGCACCTGCTGGCCGAGCGTGACTTTCTGCTGCTGTCCATCGTTGACGTATAAAAGCGACGGAATGATGGCCGGTCGCCCATCGGCCATGCCGTCGTGCAGCCCTTCCAGGGCGACGACTTCTGCCACGCCGGAGTCGTCGTTCCAACGCGCTACGACGGTGTTGGTCGTGCCGAAGTCAATGGAAAATTTATGACCCATTGTGATAAGACCTATCGAGATGATTCAAACCGTTTTCTAATTTTCGATTGTAACATCGAGAGGGACTGCCGGACAATTTAGAACGGCAAACTAAAACCGGAGGTGGCCTTACGACTGCGCCGGTTCGTGGCCGTTCATTTCGCCGGGGTGATAATCGTGCAGGCTGGAACTGCCGATGAACTCGCGCAGCAGCGAGGTATCGGGAATCATGGCCTGCTGTTTGGGGGAAAGCGGGTGAACCCAGCGCAGAAACGAAAGCAGGCGTTTGGCCTCGATATGCGGCGGCGTGCCGGGTTCGACTTGCAGCAGCAGCGGCTCGGCCAGGGAGCGCAGCGCCGCCAGTTCGTAAACCAGGGCAGAGTTAAACATCACGTCGGCGTTTTCCTGGTAGGGAAAGATGTTGCGTTTTTCGCCGTTGCGGACGCTGCCCCAGCGTTTGAGCGTTTCGGTCGCGTTATAGCCGCGATGCCGCGCGTCCCGCACGATGCGCCGCAGCAGCCGCACGTCGGTGGTTGGCACGCGGTTATGGGTGTCGGTGTTCAACTGCGTCAGCGCCGATACGTAAACGCGGAAGATTTTGTCCGGTGGGATGGCCGGTACGAGCGCCGGGTTCAGGCCGTGAATGCCCTCGATGATGATGATCTGGTTCTGTTTAAGCTGCACCTGCCGCCCCGGCATACTCCTGCCGGAGATAAAATCGAAGCGGGGCAGCTGGACGAACTGGCCGGCCATTAACTGGAGGAGCTGCTCGTTAAACAGGGGCAGATTGATCGCCCCCAGCGCCTCGAAGTCGAATTCGCCGCTTTCGTCGCGGGGGGTTAATTCCCGGTTGACGAAATAATTGTCGAGTTCCAGCGTGAACGGGCGCAGCCCATGTGCCAGCAGTTGAATCGCCAGCCGTTTGGAAAAAGTGGTTTTGCCGGACGACGACGGCCCGGCGATCAGCACCAGCCGCGCGCCCTGTTCCGTGTGCTGCCGCTGGATTTCGCCCGCGATGGAGGCGATATGCTGTTCGTGCAGTGCCTCCGCCACCAGAATCAGCTCGTGGACGCGGTTTTCCCGCACGATGCGGTTAAGGCTGCCGATGTCCTCCACGCCCATACGTTCCAACCAGGCGTCGGCCTGCTGAAAGACCGCGCCGAGTTTGCTGTAGGCGGTGATCGGCAGCAGTTCGGTGGGATGTTCCTTGAGGGGATACTGGAGGATAAAGCCCCCGTTGATGTTGACCAGCCGGAAATAACGCAGGTAGCCGGTACACGAGAGCATGTAGCCGTAATAATAATCGTCGCGCCCGCGCAGGCTGTACAGCGTGAGGTCGTTGCGGGTGCGCTGTTCCAGCAGGCGCAGTTTGTCATCGTCGTTCCGGTCGGCGAAAAGCCGGACGGCCTCGGCCAGCGGCACGACTCGTTTGGTGATCGGGTCGTTAGTTTCGACGATCTGGCGCATGTGGGCTTCAAGCCGGGCGAGTTCCTGGTCGCCCAGCGGCTCGCGGTTGAGGATTTTACAGTAGTAACCGCCCTCCGGGACGGAATAACGCACGCTTACTTTAATGCCCGGCCACAGTTCGTCCGCTGCCGTCACCATCAGCATGACCAGCGAACGCCGGTAGATGCGCCCGCCATCGCTGCTCGCCAGCAGCACCGGCTCCAGGGTGGCGTCGCGGCGAACCGGATAAGCGAGTTCGCGCAGCGTGCCGTCCAGGATGCCGCCCATGATGAGGTCGCCGCCTTCGCCGGTTGTGCCGCCGTTGGCCGCCAGCAGAAAGGCTTCGATGGTCGCGCCGATTGGCCCTTCAAAAACACGGCCATCGCCAAACGTCACGCGGACGCTTTCGCGCGGGGGGGCGGTTTTTATAACCTGATGAACGGCGGCAGCCATAAAATACCCCTATCGTTGAAGGTGACATTACGCATTATAAAACACATGTCGGCTAATAAGAATGGAAAGCTCGTGAATTTCCGGTGAACGGAGTGCTATAATTCGCCCATTCACACTCAGGGGCGAATTTGATGAAACCTTACGAAAAATATCTGCAAGAAATCCTGATAGACGAAACTACGCTTCAAAACCGGGTCAAACAGTTGGGCGAGCAGATTTCGTCGGATTATGCCGAACGCGGCGACCTGCTGCTCATCTGCATTTTAAAGGGCGGCATCATGTTCCTGGTAGACCTCACCCGGCGCATCAGCATGCCGCACGAGATTGATTTCCTGGCGGTGTCCAGCTATGGGCGCGGGGCGCGTTCGTCTACCGGGAGCGTGCGGATTGACATGGACTTGAGCCGGCAGGTGGAAGGCCGCCATGTGCTGATCGTCGAGGATATTATTGACAGCGGCCAGACGTTACGATTCGTGATGGACGTGCTGGAAGCGCGCCGCCCGGCCAGCCTGCGTTTATGCACGCTGCTGAATAAACCCAGCCGCCGGACGGTGCAAATCCCTATAGATTACCTGGGTTTTGATATTGAGGATAAGTTCGTTTTTGGCTACGGGCTTGATCTGGATGAAAAGTTCCGCAACCTGCCGTTTATAGCGGTTGTTAAACCGGAAATGATTTATGAATGATCTGACGCCACGCCGCCCCGGACGCCCGCTGCTGTGGCCGGATTTCATCCACGATTTGCAGGATGCGGCGCGGGAATGGCCGGCGGGCGGCGTGTTCATCGTTGGCGGCGCGGTGCGGGACGCACTGCTGTACCGCCCGCTGAAGGACGTGGACATCGCCGCAGCAGGGGATGGCATTCGTCTGGCGCGGCGCATCGCCAACATTTTCGGGGGCGATTTTTTCGTGTTGGACGCCGAGCGCGGGGTAGGGCGGGCGCTGGTCAATGTGCCGGAGGGCCATATTACCCTGGATGTAGCCGACTTGCGCGGCGGCGAGCTGGCCGCCGACCTGGCCGACCGCGATTTTACGGTCAACGCGATGGCGGTTGACCTGCGCGGCGACCTGAGCCTGCTGGTGGACCCATTGAACGGCGAGCAGGATGCCGCCCAGAAACTGTTGCGCCGCTGCCGCGAAGGCGCGGTTTTCAACGACCCGATTCGCGCCCTGCGGGCCGTGCGCCAGAGCGTGCAGTTCGGTTTTCGGATCGAGCCGGAGACGCTGCGCGAGGTGCGATCAGCGGGGCCGCGCCTGGCGGATGTGTCGCCAGAGCGGGCGCGGGACGAGTTCATCAAACTGCTGGCGCTGCCGAAGCCATCCGCCGCGCTGCGGGTGGCCGCCCAGGTTGGAGTGCTGGATGTGATCGTGCCGGAACTGACGCCGCTGCGTGGGATGCCGCAGAGCCGCCCGCACATTTACGACGGCTGGCGGCACACCCTGGCGGTCGTGGAATACCTCACCGACATCCTGGCGACCCTCAATTTTGCCCGTTCGGATAACCTTACGGCATCGTTTGGCCTGGGCATGATGGCGATTCAACTGGATCGCTACCGGCCTCAGCTTCAGGATCATATCGCCCAGGTGTGGCCGAACGAGCGCCCGCACCGCGCGCTGCTGGTGCTGGCCGCGCTGCTGCACGACATCGGCAAACCGGCTGCCGCACGCCTGGATGACGATGGACGCTGGCGTTTTTTCGGCCACGAAACAACGGGGGCGGAACTGGCCGAAAAACGCGCTGATGCCCTGCGCCTGAGCAATAACGAACGGGAGCGGCTGGCGGCGGTGGTGCGGCATCACATGCGCCCGCTGCTGCTGGACGAACCGACGCCGCGCGCGATTCACCGCTTCTGGCGCGCTGCCGGTGATGCGGGGGTGGACGTATGCCTGCTGGCGCTGGCCGATTATCTGGGCGCGCGGGGGGCAGAACTCGATCAGGATGGCTGGCTGGCGCTGGTAGACCGGGTGCGGGCGCTGCTGGGGGCGTATTATGAACAGCGCGACCGCCTGGTATCGCCGCCGCCGCTGGTGGACGGCCACGTTTTAATGCGGACTCTGGGTTTAAAGCCCGGCCCGCTGATCGGCCAGCTTCTCGAATTTATCCGCGAAGGGCAGGCAGCGGGCGAAATTCACACAGCCGAGGATGCTCTGGAAGCCGCGCGGCAGTACGTTAAAAAACACGCCTGACGCGGGGTCTGGCGCTGATAAAGCTGGCGGCCTACAGGTTTAACTCCTTCAAACGCTGGTTTGCGTCGTCTTCCGGCACTTCAAAGTGAATGCTCATGGTGATGGGCGTGCGCGCGCCTTCGCTCAGCGCCCGCACCATCGTTTCCGGCATGATGAGCATTCGCCCGAACGCCCGCAGCAGCGACTCATCCTTATCGTCCTTGAACAGCTCTCGCAGGCCGCGTTTTTCGCCCCAATCGCTTTGAATGATGTGCCGGGCCAGCAGCCGCGCCAGGGACATGCGGGGCGAAAAATGCCCCCCCGCACGCAGGAAGCCGACCGACAGTTCGGTGATGTCCACTTCCTGCCACATATCGGGCTTGGGACGCTGGAGCATGATTTCAATCGGAATCGGCGGCCCGGTGATTTCAAAAGTTTCGATTAATTCGCTGGCGACTTGTTCGAGGCGGCTTAGATCGGTCACGGTCAACTCTCCTGTGCTTCGTCGCCACCATGAGCGGCGCGGGCGACGAAGAACCATAATAACGTTTTGCCATAACGCCGCTGGTCATAAGCCTCTAAATGGGCTAACATAACCGGCAGTTCTTCGGACGGATCAATTTGGACGATAACCACCGTCCCCGGCGGTATCCAGGCCGGGTTTTTGTCTAGGGCTTGCAGGGTTTGCAGCCACAACGACCGGTACTGCGGCGGCGCGACATAAATATAATCGAATGGCTGAGACGGCGGCTGGCGCAGCAGATGGAAAACGTCGGCGCGGCGGATGACGGCGCGTTCGCCCAGTTTGGTCAACTCCAGGTTTTCCTGGATGGTGCGGACGGCCAGCCGGTCTATCTCAACGAAAAATGCGCTGCTCGCGCCCCGGCTGAGCGCCTCGATGCCGACGCTGCCGGTGCCGGCGAATAAATCCAGAAAAGCCGCGCCCACGATCTTCTGCCCCAGGATGCTGAACAGCGCCTCTTTAACACGATCCATGACCGGGCGCGTGGTACTGCCCGGCACCAGTTTTAAGCGGCGGCCTTTGGCGCTGCCTGCAATGACCCGAATGGGCATCTTCAAACCCCCGGCTGTTCTACGGCTTCGCGCACCGCCCGAATGTTCGAGAGGGGGGAAGTAATCATGGTTACACAGCCGGTCGAAAGGATAAAACGCCGCCCGCCAACCTTCTGGATGGCTGCGCGCGCCTGTTCCCGCACGATATTGGGCGTGCCGTGATGCACATGCTGCCAGCGGGACAGACCGCCGCAAACCGCCAAGCTAAACAGCGACTTGCCCAGCGCCAAATCGGGTTCGGTTTCCTGGTCGTGCCAGTTGATGGCCTGGACGGGAAGCCCGCTGCACAGCTTAAACATGGGCGAATCGCCGTGCAGGTGCAGCATGTTAAACCACCATTTGCCCGGCAGGGCTTCCAGTATTTTATTATCATACGGCAGCCCAAAGGCCCGGTATTCGTCTTCCGACATCACATCGTAGCTGGCGTGCTGGACGGCGTAAAAGATGCCCGCAATCGGCGTTCGTTTAAGCGCCTCGATGAAACGCAGCGTCGTTTCGGTGATCGCGTTCAGGCCGGTATGCAGCCGGTCAGGGTGCGTCCGCAGGTGGCGGAGCAGCAGGTCATTCCCGGCGATGTTTTTGGCCTGCGCCAGCGGGCTGAAGACGGTCGCCAGGATGGGCGCGTCGTGGTCTTTTAAACCTTCGCCGACTAGATTCAGGCAGTCCAACTGTTTGCCCAGGCTGCCGCGCGTCGGGTCGAGCGGGCGCAGTTCGGTCCAGTCCAGCGAGCGCGTCACGGCGCGTTTGACGTAAGCGCGCGTGCCTTCCAGGTTGCCCTGCCATTCGTCCTGGACGCCGTAATCTGCGATCATAAAACTGCTGGCCGGCGTAACCTTGACGAAATCCCAGTCGTAGGTTTTTTGAAATTCCACCACCGAACGCGCCAGATCGGCAGCGCGCTGGTCGTCCCCCGGCCAGTGGCGCCACAAGGACACCGGCACGCGGTCGGTCGGTTCGCCAGCGATAGTTTTAGTCAGGCGGTCGCGTTTGTCCATATGGTCGTTAAACGCGCGGTTTCATAGCATTATTGGTTTCCGCCAGGCGCTGTTTAATCATCCGGTTGAGCATCATCAGGCGGTCGTCTTCCGGCGTATTGGCGACCAGCACATCGTCGACATGCCTGTGATACCGCGCGGCAGCGCCGGCCTCAACCAGCGCCAGGGCGCGCTCGAAATGTTTAATGGCGGTTTCGTATTTCCCGGCGGCGCGCTGCGCCAACCCCATGCCGTAATGCGCGTCAACGTTGTCGGTATCCTGCCGCAGAATACGATCAAATTCGGCGATGGCCGCGTCTGTTTTGCCCTCGCGCTGGTAGCGCCAGGCCTGGCCGATTTGAGCGGCAATCGAATCGTTAGACATGGTGAAATTCCCCTCAAGAAGCGAAGATTTGCAATATTGTACTGGCGCGGCGTTATAAAGACAAGCGACCTCAGTCCCGAACCGTGATTGGCAGCGGCAGCGACAGCACCGGCCCTAGAATACGCCCGGCAGGGTCGAAAAAGTTCAGCCGGTTCTGCGGGCGGCAGTCCGGGGAACAGTCGTAGACTTCAAGGACGATCCGGTAATCGCCAAAGGGCATGGCGGGGTCAAGCGGCAGGTGGTAATGGTCGGATGCGTAACGGCTGGTATTCCAGCGCCGGGTCGGGTAGCTGCCGGGGTAATGAAGCGGGACTTCATTCCAGCGCGTGCCATCGCTGGTGTTCAGCAGATAGAGTAAAACGGAGTAGTTTTCTGGCAAAAAACGCTGCGCTGCCCAGTACAGTGTAAGGTCGAGCGAACCGCCGGGATGAACCACTGCCTGCCGAACCCGGTAAGACAGCAGGCTCAACCCGCCGTCGGTGCGAATCGAGGCGGGAATCGCGCCGTCCATGCCGTGTCCGGGCTGCAAACGAAGCGGCAGGAGCGGGTTGGGCAGGGCGGCCAGCGGCGTGATGATGATAAAACAGCCGAAAACCAGTGCTAGCAGGCGCGCCTCCGGGCGGGAGAGCTGCTCCACGTCGTCGTAAGTGATTTTATGACGGCGGAAACGCCCCCAGGTTATGATGAGCGTGATTGCCAGGGTGGCCCAGGCGATAACCCAGGCGGCCTCGCGTTCTGGTGTGCTGCCGAATGCGACCACCAGGTTGCCTTCGCGCACGGGCGGGATAGAAACATTCAGCAGACCGGTGTCCGAAGCCGGCCACACCGAAACAGGCCGTCCGTTAAGCGTGGCCTGCCAGCCGGGGAAATAGGCGGTGAGGACATTGAGCGTGACCAGGCCGCTCGTGCTGACCTGAAAGCGGTCGCTGTGGGTGCGGTGTTCCAGGATGCCGACCCGCACTTGGGCATCGGAGGTTGAGGCGAGGGCGATTTTGTTCATCGCGCCGGATAAATAGCCTTCGATGAGCGAACGATTGGGCTGAAGCGCGGCGGAAATGGTGGCCGGAACGGGCAGGTGTGCCGGTAAAACCGGGATTCCATAACCCAACTGCTCGTATTGAATCTGCGTTGGCGCGTCGGCGCTGCCGAACGGTTCGTTGGAGTAAGGCAGCAGCCAGACCGGAGCGGCTAGAATCCAGGCGGCGATCAGCAGAATGGGCAGCAGCAGCCGCCGGCGGCGCAGCGGCAGTTCGTCGCGCAGGCGCAGCGCGGCGCTGGCACCGATAGACAGGCAGAGCGTGATCGGGCCAAGCAGGCCAATTTCGAGAGGGAAAAACGCCAGCGCCGCCAGGATGAGAGCGGCCCCGGTGGCTAAAAAGGCGGCCTGGAAAGCCAGCTTATAACGAACAACAGCTGCCGCGCCCGGCAGCGCCAGCAGCACCAGTGGTAGCCCCAGCCGGAGCTGCGGCAGCGGGGTCATTTCGTTGGGGTCAATCTGCGACGCCGGGGTGAGCAGTTCCGGCAGCGTCAGTTGGTACGCCACCAGCAGGCGCGGCGGCTGCCAGGAGACGGCGTTTTGCTCCAGCAGCGCCGGCAGCCAGTAACAGGCGGCCATACCCGCGCCGAGGACGATGGACGCGAATACCCGAAAAACTGCTTTTTTGCGCCCGTCGGGCAGTAAAGCCAGAGTCAGCAGCGCGCCGGCCAGACCGATACGAACATCGGTCAGGAACAAACCGGCGGCGGCCAGGGCAGCGAACAGCATATCGGCGGGGTGATCGCGCAGCAGCAGGCGATCCGCGCTCCACAGCAAAATCGTCAGCAGCGCCATGCCGACTACTGCCGGTAAATCGCCCAGAATGTGCGGCGCGGTGAGCATGAGGTAAGGGCTGTACAGGTACAGAAAAGCGGCCAGCACGCCGGCTGAAGCGCCGGCCCGCCGGGCGACCAGCACGTAGGCAGCCGAGCCGGCCAGGCAGAACGACAGGATATAAACCAGGCGCACGGCCAGCACCGCGTCGTCCGTAAAAAGCACCTGAAGCAGCGCCGCCGCGTAAGTTGCCCCTGGGGGGTAAAAATTGGGGATGGGCGCGCCATAACCGCCGAATACGTTGGGCGACCAGCGGGGATAGAGCTGGCCTTCGCGGAAGGCAGCGGCGAAGTCGGCGGTGGTATAAACATAGTTTTCGCTGGCGTTGGTGTGCGGCAGTGTTGGCTGGGTGATAAACGGCCAGCCGGCCAGCAGGCTGATGGCGATCACTAGCAGCAGCCCCCAGTCCACGTCGCGCCGCGCCAGCCGCATCCAGTCCGGCAGGTCTTTGGGTGTGATTTCGGTGGCGCTTATCATGCCGTCCATTGTAGCGCAGTTGCTTGCTTTGCGTGCTTCTCGGTGCTATTCTCTCGGAGCGGTGGTGATACAGGCTGTTATGCACGATATAACGATTCGCCGGGCAGAGCAAACCGACATACCCGAACTTTCCCGATTATGGCTCGAAAAAACGACCCTTCAGCAGCAGTTTGATCGCCGTTTTTTGCTGGCGGTCGAGGGGCGCGCGGCTTGGGAGCGCCGCCTGCGGGAATGGCTGGCCGACCCTGCCTGCGCGGTGCTGGTCGGGGCGGCGGGCGAAACGCTGTCCGGGTATATTATCGGCTGGGTGCAGGATGCTCCACCCGGCCTTGTGCCAGCGCGTATCGGCGCGGTGACGGACCTGGCGCTGGACGCGCATCGCTACCAGGGCGGGGCCGGGCGGGCGTTGGTGAAGGCGCTGCGCGCCTGGCTGTCGGAACAGGGGATCGAACATCTGGTCGTTTATGCGCCGTTTCGCGGCGCGGTCGAACAGGCTTTCTGGCGCTCGATGGGCGCGACCGAATGGGTGGATGTAATGTGGTTGACGTGAATATCCGGCCTGCGGCTGCGACCGATGCCGACGCCATCGCCGGCTTGTGGCAGGCGCTGGTGGATTTTCATCGCGCGCTGGACGAAGATTTGCCGGGTGCAGCCTTTAACGGCGCGCAGCGTTACGCGCGCCGTCTGGTGCAGCGCCTGGATGACCCGTTCATGCACGCGCTGGTGGCGGAACATGAGGGGCGCGTGATCGGATACGTGCTGGGTATGGTCATTGATCTCGTCCCGGACGTTTTTGACCAGGAGCCGGCGGGTTTCCTGGCCGACATTTTTGTTCACCCGGATTTCCGGCGCGCGGGCATCGGGCGGGCGCTGGTAACGGCCTGGCTGGACTGGCTGCGTGGGCAGCGGGTCCGATACGTCGACTGGCACGTGGCGGCCAAAAACCAGGAGGCTCTGGCTTTCTGGCGCTCGATGGGCGGGCGCGACGTGATGATTCGGATGCGCGCGGATTTATCTCCGAAGGATGACGAACCATGACCGAACTGCTCTACCAGACTGACAGCTACATACGGGAATTTTCGGCGCGGATAACCGGTGTGGATGCCGAACAAGGCGGGGTTTATCTGGACCGGACGGCATTTTACCCCGGTGGGGGCGGCCAGCCCAACGATGCCGGCTGGCTGATGGTTGGTGAGCGGCGTTATGTCGTGACGAAAGTGGTCAAAGGCGGCCTGCACATCCTGGACGGGAACGGGCTTCCCGCCGTCGGCGAAACTGCGCAGGGCGCGCTGGATTGGGAGCGGCGCTACCGGCTGATGCGGACTCATACGGCCATGCACATCCTGTGCGGGGTTGTGTGGCGTGACTACGGCGCGAGCGTGACGGGCGGCAACATGGAGCCGCTGCAAGGCCGCATGGATTTTGAGTTCGAGCGGCTGCAAAAAGACCTGGTGAGCGAGATCGAAGCCCGCATCAACGCCGAAGTCGAGGCGGCGCGCGACGTGCGGGTGAAAATTCTGCCCCGCCAGGAAGCCTTTTTGATACCGGATTTAATCCGCACTAAAATCAACCTGCTGCCGGAAGGCATACCGGAAGTCCGCACCGTCGAAATCATCGGCCTGGACTTGCAGGCCGACGGCGGCACGCACGTTGCCAACACGCGCGAAGTGGGGCGGATTCGTATCGCCGATTATAAAAGCAAGGGCGGCATCAACAAACGCATTTATGTTGAACTTGAACCGGAACCGTGAATTAAAAAGCCGGTTAACCTGGCGCGAAAATATAGTGATGATCGGCAGAACGATACAGCGGATACAGATTTTTCTCGGCCCGGCGCGGGCGCGGGCTTTCGTTTTGTGGTTTGCGCTCACCGGCCTCGCCAGTTTAATCCTCAACGCTTTTGTCAGCCAGTACGAGTGGGTGCGCGCCGTTCAATCGCTGCTGGTGATCGTTTTTCTGGTGGGGGCGGCTGTCATCGTCGGCGGGCGGCTGTCGCCGGACGAACGCGGGCGCTGGCTGGCGATCCTCGTCCCGGCGCTGATCGCCATTTTTATCGCGCTGATGATCGCCCCGCAGTTCAGCGCGGCGCTGCTGGGCGGGGCGCTTGGCTGGATTGTGGCCGGGCTGCTGCTCACCCGCAGCCGGATGCCGATGGCCTACCGCGAGGCCGTGCGCCATCTGCGGAAAAATGAGTATGAACAGGCCGTCAGGGTGATGGATCGAGTTATTAAAGATGAGCCAGGACGCCCCGAACATTACCGTTTTCGGGCGGAAGTGCTGCGCGTGTGGGGCAAGCTCGACCGCGCCGCGCGCGATTACCGTAAGATGACGGAGCTGGCCCCGGATTCGGCGGTGGCTTTTAACGGGCTTTCGGAAGTGTACACGCAGGCCGGAAAATATGACGAGGCGCTGGAAGCGGCGCGCAGGGCAAATGCGCTGTCGCCGGAGGATTGGGTGACGTATTATAACCTGGGTTTAATCGAAGACCGGCTGAAGCAGTCAAGCGCCGTCATCGAACATCTGCAAAAAGCCCTGGCGCTGCGCGTTAAAGAGAAGCGCCATCAAGCCCTGGTTCATTTTTATCTGGCGCGCGCTTACAGCCGCTCCGGCGACCCGGCGGCGGCGCAGGAACAGGCGCGCGCGCTCAAAAAGCTGACGGTCGGCCTGGAAGAATGGCAGACTATCCTGAACAGCAGCCAGGCGGATACCCTGCGTGCCGTCCTGGGTGATGACGTGCGGCTGGCGCTGGCGCTGGCGGCGGGCGAAATCGAACCGGATGTTCTGGGGCGGAACTAAAAGATGATGCGCCGCCTTTTTCGATCTTTTTTGCTGTTTATAACGCTGCTGCTGGCTTTTGGCGGGGTGATTTTGTTCGCCGGCGGGCTGGCGGTGGCGTTTTTTTCGGAGCGGGGCGCTGACTCCGATGGTCTGACGCCGCCGGTTCAGGTGGCGCTTGTGGGGCTGTGCCTGTCCGCCGTGATGGTGGCGCTGTGGTTTGCTGGGGTGGGGTGGCTGCTGGCGCGCCAATCGCGCCAGCAGGGTTCGGGTTATGGGGACGCTTATCGTTTGATTGAGGCTTTTCGTTTTGGCGAAGCGATTCCTTTGCTGGAGCGTTCGATCAAAGAAGGCAAAGAAACGTCTGAGGTGTTGATGCTGCTGACCAGTGCCTACGCTTATGCCGGGCAGTTGGGCAAAGCGCAGGCCACCGCCGACCGCGCTGTGCGGCTTTTTCCCGAAGACCCCGGCTCGTATATCACGTTGGCGAACGGCTATCGGATGCAGGCCATGTACGAAGAAGCCGGCAAGGCACTGATGAAAGCGGCGGAACTGGAACCCGATCAACCGGTGATCTGGGCGGAAATCGGGTTCGTGCAGCATTTTGCCGGGGATGACGAACGCGCTGCCGAGTCGTTCAAACAGGCGGCGCTGTACGCGATGCCGGCCATGTACGGGGTGCGTGTTTATTACCATTTGGCGCAGTTTTATCAAAAATCCGGGGACGCCGAGCAGGCTGTTAAAGCGGCAGCCCGAATGATGAGCGCCCGCGATGGCCTGGACGCCTGGAAGTCCAGCCTGGGCGCGCTGGAAGGCACAGCCTACGGCCAGGCGCTGCGGTATGAAGTGAGCGCCATCCAGCAGGCGTTAACAGAAGCCGACTCGGCCAACCTGGGTTGAGCGGTACGGGCGATGTGATGGGGCGTTTGACTGCCTGGTTGGTAAACCGTTTTCGCGCCTGGGAACGTCCGGCGAAGATCGGCATGGCGCTGGCATTGGCGCTGCTGGCACTGGCGCTGCTGGCGCTGGTTTTTGGCCCGCCGTCTATCCGCCAGCCGGTATTGATCGGGGTGTTCGGCCTGCTGATTGCGGCGCAGGCGATTTTTATGTGGGCCAACCGGGGGCTGGTGACGCCCTTCACGCGGGCGCAGCGCGCCTACCTGGCCGAAGATTTTGAGGCCGCGCGGGAAACGCTGGAGCGGCTGGAACAGGCCGGTAAAGCTGATGTCCGCGCGCTGACGCTGCTGGGTAATACCTACCGCCAGCTGGGCGACCTGGAAAAAAGTGAACAGGTCTTGACAAAAGCTCTATCTTTAAGACCTTCAGACCCCTTTCCTCTGTATGGATTCGGGCGTACACTGCTGATAAGAGGGTTTTATGCTGAGGCTGTTGAGGCGATCAACCGGGCGCTGGCATCCGGCGCGCCGCCGGTGGTGTACCTGGATTTGGGGGAAGCCCTGTTCCGGCAGGGACAGGTGGAGGAAACACAGGCTGCACTGCGTGTTTACCGCCAACAGGCAGGCGGCGAACCGCACCGGGTTTTAATGGCCGATTATCTGTTATATCAATTAGGCGCTGAACCACCCCCATCGCGCGAACGGCTGCAAGCCGGGCTGCCTTTCTGGCAGGAGAACGCCCGGCGTTTTCGGCATACCCCTTACGGCCAGTCGCTTGCCGAAGATGTTCGGCAGATGCAGGCGCTAATCGAGGAGGCATGACACATGCTAGGTCGTGATGGCAACATTTCCATTTTCCGTGTCGCCGTGATCGCTATTATTATCGGCGTGCTGATTATCGTCGGCGGCGCGATTTCGTTTTTTATTGATCGCGCGTCACATCAGGTTCCGCTGGAAATCGAGACGTATCCGGGCGCGGTGTTGTGGGGGCAGCGCACGCATTCCAACACCTCGCGCACGGTGTTTTACCAGATTCCCGGCGCGACTGCCGACCAGGTAAAAGATTATTACCAGCAGAAAATGTATGAATTTTACCCGGACAGCGCGGACAGCGATCTGCGCGAATGTGTACGAAGCCCGCTGGCCGGCAATTTCCTGGAATATGACCAGGGCAAGCCCGGCGTTGTGCCGTTCCAGTGGAGCTGTATGTTCGACCGTTCAGGTTTTCAGATCACGCAGTCCACGCGGGTGAATATCCAGCCCGGCGTCGAGGCCAACGGTACGGCAGGGATGGTAGTCGTTGAATACCAACAAACCTGGCAGCCCTAGTTCGGCGGATGATGCCGCTCGACCGGGGCGGCGGTTTTTACCCTGGCAGGTTATTCTGCTGGGCGGCGCGGCGCTGGCGCTGGCGGTGTTGATCGGGACGCAGGTGATCGGTGTTCTGTACAGCATCATCGCGCCGCCGTCCCCGCCGCTGCCGGAAGGCGCGCGTTTATTAAGCCATACCGGCTTCGATTACGGCGTGGACGACTGGTTATACGGCACAGACGAACGCGCCTGTACGGTCGCGCGGTTTTACCAGGAGCAGGGAGGCGTGTGCCGGGTATCGGTTGGCGACTGTGAAGGCGATTCGTCCATGCGGCTGGGACCCGCGCCCGCCGAGCCGCAGAACGTGGCCCGATGTGTGGGAGAGGTCTATTTTTCGATTTTCGCCATGCGGTGGGAAGTCACCATCGCCAGCGGTTACGAAAAAGACGGCCAGACCCGTTTCAGCCTCTCGCGGGAGGTGTTCTGGACGGGCAGCATCCCGCCCAGGCCGGAGTTTTGACCGTACCCGCGCCGGGATTTGCACCCTACCGAAAACGGCCTGTTTAAGCCATAATATCAACCAAATTCATCGTTATTCCGAAGCGGACATGATCTGGGCGCGGGAGGTGCTACCGTGATGGCGAAACAAGGCGCGTTCGCCTCGCGGCTGATTGCAGGTTGGAGACGAATAGCCATCCCTGGGTTTTGATTTTATCTATTCGTATCTAACCGGAACGGAGATACACGACGATGTTCCAAGCAGTCAGCGCGAAATTCGATATTCAAAAACTGGAACGTGACCAGTTGAACTTCTGGCGCGAGAAACGCATCTTTCAGCGCACGCTGACGGAACGCGAGGGCGCGCCGTATTACGTCTTTTACGAAGGCCCGCCGACCGCCAACGGCAGGCCGGGCAGCCATCATGTGCTGGCGCGCGCCTTCAAGGATATGTTCCCCCGCTACAAGGTGATGCGCGGGTATTACTGCCTGCGCCCCGGTGGGTGGGACACACACGGCCTGCCGGTGGAAATCGAGGTCGAGAAGGAACTCGGCATCCAGAACAAACGCCAGGTCGAGGAATACGGCATCGCGGCCTTCAACGAAAAGTGCCGCAGCAGCGTGCTGCGCTACCTGGCCGACTGGGAAAAACTGACCGAACGAATCGGCTTCTGGGTTGACCTGGACAACGCTTATATCACCTTCACCAACGACTATATCCAGAGCGTGTGGTGGATTTTGAAGCAGTTCTGGGAGAAGAACCTGCTCTATAAGGGCTACAAGGTCGTCCCCTACTGCACGCGCTGCGGCACGCCGCTGAGCAGCCATGAGGTCGCGCAGGGTTACGAGGATGTGGAAGACCCCAGTGTATTCGTGCGTTTTCCGCTGCGGGACAAACCCGGCGTGTACTTCCTGGTGTGGACGACCACGCCCTGGACGCTGCCGGGCAACGTGGCGCTGGCGGTGGGCGAGAACGTGGATTATGTTGAGGTGGAAGGCCCGTCGCCGGACGGCGAGGGTACAGAACGGCTGATCCTGGCCGCTGGGCTGATGGAGCAGGCGCTTGTTCATCCTGAGCAGTACAAAGTGACCCACCGCTACAAAGGCAAAGACCTGGTGGGCCTGCACTACAACCCGCTGTACACATTCCTGCCGGTGCAGCAGGATTACGCTTATGTGGTGGCCGGGGATTTTGTTAGCACCGAAGATGGTTCGGGCATCGTGCATATCGCCCCGGCCTTCGGCGCGGACGACCTGATGGTCGGCGAGAAGTTCGGCCTGCCGGTGCTGCGGACGGTCGGCGCGGACGGAAATTTCATTGACGCCGTGACCAAGTTCCGGGGCATGTGGTTCAAAGAGGCCGACCCCGACATCAGCCGTGACCTGAAGGAACGCGGCCTGCTGTACAAATCCGGGCATTACCGGCACAGCTATCCGTTTTGCTGGCGCTGCGGTACACCGCTGATGTATTTCGCCCGCGATACGTGGTTCATCCGCACGACGGCCTACCGGGATAAGCTGGTGGCGCTCAACCAGACCATCAACTGGGTGCCGGAACACATCAGAAGTGGACGTTTCGGCAACTGGTTGGAAGAAGTCAAGGATTGGGCCTTGGGGCGCGAGCGTTTTTGGGGGACGCCGCTGCCGATCTGGGTGGATGACCAGACCGGGGACATGCTGTGCGTGGGCAGCGTCGAGGAACTCGGCCAGCTGGCGGGGCGCGACCTGTCGGAAATGGATTTACATCGTCCTTACGTGGACGAGGTGACGTTCCCCAACCCTAAAGGCACCGGCGGGACGATGCGCCGCGTGCCGGAACTGATTGACGTGTGGTTCGACAGCGGCTCGATGCCGGTCGCCCAGTGGGGGTATCCACGCCAGAACCAGCAGATGTTCGAGACGCAGTTCCCGGCGGATTACATCTGCGAGGCGGTTGACCAGACGCGCGGCTGGTTTTACAGCCTGCACGCCATCAGCACCATGCTGTTTGAAAGCGTCTCGTTCAAAAACGTCATCTGCCTGGGGCATATCCTGGACGCCGAGGGGCAGAAGATGTCCAAGAGCAAGGGCAACATCGTTGACCCCTGGGACGTGCTGAACAGACACGGCGCGGACGCTTTCCGCTGGTATCTGTATACATCCGGCCCGCCCGGCGAATCGCGCCGTTTTTCGGTTGATCTGGTGGGCGAGGTGGTGAACAAGTTCTGGAGTACGCTCTGGAACACCTACAGCTTTTTCGTCACCTATGCCAACCTGGACGGGTGGACGCCCGCCAGCCCGCAGCCGCCGGTGAGCCAGCGCGACCCGCTCGACCAGTGGGCGCTGGCCGAACTGCACCTGCTGGTGAAGGAAGTGACCGAAGCCTATGAAAGCTACGACGTGACGGGCGCGACCCGGCCTGTTCAGGCGTTTGTCGAGGAGTTGAGCAACTGGTACGTGCGGCTCAGCCGCCGGCGCTTCTGGAAAGGCGAAAACGACGATGAGAAGTTGGGCGCTTATGCCACGCTGTACGAGTGCCTGACGACCGTCGCGCGGTTGATCGCCCCGGCTGTGCCGTTTTTGAGCGAGGCGCTGTACCGCAACCTGGTAGTCGAGGTGGATAAAAACGCCCCGGAAAGCGTGCATCTTTCGCGCTGGCCGGAGTACGACCCGGCGCTCATCAACATGCAGGCCATCAAAGATATGCGCGTGACTCAGCGGCTGGTCAGCCTGGGACGGGCGGCACGCGAAAGCGTCAATATCCGCGTGCGGCAGCCGCTGACGAAGGCCGTTTTCGTGACCCGCGACCCGGAAGAAGCGGCGGCGGTTCGCAAGCTGGCCGCGCTGGTCGAGAGCGAACTGAACGTCAAGGAAGCCGGCGTTCTGGAGGATGCCGGTTCGGTGGTGAGCTACGCGCTCAACCCGCTGCCGAGCCTGCTGGGCAAAAAGTTCGGCAAGGACTTCCCGCTGGTGCAGCGGACGCTGCGCGAGGGCGCGCCTGCCGACGTGCGCCGCTGGGCTGCCGCGCTGCTGGACGGCCAGAACGTGACGGTGGAGATTGAGGGGCGCGCTTTTGAAGTTACGCCGGAAGAGGTCGAGGTCAAACAGCAGGCGGCGGAAGGCTTTGCCATCGCGCAGGACTCCGGTTATCTGGCCGCGCTAGATACCCGCCTAACTGATGAACTGGTCATGGAAGGGCTGGCGCGGGAAGTGGTGCGCCGCGTCCAGACCATGCGTAAACAGGCGGACTTTAATATCGCGGATACCATCCACATCCGCTACGCGGCCAGCGAGCAGTTGTCGCGCGCGATTACGCGCTTTATGGACTACATCCGCGCCGAAACGCTGGGCGAGTCGCTGGAAGCGGGCGAGCCGGGTGATGGTTTCTACCGGCAGGACTTCAGCTTTGACGGTGAAACGCTGTCGCTGGCGGTCAAACGCGCGGCATCGTAGCTGTATTGGGTAGGACGCGGGCTGATTCGCCCCCGTTTTGTGCATTTTTAACGCTTTTGAGAGCAGGATAGGCGGAACAATGGGCGCCTATCCTGTTTGTTTTTGTGGATATTGGCTATATGATTTAGTTATATCTCACAAGGCGCTGCCGGTTTTACTGCCTTACAATGCTGAGGCGCGGGTTAAACGGGGCGATACTTCTGGAACGGTCAACATGAGCGAGAACAATACCACGACGCTTCAGGCGCTTTTACAGTTTGCGCTGCCGCTGGGGACGACTCTGGTCGCCGGCGCGCCGGACACCACCATCAACTGGGCGGTGACGGTGCGGGCGCAGCCCCCGGCGTTCCCTGAGCTTTACGGGGGCGAACTGGCGCTGATTTCGATGGATGTTTTAAAAAGCTACGACAGCCGCATTACGCTGGCCGAGGTACTTCAAAGCCTGGCCCAGGCCGGCGTTCATGCGGTTGCCGCCTGCGGCGATATTTCCGATACGGCAGTGGCCGTCGCCGGCGAAAGCCAGATCGGCCTGCTGGCGCTGCCGGAGGACAGCAGCCTGACTAAAATCGAGCGGGCCGTAAATACGCTGATTGCCAACTATACGGCGCAGATGACCCAACGCGCCATGGAAATCCAGCGGCAGTTGGCGCGGCTGGCGGCGGAAAACCGCGACCTGAACAGCCTGCTGCAAATCCTGGCGCGGGCGACGGCCAGGCCGGTAGTTGTGCATGACGACGCCGGGGTGCTGATGGCGCAGGTTTACCCCAACGTATCTCGCCGCCCCGGTGTCAGCGGGCGGGCGCTGTTACAAAGCCTGCCGTATGGCGCGTTTCAAAGCTGGCTGGAATCCAGCGCCCCGGACACCGAAGGCGCGATTGTCACCAGCCCGCTCGGCCATACGACGGTGCTGAAGGTCGAAAAGCGCGTGGCGGGTTATCTCTCACTGGTCGGCAAAAACGAAACGCTGGAGGAATTTGACCGCTTGGTGCTGACTTACGGCGCGGACGTGTGCGCGATTGAACTGGCGAAAAATCGCGCCATCGCCTTCGCGGTGGAGCAGGCGCGCGGCGACTGGGTGCAGATGTGGTTGAGCGGCACGCCTGCCGATGACGACCTGCTGATGACGCGCGCGCAGCAGGCCGGTTTTGACGTTAACGGCGGGTATATGGCGGTGGTTTTTCGGGCGGTGACAAAAATGGGCGCGCCGCTGCCGCTGGATTCGCTGATTTCGCTGGTGCGCGACGATATGGCGCGCCGCTCGATTAACGGCGCGGTGGGGCAGTATGTGGATGTGATCGTGGCGCTGTATCCGGTGGAAAACCCGGCGATGGTCGGGCGGGTGCGCCGCGTGGTGGAGGAAGTGCGCGACCAGCTTGCCACACGCACGCCCAGCGGCCTGGTCGGGGCGGGCATCAGTCGCCCGGCAGCCGCGCTGCCGGCGCTGCGAGAAGCCTACCGGGAAGCCAAAGATGCATTAAGCATTGCCAATCAGCTTGGCGACCGGGAAGAAACGACGTTTTACGGCGATCTGAAACTGTTCCAACTGCTGCTGGCGTTGAAGGAAAAAAACCTGGAACACCTACGCCGCTTTTACCAGGATACGCTGGGGCCGCTGGTGGAACACGATGACCGCAAGCAGGGCGAGCTGATCCGCACGTTGAACGGGTTTTTTGAGGCCAACGGCAACCTCGCCAAAGCCGCCTCCGATCTGGACGTTCACCGCAATACGCTGGTCTACCGGCTGGAACGAATCAGCGAATTGACCGAGATGAACCTGGATGATGCCGATAACCGGCTGATTCTGCATCTGGCGCTCAAAGTGCAGCGCGTTCTGGCGACCGTTATCAGCCGGTGAAATTACGCTCGGCGTGACGAAAGCTGACATTCAACACTTGGCGCGGCCTGATGGCGTGGTTTTAACTGGGGATAACCGCCGAAAAGATGTGCTGGAGGAGGCGTTCGATGAGTATCCGAAACGTCCCGATGCTGATCTGTGACGGCTGCGGCTCCGTAATTGACATGGATTTTTATATCCGCATCCGGCCCACGCGCCAGACTGTTGTCCAGAAAGACCCCTGCACTTCTCCCGAACGAGACTTTTGCTGCGAGGCGTGCGCCTCCTGGTGGCACGCGCAGTTCCCCGAAAGCGGGCCATGGGGGCCGGCCTGGGATGAGCGGGAGTGGTGGTGCGAACGGGTGGGCGACTGCGGTGAACGCGCCCGCGTGCGGACAACACACGATGAAATGCCGCTGGTGGATGTACGCGCCCATTTTGAAGACCCGGAGTCTTTATAGGTCGGGCGCCAGGGGGACGAGGCGCGCCTCGCCCCCAGGGATGATCGTATCAAAATGATGTGCAGGGACGCGCTGCAGCGTGTCCGGCTTCTGCGCGTTTGGCACGGCGGACGGCCAGAAGGCCGCCCCTACTGTGTGTCTCGAGCCAGCAGGACAAAACCCATCCCGACATCGTTGAGGTCCTGCGCGCCCTTGCCGCCGCCCGCGCCCAGGAATGACCAGCCATCGCTCAACAATTTGGCGATTTCCCATTCTGCCTCGGAGCGGCTGAGGACATTTTCGCTTTCGTAGCCGGGGCCGCGTTCGAGGATAAAAACAATGATTTTGACTTCTTTAGTCATGCGCTGCTCCTTAGTTATGCGGTAGCTCTGCATACCTCATTCATTATATCCGGTTGCGCGCCGCAGGCATGTTAAACCCTGTGGAATCGCAGAGGCGAACCCGCCGGATTCGCCTCTGTTCCCCCACGCGCGCCCACAGATGCAGCAGGCGCTGTATGCCGAATGATGGCCTGAATGTAGTTGTAGACCCGCATCAGTGCGTGAACCGACTGAACCTGCATTCTGGCAGGCAGTGGGCTTAAGCCCACTGTCGGAGCCGAATGGCGTCTAATTTTTGCGGGTCGGCGGCGCGATTTTCACAAAATGCGCCTGTGGATGCGCCAGCAGCCCGTAAAGGTGCTGGGCCGCTTCCGGCTGGTTGTTGTTTTCCAACGCCTGGATGTAATACCGCAGCAGTTCGGTCACGTCGGCCACCGCCTGTTCATCAAGCTGGAAAATATCCACCGTCGCGCCGGCAGCGATGCGCCGCCTGATGGCCTCGATGGTGAGGTTCATCTCCGGCTGCACGCGCTGGTAGATGACGCCGCCGGACATGCCGGCGCACATCCAGGGGCCGGGGTCGCCCAGGATTAACACGCGGCCAGAGGTCATGTATTCGCAGGCGTAGCCCTTAAGGTTGGCGCGCGCGCCGATGCCGCCCAGTTCGTCGTGCAGCGGCTCTTTAACTTCGCCGCCGAAGATCACATCCGCGCCGCTCAACCGAATGCAGGCGCGGGTGTCGGCGTTACCCTGAACGATGAACAGGCCGTCCTGCGCGCCGTAGGCGAAACTTTTGCCGACCGAGCCATCCAGCCGCTGGCCGTTATGGTTCAGCCCTTTGAGGATGGTCACGCGACCGCCCCGCGCGCCCTTGGCGACACCATCCTGCGCGCCGCCTTCCACCAGCACTTCAATCGGTGCGTCAATGAAGGCGGCTAACCCGTTGCCGGGGATGGCGGAGTTGCTGAAGGTGAGGTGTACGGCATCCACTAGGTCGGCGTTGGGGAAAGCGCCGCGTTTGAGCGCCCCGGCCAGGTGCGTGCCGAGCGCGCGATCCATCGCCATCACCTGTTCGTCGTCGTAGGTCAGTTCGGTGTCGCCGCGTTCGGCATGTTCGGCGATGATGGCCGTAAGCTGCTTGCTGAGGGTATTGCGCGGGCGCGTTAGGCGGCGGCCCACGCCGGGCTGAAGCCGCTGCTTCTGGTTTTGCGGCGCGCGCTGGAGAAGCGGCGTCAGGTCAACCCGATCGTGCAGGGCGATCTGCTGGAGCAGATCGGCGCGGCCCACCAGGTCTTGCGCGCGGGTGAAGCCCAACTGCGCCGTCCAGTAGCGGATGTCGTCCGCCAGCATATGAAAGACGTTGCAGATGCCCTGGACGGCGTTTTCGTAATCGCGCGGCTCGAAGTGTTTGATGCCTTTGAGCGCGGCTTCTTCTTTGGTTTTGATGTGCGTGGTGATGCCGACGTGGCAGGTACCTTCGTGGCACTTACGGCAGATGGTGCAGCCGACCGCCACCATCGCCAGCGTGCCGAAGCCGACGCGGTTCGCGCCCAGGCATAACATTTTCACCACATCGCGCCCGCTTTTCATGCCGCCGTCGCACCACAGTTCCACGTTGTCGCGCAGGCCGCTTTCGCACAGCGCGCGGTGGGAAAGCCAGACGCCGATTTCCGCCGGCAGGCCGACATGCCGGAGCGAGTGCATCCGCGCCGCGCCCGTGCCGCCTTCGTAGCCGGCGATGTTGATGATGTCCGCGCCGGCTTTCGCCACGCCGACGGCGATGACGCCCACACCTGGCACAACCGGGATTTTGACCGATACCTTCGCGTTGGGATTGGCAGTTTTTAGTTCGTCAATGAGCTGCGCCAGGTCTTCAATCGAATACAGGTCGTGGTTGTTGCTGGGGGAGATTAGGTCAATGCCGGGGCGGGTGTGGCGGGCGGCGGCCACCTGTTCGGTGACTTTATAACCGGGGAGCTGGCCGCCCTCGCCGGGTTTTGCGCCCTGGCCGATTTTGATTTCCAGGTAATGACACGAGTTTAAAAACGCGATGTTGACGCCAAAACGCCCCGACGCGATCTGGTTGCCCCGGTGTCGGGGGTAGCGTCCCATCACGTCCGGCAGTTCGCCGCCTTCACCGTTGATGCAGATGATATTGAGATGGTAGGCCGCCTCGCCATAGGCTTTGTAGGCCAGTTCGCCTTGCGAGCCAAACGACATCGCGCCGATAACCACCGGCATGGCGTGGTCTTTGATGCGGATGTCCACCCGGTTGGGGTCAGGCGGGTTTTCGACGGTTTTCAGCCCGATGATGTGGCGGGCGGCCACCGGCATGGTGTTTTCCAGTTCCAGCATATCGCGGGTGTAGTCCTCAAGGGACATTTCGCCCTGGGCGATATCTTCGATTTTTTTCCACATTTTGGGGTACAGCCGGTCGGCATTAGCGAGTTTGCCGGTTCGTTCCCCGCGCATTTCGGCGGCGCGCTCCTCGGCATCCATCTTCAGCGCCTCCCAGCTTAAGCCGCGCCCTTCCGACCCGAAATAATTAGGCGTGCCGAGATAAGCGGCCACGCCGGTCGTCAGCCCGATGGAGCTGAACGAATGGCCGTAACCGCGCAGTTCGTGGCAGCCGATGGTGGAGATGATTTTCTCCAGCCCGGCGCTCATAATCCGCACCATGCCGCTGATCTGGCCGACGATTTGTTCGGAGGTCAAGGACTGGCGCGAGGGGCGGGGCGCGAGTCCCAGCCCGACAGCGTACATGGCGTAGGGCAGCAGCGCGTTCGCCCCCAATGCCAGGCATAATGCCAGATCGTGCAGGTCGCGCAGCGCGCCGGAGCGCACCACCAGCCCCACGCACCGCCGCAGATTCGGCTCGTCATCGGCCTGGCGCAGCGCCCGGTCAATCGCGGCAGTCGCCAGCAGGGGGTCCAGCCACAGGCGCTGGCCGCTGTAAACGTCGGTGTCGTCCAGCACGATGCACTGGACGCCGCCGCGTACCGCTTCCACCGCCGCGCGCTGCAAGCGGTTGAGGGCTTCCTCGATGCCTTCGTCCAGCGCTGCGCCTAGGGAAAAGATCGCACGGCGGCTGCCGAACTGCTCCAGCAGGTCTTCGATGGTCATCGTACCCTGGCTGTCGGCGGCGGCGCGCATATCGTCGCTTTCGCCCAGAATTGGATGCCCGCCGAGCAGCAGGGGGGTCTGTAGCTGGATGAGGATGTCACCATCGGCAGGCGAACGTTCTACCGGCGGGCGCGCTCCCACCAGCACGCGGGTCGAAAACTGCGCGCGTTCGCGTTCCCGGTCAATAGCGGGATTGGTGACGACAGCGACGGTTTCCTTAAAATAATCGGCCAGGTTCACCCGCGTATGGCTGAGGGCCGCCAGCGGGCCGTCCCATCCCAGTGAGCCGACTTGATCTTTGAACGATTCGGCGATGGCTTCTACGTAAGCAACATGAAAACGCTCCCAACCCAATGCCGCCATCGTGGTGGTGTTGAGGGCTGCCGGCTGTTCCTGCCAGGGTAGGGCGGCGGCTGGCTGCGCTGCCGGCAGCGGTTCGGGCAGCATCTCGGCTACTGCCACCGGAACCGGCTCGGCAGCCGGGGCGGTATGCCCGTTGTGGCGGTAGGCGGGCGCCGATGGACTGCGAAGGTCGCCAAGCGCCCAGAAGCCGGCGGGCGCATCCGGCGCTTGAATGCCGCGTTCCCGGAAGCGCGCCAGCATGTGGCGCTGGATAGCCGGGTAGTCCAGGACTTCGAGCGCGCGGCCGGGCGTGATTCTGACGGCGATTTTTTCGCCCGGCGCGAGCGGTTTGCTGTCCACCGACATCGAGTCCAGGGTGTAAACACCGCGTTCAGAAGTGGCAAAATATTCTTTTTCGCTTTCGCCAAACCACAGCGGGCGCAGCCCCAACGCATCCACACTGAACACGCACAGGTCGCCGAGACGCGCGACGACCGCCGCCGGCCCCTGCGCGAACGGCCCGAACGCCTGGCGAATGTGTTCGTACAGGGCGTGAATTTCTGGCGCATTCTGGATGAGATCGTGGCCGAATGGTGGGAAGATGTATTCCATCGCCTCAATTAAATCCAGGCCGAAATTCATGCACAGCGCGCGAATCACCCG
This sequence comes from Anaerolineae bacterium, assembly GCA_026645945.1. Taxonomy (GTDB): domain Bacteria; phylum Chloroflexota; class Anaerolineae; order Aggregatilineales; family Phototrophicaceae; genus CFX2. The sequence continues at coordinate 37,310 of JAPKMO010000003.1, forward strand.
GTCTACATCCTGCGAGTCGGAATTGCCGGGGGCGAGATCAATACCGAGCATTCCGGCTTCCAGGCGCATCCGGGAGATGGTGTTAAATTCGCCGTTGTGGCCGATGGCGTTAAAGGGCTGCGCGCGTTCAAAAATCGGGTTGGTATTGGTGCTGTAGCGGGCATGTCCCAGCGTTACGCTGGAGGCATAATCTGGGTCGCGCAGTTCCGGGTAGTAACGGCGCAGGATTTCAACCGTCCCCTGCACTTTATAAACGACGCTGTGGGCCGAAAGCGACGGAAAATGCACGCCCAGGCTGCGTTCAAGCTGCGTTTGCGCGTTAAAGAGGGTTGTTTCCAGCAGGTGGCTCGGCACGTCGCCGTTCATACCGGCGATCTGCCAGAAGGCCGGTTCGTTCTTCTGGGCATTCGGGCCGAGATCGCCGCGATTGACCTCGCCGGGTTCTTCGACTAGGACATCCAGCCCGGCATCGGCAAGCCGCTGGACGATTTGCTCGACCAGGGCATAAGCGTTCCCCCGCGCCGCGACCGGAATCATCACATGGCCGACCCAGAAGCTGCGGCTGCTCGCCAGCGAAGCCCGCAGCCCGGCTTTCGCCAGCTTTTTCATCCACAACTGGCGCGGGATGTCGGTCATGATTCCCACGCCGTCGCCCTCGCCGTCTACAAAGCCGGTGCGATGCCCCATACGGGTGAGGGCTTCAATGGTGCGTTTGACGTTGCCATGAGTGGGCTGGCCGCCTTTACGGACGGCGCATATAAGCGCGCAGGCGTCGCGCTCCTGGATGTCAATCGGGTGCAAGCCAGGGGTAGGGTTAGTACAGTCATTTTCTGGCATAGTCACGTCCCTCGTGAAACCTGGTTTGTCTGGATTCAAAAGACAAAATTCCGAGGATGGCAATTTAACTGATGAATATCATGAATACTACCAAAAGGAAGGTTGTGTATATTGTACAATTTGGCGTCCGGCGCGGTGTGAGGGGTGGAGATGGCTGCCGCCGGCGTGATCTTTATGGGCGAATCGCCGGGGGAATGACCGAATAAAATTATACGATCTGCCCGAATCCGGCCAGCCGGAACGGTATTACGCTGTTCAAGGGTAAATTACCAGAAATTACGGGCAAAGGGTTTATGCGCCCTGCACAACAGGCTAATTCATCGCCAGCAAACGGCGGATGGTGAGCGCCAGATGCAGGGCGAGGCGCGTTTCGGGCCGGTTGAGGTCAATTTCGGCGATTTCGTTGATGCGGTTCATACGGTACAGCAGCGTATTACGGTGGACGATCAGCATATCCGCCGTCTGGCTGAGGTTGCCATGACAGGCGAAAAAGGCTTCCAGCGTTTTAATCAGGTCGGCCCGCTGGCGCATGTCGTATTCGACCAGCGCGCCTAAGGTTTTGTCGCAAAAGGCCAGCAACTTTTCACGGTCTGAAAGGCTCAAGATCAGCTGATAGACGCCCAGATCGCCGATGTACAGGGGCGTATCGGTTTGCAAACGGGCGGCCAGTTCCAACGCCTGGACGGCATCCCGGTGGCTGTTGCGCCAGGCGGAAATTTCGCGGGCGGGCTGGCCGAGGCCGATGGCGAAGCGCGTGCCGGGATACTGCCGCTGGATTTCCTGGACGAAGGCTTTCGCCAGTTTCATGCTGGTATCAATCGGGTCTTTGGTATCGGTGGCGTGGAAAACAATCAGCTCGTTTTCTTTTTCGCGCTGCCAGACCAGCGCAGCGGCGCGTTGGGCGACAACCACCTGGTTTACCAGCGTTTCCAGCCGCCGGCTGGAGGGCGTTTTGTCGCCCTGCCAGGCCAGCACGATGGCGACGTGAGGCTGAGTCATGTCATGCTCGAAGCGTTCGCCCTGGCGAACGGCTTCCTGCTGGCTGACATCCCCCAGCAGCAGGCGGTCGAGGAAAGTGCCGCGCAGGCGCTTTTCGGTGTCGCTGATGGCTTTGGCTTTTGCCATCTCCAGCGCGCAGGCCGCCGCGCCATGTTCGGCCACCAGCAGATCAATATCGTCCAGGTCGCCTTCGCGCCCGATGATGGACAGATAACCCCGCCCGATATTGCGGGTGATGATCGGCGCGACCAGCCGCGCCAGGCCCGGTATGGGCAGGGATTGCAGCAGCGCCGGGTTTTCGACTTCGCCCACCCGGAGGCGATCCTGAAACTCAACAGGCAGGCTGTACAGATTCTTCAAAAAGTTCTCAACGTCGTCCCAACTGCCGATCAAACCGGGCTGGACGGCGCTGTCGAGCGTCTTGAGGCGTTTGTCCTGCACGACGATGGACTTGTTGGTGAGCCGTGCCATCGCGTTCACCAGTTCGGCCATGCCTTCGTTGCGCGACGAAATCTGGGTAAGCTGCCGGTAAATCTGGGTGGCACGGCGTTCAAGCTGTCCTTTGCGGTCAACCAGCAGGCTGACGACGGTTTTTTCCACCAGGCGCACGCGGCTGCCGCCGGGAAGCACCATCACCGGCATCCCGAAAGCGTTGGCCTCGGCGATGGCAGTGGGGGAGGCGTTTTCGCTGAGGACGACGGCGCTGGCCTGCATGTCGGAAGCCCAGCGCACCACGTCCACATCGGTGATCTGGCGGATGTTATTGGTTTCCGGCGGGGCTACCAGCACCATCTCGCCGCGCTGGAGGGCTTTGGCCGGCGTTTTATTTTCCAGGTAAATAACCGTCGTCCAGGTGACCGAGCGATTCAGATGGCCGTCCCCGGCAACCACGCGCGTTCCCAGAGGAAGCGCCAGCTTGCGGACATCTTCAACGGTTATATGGTTGACCGAGTCTGCCATTTCAAACGCGCTCATTTCCGTAGACGTTTATTGAGGCGGACGAATCGTAATTATTTTACCACTATGTTTCGCCCGTCAACAGGCCGATTAAAATTACCCCGGCGAAGATAATCAGCGACTCGCCCAGGAAGCTGCGTTCTTGCAGGAAGTTGATATTGATTAAGGTGAGAAAAAACAGCAGCCCCCCGGCCAGCCAGGTGACCGGGCTGACGCGCCAGTGCCGCGAGTACTGGTAAACGCCCGAACCGATTAGCACGATGGCCCCGGACAGCGGGACCAGCCAGGGCTGGATGGCGATATTATTCTGATTAAAGAGCTGTAAAACGGCAAAGATGAGAACCAGGAAAAACCAGGTCAGATGTTCCGCCCGCGCTTCGGCATGGCTTTTGCCGCGATAAGCCGTATTCCGCCCGCTGCGCCCCCGCGAGTTGGTTCGCCTTCTGCTCGATCTGCCCATATCATGAGATACTCCTGACAGTATGCCGTGCCAGTTTACATGGAACGGCGACCACGCGCCAGTAGCACTTCACGTTACAGCACGGTTCTGCTGTCACCGAGCCAGTGTTTGCGTTATACTAAAAGAAATTCTACCGTTTGTTAAGATATCTGGGTTATCGTAAGATGGTGACCGAGTCTTTAGCGGTGAAATTTGAGGAACTGCTTGAAATGCCGGCATTTCGAGATATGCCTCAGGAACAGCTTCGACGTCTGGCTGCCGTTATGACGCGCTATCATTATGCCCCAGGGCAGATCATCTTTGTCGAAGGCGAACCGGCCGGCGCGCTGTGGTTTGTCGCGCAGGGGCGGGTGAAGATCATCAAACATTCGCTGAACGGGCGTATTCAAGGGCTGTGTTTAATGAACAGGGGCAAGTGTTTTGGAAGCTGCCCCCTGTTTAACATGGAGAAAAATCCCGCTACGGCCCAGGCGCTTGATGAGGTGACGCTTTTTGTGCTGCCGGATGAGGCGTTTCAGCAGTTAAGGGCGCGCGACCCACAGGTGGTTAAGGCGCTGCTGCACGTATACAGCCAGCGGCTGCAGCATCTCGCCCAGGTGAGCGAGGCGCTGGGCGCGTGGACGGTTGCAGATCGCATTAACGACTGCCTGCTGGTTTATGCCAACCGGGAGATGCAGCAGCCGACGGTTGAACTAACGCATGAAAAGCTGGCGGCGCTTTCTGGAACGGTGCGCGAAGTGGTAACCCGCCACCTCAACCTGCTGGAAAGAGAGGGAATCGTGCGGAACGAAACCGGGCGCATCATCATCCTGAACTTCGATGCGCTGCTCCCTCCGTGTGCAGGCGAGATGCAAAGATCGCCGGAGTAACACGTGATTTAGGTCACATCATGCCGTCCCACTTTCCCCTATGCTGATTGCATAGTTCCCTGTAGCGGCGGCTGTTATATGGCGGTCAGCGTAGAGTTGTTAGCCCAGATTCAGCTATTTGCTGCACTCAGCCCACGCACGCGGCGCTGCATTGCGGAAAAAGCCGTGTGGGCAGAATATGCTGCTGAGGCTGTCCTGTACCGCCAGGGCGACCCGCCGACGGCGCTGTATGTGCTGCAAACAGGCCGGGTGAAGCTGTATCGCCAATCCAAAGATAAATGCCAGATTCTGGCGCTGCCCGTTCCGGGGGACTGTCTGGGCGCAGAGTCGCTGCCGACCGGCGCGCCCAGCCCTTACTCGGCGACCACGCTCACGCCGGTTACGGCCATTTATTTGTCGCCGGATGTACTCCAACCCCTGCTTGACGAACACCCGGATTTCCAGGAAGTTTTTCTGAGGTTGATTACCGACCGGCTCAAACAGTTTGTCACCCTGGTGCATGATCTGGCCTTTCGGGATGTAACATCGCGGCTGGCGACCGTGCTGCTGGCGCGCGCCGAACTGGAAGGCCAGCCGCACGATGAAGGCATCGTCTTCGACCGGCTGCTTTCGCAGCAGGAATTTGCCGAGATGGTCGGTACGGCCCGTGAAGTGGTTTACCGCGTCTTCAAAAAGTTTGAAGATGACGGCTTGATTCGGATAACCCGACGCTGCATCCTCGTCCGTGACCTCGATGCGCTGCGCGCGATTGCGCTTCAAGAGGCGCATTAGCTCCCTCAACGTGATGTGACTTGGGTCACATCAGACTTTGTTCTTTCGCCCCATGATGAAGTTGAAGAAGTGCCGCAACAAGCAGCCGGCGGCGTTTTTCTCGTTTCAGTTTGGATAAGGAGACGGAAAATAGATGATCTCGCAACGATTATCCTCCAGATTGTTACTCATCGGGGCGGTTCTTGTGATTGCTGGGGTGCTGGCGGTGACGGTGTCGCCCAAAGCCATCACCAGCGCGCAGGGCAGCGACGCGGACTGGCAGACCATCGCCGAACAGCGCGGGCTGACAGAGGCCGATCTGCGCGCTGCCGTCATGACCTATACGCCCAGCGGTGTCATGGATGAATATGTCATGTTCGCCTCGGCAGGTCAGGGAGGGCAAGTCCTGGCGATTGGTTTACCTTCCATGCGGCTGCTGCGCCTGATCGCTGTTTTCGCGCCCGAACCCTGGCAGGGGTATGGGTACGGCACGGGCAACGAGGTGCTGGAGCAGGGTTTTATTGATGGGCAGGAAATCCTGTGGGGGGACACGCACCATCCGGCGCTGAGCGAAACCAACGGCGAATACGACGGCCAATGGCTGTTTATCGGCGACAAAGCCAACGGGCGCGTGGCCGTGATTGACCTGCGCGACTTTGAAACCAAACAGATCGTCCACAACCCAGCTTTCCTGAACGATCACGGCGGCACGTTTGTTACGCCCAATACCGAATACATTGTGGAAGGCGGCCAGTACGGGCTGCCGTTGGGCGGCGACTACGCGCCGATTGAAGAATATCAGAACGCCTACAGCGGCATGATTACCTTCTGGAAGTTCGACCGTGAAGCCGGTCGCATTGACTATAGCCAGTCGTTTGCGATGGAACTGCCGCCGTACTGGCAGGATTTGTGCGATGCGGGCAAGGGGGTATCTGAGGGGTGGGTTTTCTGCAACTCGTTTAATGCCGAAATGGCGACGGGCGGCATTGAAAAAGGCAACCCACCATTTGAGGCGGGCGTCAGCCGAGGCGCGGTGGATTATCTGCACATCATTAATCTGAAGGCGGCTGAAGCGGTGTTCCAGGCGGGCGGTGCAGTGGATGTTAGAGGGTTCAGCGTCATCCCGCTGGAAACCGTCATTGAGAATAACCTGCTGTACCTTGCGCCCGAACCCCGAAGCCCGCACGGCGCGGACGTGACCCCCAGGGGCGATTTCATTTCTGTCGGCGGCAAGCTCGACCCGCACGTGTCAGTTTACAGCTTCCACAAGATTCAGGACGCCGTCGCCGCCGGCCCGACCGAAAAAGACGTTTTTGGTGTGCCGGTGCTGGCGCTGGAAAGCGTGCTGGAGGCGCAGGTGGAACTGGGACTTGGCCCGCTGCATACCGTTTATGACGATCAGGGCTATGCCTATACCAGCCTGTTCCTGGACAGCGCGGTGGCGCGCTGGAGTATCGGCGCAGAGGGGTATCGCCCGCAGGACGGCTGGCAGCTCATCAGCAAGATACCGGTTCAGTACAATGTCGGGCATCTGGCCGCTGCGGAAGGCGATACCATGTCGCCGGATGGTCGTTTTCTGGTCGCGCTCAACAAATGGTCGGTAGACCGTTTCCTCAGCACCGGCCCGCTGCTGCCTCAGAACCTCCAGTTAATTGATGTAACGCGGCCTGGCGATCAGATGCAGATTCTTTACGATATGCCGATCACCGGAGCCGAGCCGCACTACGCCCAGATCATCAAGGCCGACAAGCTGAAGGCGTGGGAAGTGTACCCTGAAGTTGGCTGGAACCCGATCACGCAGTCGGTTGATCCCAACGCTGTGATCCAGGGGACGGAAGGTGTTACCCGCGATGGTAAGAATGTCACCGTGCGGATGACCGCCGTTCGCAGCCACATGACGCCGGAACACATCGAAATCGAAGAAGGCGATCATGTGACCTGGACGATCACCAACGTCGAACGCGCCCGCGACGCCACGCATGGATTCGCCATTCCGTTCTACAACATCAACCTGAGCATCGAGCCGGGCGAAACCATTACCTTCGAATTTGAGGCGAAACGCCCCGGCGTCTTCAGTTTCTACTGCACCGAGTTCTGTTCCGCGCTGCACCTCGAAATGATGGGCTACATGATGGTGCAGCCGAAATAACGTACTGCCGGTGGGATGGGCGGCAGGAAGGGGTTTCCTGTCGCCCTCCATCTGGACGGGCATAAAGAGGTTGTTATGACTATCAATGCGCTGACCCCGACAGATGCCGATATGGTTCAACGGGCCGCCCAGCCGGTTTCCCGCCGCTGGATAAAGCGGCTGCCGCCGGTGTTTTTTCTGGCGGCTGCTGTGCTGCTGGTGGTTTCGATAGCGTTCCCCTACTGGGGAATGGTGCTGGAGGCGCCGCAGTATCCCGGCGGGCTGCAAATGCGCGTATTCGTTAACGACATGACCGGCGACGATGATCCCCGGCTGGACGAAGTGCGCGAAATTGACGGTTTGAACCACTATATCGGTATGAAGTCGCTCTATGATGCGGCGGCCTTTGAACGTTCGATAGCTATCCCGGGCCTGATAATTATGGTTGCGGCGCTGGGTGTGGTGGCTTTCTGGCGGCGGCGCTGGACGTGGCTTCTGGCGCTGCCGGCTGTGGGTTTCCCCTTCATTTTTCTGGGCGATCTGGCCTACTGGCTGAACCATTACGGCCAGAACCTTGACCCTTACGCGCCGCTGTCCAGCGCGATTCAGCCTTTTACGCCGCCCATTCTGGGCGAAGGCGTCATCGGCCAGTTTAAAACCGTCGCTTATGTGGATACCGGATGGTATCTGGCGCTGGCCGCCGGCGTGCTGGTTGTGGCCGGGCTTCTCGTTCGTCTGGCCGGGACGGTTTCTGCCGCCAGGGAGCAGTAAACGATGGCAGCGAACCGGCCTGCTCGAAAAGGATTGGCGCTGCTGGTCGCGCTGGTGTGCTTGGGGGGGATTTGGGGCGCGCGGGCGCAGGCGGGCGAAAAACTGATCGTCGCGCCGGATGGCTACCCGACGATAGATGCGGCGCTGGCCGCCGCTGCTTCCGGCGATGTGATCGAAGTACGCGGAGGTATTTACGGCGCGCCCCTTATCATCGAAAAAAGCGTGTCGCTGCTGGGCGTGGGGCAGCCGGTGATTGACGGCCAGGGGGCGGGCAGCCTGGTGCTGATTAACGCGCCGGATGTGGTCTTTCGCGGGTTTACCTTGCGGAGCAGCGGCCAGAGCCTGACGCACGAAGACACGGGCATCGTTATCCAGTCGCCGCGTGTTACGGTGGCGGATAACCTGCTGGATGATGTTTTGTTCGGCATCTACTTCGCCAATGCGGCGGAAGGGCTGGCGCAGAACAACATCATTCGCGGCAAACCGCTGGAAGAAAGTATGCGCGGCGACAGCATCCGCGTCTGGTACAGCGACAATGTACAACTGGTTGGCAACGACATCAGCACCGGGCGCGATACGCTCATCTGGTATGCCAACAACATCGTCATCCGCGATAACCACATTCACGACAGCCGCTACGGCCTGCACTTCATGTATAACAAAAATGCGGTCGTCGAAAACAACCTGATTCAAAACAATGCCGTCGGCGCGTATATGATGTACTCCGCCGGTCTGGTGATGACCGGCAACCGGTTCATTCATAACCGGGGGGCGAGCGGTTATGGGATTGCATTCAAGGATATGGATCACGCCCGCGTGACCCGGAATATTTTTGTCGGCAATATGTCGGCGGTTTACCTGGACAACTCGCCCTCGCTGTACGACGAATACAACACGTTCAGTGACAACTTTCTGGCCTACAACGATGTCGGCCTAACCGCCCTGCCAGCCGTAAGGCGAAACATCTTCCAGCGCAACTCGTTTTTTGAAAATCACCAGCAGGTCAGCGTCCAGGGGCGCGGCAGCCTGTTGGGGAACATCTGGCAGCAGGATGGGGTCGGCAACTACTGGAGCGACTACGTTGGATACGATGGCAATAACGACGGCATAGGCGATATGCCGTACCGCGCCGAAAAGCTGTTCGAGAGCCTGGCCGACGGCCAGCCGGCCCTGCGGTTGTTCGCGTTCAGTCCGGCCAGCCAGGCGCTTGATTTTGCGGCGGCGGCCTTCCCGTCGCTGCGGCCCGACCCCAAAGTGATTGACGAAGCCCCCTTAATGCAGTACGCCGTACCCGCCGGTATTGCGGAACCCGGCCAGGGGGTGTCGCTGCCGTTCCTGGCGGCAGGGCTGGCGCTGCTGGGGCTGGGGACGGGCATCGGCGTTTTTGCCTGGCGCGGGGGCGGGCGGTGGCATTCAACCTTGAAGCGCCCGGACGTTGTTCAGGCGGGCGCATGAACGGGGAGCGAAAAGCATGATTGTGGCGAAAAACCTGACCAAACGCTACGGCAAAATTACGGCGCTGAACGATGTTTCGTTCGCCATCGCTGCTGGCGAGTCGGTGGCGCTGTGGGGCGCAAACGGCGCGGGCAAAACAACCACGCTGCGCTGTCTGCTGGGCATTCAGGGTTTTGAAGGCGAGATGACCGTTAACGGGATTGACGTGCGGCGGAACGGCAAAGCCGCGCGCGCCGCCGTTGGTTACGTGCCGCAGGAAGCGGCTTTTTATGACATGACCGTGATGGAAACGCTGTATTTTTATGCGGCGCTCAAAAAAACCGCCCGGCAGCGCATCCATGACGTGCTGGAGCAGGTGCAGCTAACCGCTCACAGCGGTAAACGGGTGAATATGCTTTCCGGTGGGATGAAACAGCGGCTGGCGCTGGCGGTGGCGCTGTTGGCCGACCCGCCCATACTGGTGCTGGACGAACCCACCGCCAACCTTGACGTGCAGGCGCAGCGCGATTTTATCCAGACGGTGCGTGTGTTTAATGAAGCCGGCAAAACCATCGTATTTTCCTCGCACCGCCTGGACGAAGTTATTGCGCTTGGCAGCCGCGTGCTGGTGCTGGAGGATGGCCGTCTGGCGCTGGAATGCCATCCGTTTGAACTGGCCGAAAGACGCGGGCTGCGCCGCTGGCTGCGAATTTGGGTTTCGCCGCAGCAGAGAGAAATTACCCTGAAAGTTCTCGATGAGCAGGGTTTTACGTATCTGCCGAACGGTCGCAGTTTTTATGTTCAGGTCAATTCCGGGGGAAAAATCGCACCCCTGCGCTCACTGGAAATGGCGAACATCCCCGTTGAGGATTTCGATTTGGTGGATGGCGAGCTGGCGCCGCCGGGAGAAAGCCATGATTGACCTGAGTAACCTGCGGGCGATTGCCGGGAAGGAACTGCGCGACGCGCTGCGTAACCGCTGGTTTGTCGTTTTTACGCTGGCTTTTGCCGGGCTGGCGCTGGCGCTTTCGGCGCTGATACAGCCGGGCGGAACGCAGATGCGGATGATGAGCTACAGCCGCACGGCGGCCAGCCTCGTTAATCTGGTGCTGCTGTTCGTCCCGCTGATCGGGCTGACACTGGGGGCGGCGAACCTGGCCGGCGACCGCGAGACGGGCGCACTGGTGTATTTGCTGTCGCAGCCGGTCAATCGGATGGAAGTGCTGATCGGAAAATACCTGGGCGTGGCGGGCGCGCTGCTGGCGACCTTAAGCCTGGGTTTTGGCGGAGCCGGTGTCGTTCTGGCGCTGCAAGGCAGCATTCAGGATGCCGGCGGCTATCTGTTAACGGTGCTGCTGGCTTACCTGCTGGCGCTGGCGATGTTGAGCCTCGGTTTCTGGGTATCGGCTGCCGCCCACAAAACGGCGGCGGCGTTGGGCGGCGCGCTGTTCCTGTGGTTATTCCTGGTGTTCATCGGCGACCTGGGGATTATGGGAACGACCGCAGCGATGCAGATACCGATTGGAACGGTATTTTTAATCGCGGTGTTAAACCCGCTTCAGATGTTCAAAATCGCCGCCATCCTGACGATTCAGGCCAGTCTGGAAGTGCTTGGCCCGGCGGGGCTGTATGCGACCGACCGGTTTGGCGGGCTGCTGCTGCCGCTGCTGCTGGCGGGCGCTGTGATCCTGTTCGCACGCCAGGAAAAATTCATCCTGAAGGGAAACGCGCGATGAAATTCCTAAAAATGATGTTCGGTGTTCTGATGTTTGCGCTGCTGGCCGCTTGCGGCTCGCAGAGCGCCCCGCCGCCCACGCCGGTTGATGCAGACCTATCCTTGCGTGCCGAGCCTGAACCGCCGGCGGTGGGGGACACGACTTTGATCGTAACGCTGAAAGATGCTTCCGGCGCGCCGATTGATGGGGCGACCCTCAGAGTGCATGGCGATATGGATCATCAGGGCATGATGCCGGTAGATCGTGAAACGAGCGAAAGCGCCGCCGGCGAATACCGTGTGCCGTTCAAGTCGAAGCCGTTTCCGGCGAAAGCATCGTCAACCGCCAGAACCATATGAACGTCACAGCGGCCCCCGAAAACCCGATGAATATGCCGGAAGGGGCGGACATCAACGTAACGCCGTGATTGATTTGCTGTAAAGCGGAACAGCCGCAGATCAGCTTGTTCCGAAGTATTTCCAGGAGAAACACCGTGTCTCAGCATCATTCCAAAGAACACACACATTCGCTCAACGCTAATCTGGCTGCATTTATCCTCCTCTTTAGTTTTGTGGTCATCAGCACCCTGGTCTTTTCGAGGCTGCCGCCGCTTTCGCCGCAGCGGGACACCGGGGGCAGTGTTGAAGTTGCGCGGGCCGAACCCACAGCATCACCGCCGCCTACTGTGACGCCTACACTCCGGCCAACCGATACGCCGCCGTCCACTATGACACCCACACCCCGGCCAACCGACACGCCACCCCCGACGGCCACACCGGCCGATCTGCCGACCGTCACCGCCCCGCCGCAGCCTGCTGCGGACAGCAGTGCAGATACCGTTCAAGTTAGTTATGATACGGCGCTTGTCGAACAAGGACAGCAGTTATTCGCGCTGTGCGCGGCCTGTCACGGCCCGGACGGGCATGGCGTCCCCAACCTGGGCAAAGACCTGGTGGAGAGCGACTTCGTTCATACGCTGAGCGACGAGGAACTGCTGGCTTTCATCAAAACCGGACGCCCGATGTGGGACCCGCTGAACACGACCGGCATTGACATGCCCCCGAAAGGCGGCAACCCGGCGCTGACCGATGGCGACATTCTGGCGATCATCGCCTACGTTCGTACTCTGTCGGCAGGCGGCGGATAACAGCGAGGGATTGGCAGCTTTTCGGTGTTTTGTTGGGCCGCTTTTGTACCCGATGTGTTGACCGGATTTTGAGCCAGGCTCTATAATAAACCGGTTATGGGTAGGAAAACGGCCAACAAAACGTTTTGGTTTGTCTTGGTGCTGGCACTGGCGGCGGCCTGCGGGCCGGAGCGGGACATCGCGCGCGACGGCGCCGCCGTCCTGTTGAGCGATGTAACGCTCGCGCCGGCGACTCTCGCGCCCACGCGCGTCCTCAGCCCGACGCCTTCGCCAGTTGTGATTCCGGTGCTGACCTCCGAACTGAATGTGCCGCTGAACGTCGTCACCTTTGAAGCTGATTTTGTAATGGTGACGCCCACACTGCCGCCCAGTAAAACGCCGACGTTAACCGCTACGGCCACCGCCACCTATACAGCGACCTCACCGCCGACGGCCACTTTGCCGCCGCTTCCGGCCTCGCCGACGGCACCGCCGGCTGTCGCGCTGCCGCCGTCGGCGGGGGCAGACGTTTCCATCCCGCCGACCTGCGGCATAACCTGGTTTTTTGCCCGCCCTGTCCCGGCGGTTTGCCCGCTCAACCCGCCGCTGGTCAGCGCGGCCACTTTCCAGCAGTTTGAGAAGGGTTTTATGGTGTGGGTTCAGCAGCATGGGGCGATTTACGTGCTGTACGACAGCGCCAATTTCCCGCGCTGGTCGGTATATCAGGACGCCTTTCGAGAGGGGATGCCGGAAACCGACCCGGCCTTCGGCAGCCCGCCGGCTTATACCTGGCAGCCCCGGCGCGGCTTCGGGCTGGTATGGCGCACCCTGCCAGATGTGAGGCAGCGCCTGGGCTGGGCCGTCAGCGAATGGGAACAGGCTTTCACCATCCAGATTCAAACCGGCGCGGATGGCACGATTTACATGAGCGAGCCGCGCGGCGGCGTTTTTGGCCTGTCCCCGGATGGAAGCGACTGGAAACGTTATGAGGGATGATTTTCTGGCCGATACTCGGCCTCATCAGCCGGTTCGACCGCGCGGCGGCTGCCGGGGGTGGGTGGCGGCGGCGCTGCTGGCGCTGGTGATGCTGCCCGTGTTCCTGTGCGGCCTGGGGCTGGTGGCCTATCTGGTGTTTCCGCCCCAGCATACGGACATCCTGATTCTGGGCGTGGATGCGCGTGAGGGCGAGGGGTTTGTTTCCCGGACGGACAGCGTTATGCTGTTGGGCATTAGCCCGTCCCGGCTGCGCGTGAGCCTGCTTTCCATCCCGCGCGATGTGTTCATCCAGACGCCGGGGTATGGTTTGCAGCGCATCAATACCATTAACGTGCTGGGGGAGCAGCAAGCGCCCGGCGGCGGGCCGCAACTGCTGGCCGAAAGCCTGGCCGCCAGCCTGGGCGTGCAGCCAGAGCGTTACGCGCGGTTAAATTTTGGCGCGTTTGTTGAACTGGTGGATGCTGTAGGAGGGGTGACGGTGGATGTGCCGCGCACGCTGGTGGATAATTACTACCCGACCGAAGACGGCGGCGTGACGACGGTGCGTTTTGAGTCCGGCCTCCAGCATATGGACGGGGAACGCGCGCTGATTTACGCCCGGACGCGCTATGCCGATGATGATTACCGCCGCGCCGAACGCCAGCAGCAGATCGTTTCGGCGCTGGCTGGCAAGCTGGTTAATCCGGCGTACTGGCCGGCGGCGCTGGCGGTGTTAAACCGCGCCGTAGATACCGATTTAACCTTTGGGGATTTGCTGGCGCTGGCGCCGCCGGTGGTGTTAAGCGGCGGGCGCTTCGACCAGCTGGTGATAGATCGGGACTATCTGCTGGGTACGGGCGAAGGGTACGCCGTACTGAATTATGAAAAAATAGCCCCCTGGTTGCAGGGGCGCTTTGAGTAAGGGGTAGGTCAGGTTACGGGCGGTTTTTCGCGCAGCAGGCGTTGGTACGCGCCCTGCCAGGCGGTTTCCTTGCGCGTGAATTTGGTGATTTTGATGTCCGCGACGTAAGGCAGCAGCTTAACCATCATCGGCGGCATCTGGCTCCAGTCATCGGCAAAGATAATGGCCTGGAGCGCGTCGGCCATTGCGCCGGCCCAGCGCCACTTCTGCCGGAGCTCCTCGGCCTTCACCCAGTAGTCGCGTTTTTCCCAGGCAGCGGCAGACTGCTCGATGCCTCCATCAATTTCGCGCAGGCAGAATACCAACGCTGCCGCCATATCCTTCGCCTGGGCATCCACTTCGGATTTCTGGCTGAGATGGCGCAAAATTTCGGCAGCAGTACGCATAAGCTGGCTGCGCTGTTTGCCGGTGCTGTCAGGGTTGATGACGCGGCTCATGAACTGTCCTTTCCGTTTGAGAGATGGCGAACCGCCCGCCGTTCAGCTGCAGGGGCGGATTCCTTTATATATCTGCCCGCCGCTGAGGGTCTTAAGGATTAACGAGGCGGGGCGGCCAATACGGTCGGCCAGTTCGCGCGGGCTGAGGGCGATATTGCCATTTGCCAGAAAAACCCGGAAGATGCTGTCCACCACCGACGTATGGGGGTTGATGAAGTTTGCGTCCTGGGCGGCGGCCTGGATGGCGAGACCCAGCTCGTCAAGCTGTTTGACTTCGCCGGTTTCAGGGTCAATGTAATCAACGGTGCTGCCGGCTTCGCTCTGGCTCAGGCGGTCGCGCTGTTCGGGCAGCAGGTGGCTGAGGAGGTACTGCCGCAGGTCTTCCTGATTGCTGCGTTCCCACCACGAATAATCAATATGAAACTTGGTATCGAGCGTGGGTTTAACGAGTGAACTGGGTTTTCCGGTCGTTACAGACATCATGGTTTCCCTAATTAAAACGCAGCTTCCAGTAATGACCGCCCACGTTTTCAAAATCCGGGTTTGCCAGCAGGGTTGCCAGCATCGGGCCGGGCGGGCAGCGGCGCAGGATGTTCAGGGCGCTGTAGAGCGTTTTGGCATGAACTGTACCCTGCGGCGTCAGCGCGCCCAGCGGCGGGATGAGCATTTTTAAGATTGCCAGCAGGCTGCGCCGGGACTGCTGGACGGTCTGTACGATTGTATCCACACCGGCCAGGTCGTCCACACCCAGGATCATCAGTTCATCGTATTCTGCGCCGATAGCGCGCTTCTGATTTTCAAAGGTGATGGCATCGCCGTGCGGGACGGCCAGACGAATCCATTCGGTGCGCGGGCGGTAAGCGTTAAAATTGATGATGACTTTGCCTTCGTCATCGCTGCGTTGGGCGATGAGGGTTGCGCCAACGGGCAGTTTGTGTTTGCGATAGAACTTTGCCAGGCCGAAGATATAGGCGGCCTCGCGCACCACCCAGGCCGGATATTCCTCGCCGTCTTGGCCGTCCACCAGCGTCACCCAAACGCGCGGCGTCTGGCGGGCGGTGGGGAAGATGGCCGCCAAGCGGTGGTTAAGCGGCAGCGTCCCCAGGCGGCGGTGCGGGTACAGCAGGTTAACGCGGGCTTCCTCTAACCCGGGTTCGACCGGCTCGGCGGGCGAAAGTTCGTCGCCGATTTCGGCTTCCAGGGTCAGCATATCGGGCGTCAGCAGGCTGCGGTCATACTCTATCGGTGTATAACGCAGTGCCGCTGGCATCTGGCGAACTTCCGGCGGCTCCAGCCGGGTCAAATACCACAGAACCTCACCGGTCGGCCCCACCTCATCAAAGCGGTCATCGTCGTTGAGGGCGTAATTGAGGGAATAAACCTGGAGTTCCAGCGGCGCTTTGCCCAGGCCGCCGATCTCTTGAAGAATCGCCTCGGTTGTCAGCGGCCCGCCGCCGGCCATATCCAGCACGGCTTCGGTCAGGTTGCGATGGCCGAGGTTGGCCTCCAGCAGCAGGTCGTAGGGGAACCATTTCTGCGCCAGATAAACCAGATCGGGCGAGGCGGAAAGCGCTTCTTCGACCTTCCGTAAAATCTCATCCCGGTTGGCTTCCAGAATCTCGCCGGCGCTTAGGGCATCAAAACCGGTGGTGAAGGCCGTGCCGTTGCCGTTGTCCTGGCTTAACTTGTGCGGGGTGGTCAGTTCTGCCGCGAACTCGCGCGGTTTGCCGGCGTTGTTAAAGCGGTTGTCATCGAAGCGGACGGCGATCACCGAAAACGCGCCGTAGTCCGGGTTGTTGCCAGGGCGGACGCCGGTCACAACGCCGGTTTCGTAGTTAAAGGCCGAAAACACCAGTTTTTGGCCGACCTGATAGGTGTGAGATGGGTTATAGAGTTGGGTATCCTTGAAGCGTTCTTGCAGGACGGCGGCTTCCTGCCGCAAACGTTCTTCGATCAAGGCGCGCGCCAGGGCTTCCGTCTTCAGGGGAATTTCTTTTTCCAGCAGCAGGTTGGTCAGGAACTCTACGTCTTGATCGGTGATCGTTAAATTACGCGCCCAGCGGTGGGTTGGCATCATCAAAGTTGACTGCGCCTCCAGTTGATTGGCGGGGGGACGGCAACACGTTGTGAAACAATAAATGTTAGATCGTTTAACAATTATACTTGAGCTAATAGGCAGATTGCAAGCGTCGGGTTGACCACCATCGGTGTATCAGCTATACTTGCACCCCAGCATATTTTAGCTGATACCCGTATAAAGTAAATACAAAGCGCGAACGTGAAGGGAGGTAAGGCGGCGTTGGGGAAATCGCGCCGCTGATTTTATGGCAACGAAACGAACCTGGCAGCCGAAAATTCGGCGTCGCAAGCGGGTACATGGTTTCCGCCAGCGGATGCAAACGCGGGGCGGTCGTAAGGTGTTGAAGGCGCGCCGCCTGCGCGGCCGGCACGTGCTGACCGTTACGCCCAACCACGTCAAAAAAGTGAACTGGAAAGCATAATCTGGCCCGGATGCAGCGGCGTTTCCGGCTGCGGGACAGCCGCGATTTTGACCGTTTAAAGCGCGAGGGGCGCACCTTTTCCAGTCGAGGTCTGGCGCTGAGTGTGATGCCTAACGGCCTGGACTGCAACCGCTACGGTTTTGTTGTCGGCAGACGCCTGGGGAATGCCGTTGCGCGGAATCGGGTTAAGCGCCGGCTGCGCGAGGCAGTGCGGGAGCTGCATCCTCGATTAAAACCCGGATGGGATATGGTGTTTGTGGCCCGTACAGCTCTGGTGGGAGAATCCTTTGCGGCGATTCGGCTGATGGTCGAGGCGCTAGTTCATCAGGCGCGGCTGGTAGACGAGCAGAGAGGCGCGGAGTGATGAAGTGGTTAGCCCTGCGCGCGATCCGTCTTTATAAACGCTTTTTGTCTCCTATGCTGCCATCGGCCTGTATTTACACGCCGACCTGCTCCGAGTACACGTATCAGGCGATTGAACGTTATGGTTTGATCCGGGGCGGGTGGCTTGGCGTTAAGCGGATCGCACGCTGCCATCCTTTTCATGAGGGTGGTTATGATCCCGTTCCCGATCTTGAGGAGTAGCGTCTTGAATATCGTGAAGTTTTTATCGCGGCACCGGCTGATCGGTGCGGCGATTTTGTCTGTTGTGCTGGCGGCGGGCTGCGGCCCGGCGCCGCTAGGCACCAGTTGGGCCGGCCTGCGCGTCATCGGCGAGGAACAGCATATTCTGGTGGCTTTTAACGACCGGCTGGCGCTGGTGGACCCGGTGGATGGAAAAACCGTCAAACTGCGTAACCAGGAAGGCGAGATTCGCCTAGACGACCAGGGCAATCCGCGCCTGTGGGAAGTTAAGCAGAACGCCAATCAATTTTTTGCCGCGCCGGCGCCGCTGGGCGATGGCCGTCTGCTGGCCGTGACCTATAACCAGGTTTTGTATACCATTGACCTGCCGACCGCGCGCATCGAAAACGGCAGCGGCACGCCGATTGCCAACCATAACGGCCATATCGTCGCCGACCTGCTGGAAGGCGACGGCCTGGTATATGCCGGCCTCAGTTCCAAGAACCTGCTGGCGCTGGATGCCGAAGATTTGAGCGTGGCCTGGACGGCACAGACCGAACATGGCATCTGGTCGAGGCCGCTGCTGGTGGATGACGTGCTGTATGCCGCCTCGCTCGACCATTACCTGTATGCCCTGGATGCCCGGACGGGCGATCTGCTGTGGAAGCTGGACATCGAAGGGGCAGCGCCGTCTGCGCCTGCATACGCCAATGGCCGCTTGTATATCGGCTCGTTCGCCCGCAAGATTTTCGAAATCAGCCGACAGGGGCAAATCCTGAATACCTACGACACGGTTGATTGGGTGTGGGGCGCGCCGGCGGTGGTTGATGGTATACTATAC
The DNA here is from genome assembly GCA_026645945.1 of Anaerolineae bacterium. GTDB lineage: Bacteria > Chloroflexota > Anaerolineae > Aggregatilineales > Phototrophicaceae > CFX2. The sequence goes on from JAPKMO010000003.1 coordinate 55,596, forward strand.
GCGGCTGATCTGGTAGGCAACGTATACGCGCTGGATACAACCGACGGGCTGCGTGAAATCTGGCGCGTGAAAGCCAGCGAAATGTCCATTCGTCCCACGCCGCTGGTGGTTGGGGATTACGTCCTGGTGGCGTCCCGCGATCAACGCCTGTACTGGCTCAAGCGCAGTGACGGCAGCATGGTCACGGATAATGAAGGGCGTCCGCTTTTGCGAGAGATGCAGGGGCCGATCTTTTCGGATATTCTACTGATCGAGCCGAACGAAAAAACAGACATTCCGGGGCCATACGTCATCGTCAGCACGCTGTCTCCCGGTCAGATATTGGTGGCGTATACGTTGGAACAGGGGCGTTTTCTGTGGACGTATTCGATGCAGTAGATCGCCCGGCGATGGGAGCGTAGGTAGATGTGGGATTTAATCCTTAATCCGTTTGTTACCGTCATCACGGTGTTGTACAGCGTTTTTGGCAACGTGGTGGTGGCGATTATCATCTTCACCATCCTGGTGCGCCTGCTGATGTACCCGCTGAATATCCAGCAGATGCGCTCGTCGAAGGCGATGCAGGCGCTTCAGCCGGAGCTGAAGAAACTCCAGGAAAAGTATAAAAACGACCGCGAAAAACTGGCGCAGGAGCAGATGGCGCTGTACCGCCAGCACGGCATCAATCCATTGGGCGGCTGCCTGCCGCTGCTCATTCAGTTTCCGATCTGGATTGGGCTGTATCAGGCGATCAATCACGCGCTGGCGGCCACGCCGCTGCAATTGATTGACCTGGGTGGGCGTTTTCTGGTCGGCGGCCTTGACCATCTCGTGCCGCTGAACAACGTCTGGTTGGGTATGGATTTGACGCAGCCGCCAACGCCGCCAACTAACCCGGTTTTTGCGCTGGCGCTGCCGCTGCTGGTGCTGGTGACGACCTGGGTGCAGTCCAAGCTGATTACGCCGCCCACCCCGTCCGGCGAAGATGGGCAGCCGAACCAGGCGGCGGCGATGACACAATCCATGACGACCATCATGCCGATTATGATGGGCTTTTTCTCGCTGTCGTTTTCGGTCGGCCTCTCGATCTATTTTGTGGTGTCCAACCTGTTTACGATTGCACAGTATTCGCTGCAAGGGCAAGCAGATTGGCGGCGGCTGTTGAGATTGAAGAAGCCGGACGGCGAGGGTGCGGATACCGTTGCCGGCACGGCCCGACCGAAAAAGCCAGCCGACAGCCCGGCCAGGCCGGAGAAAAAGGCCGCCGATAAAACAACGCAGCCGAAGTCGAAGACGCAGCGGGCGAAACCGGCCAAGTGAAAGCGCCGGAGCGCCCGACCGAGAAAATTGAGGTTTTTTACACATGAGTTCAGAACGTTCCATCGAGATGACCGGCGAGAACGTCGAGGAGGCAATTGCGAAAGGGCTGGCCGAACTGGGCGCTGCCCCCAGCGATGTCATCGTCGAGGTGCTGGAAGAACCCAGCCGGGGGGTCTTTGGCCTGGGTGCGAGGCCGGCGCGCGTGCGGTTGAAGACATTCCGCCCGCCCGCCCCACCGCCGGCAGCCGTTCCCGCGCTGGCGCAGCGCCCCCCCGACACCGCCGCCAAACGCGAAATCGAGATCGAACATGAAGACGACAGCGACGCGGCTTCGCTGGTCGAAAACATGCGGGAAATCGCCGATGAGCGTCTGCTGGATGAGGATGCGCGGGTGAGCAAAGTGGTACTGTCCATTTTGCTTGAGAAGATGGATATTCCCCGCGCCGATGTCATCATCCGGCGCGCCGACACCGCCGCCGATGGCGAGGCGAACCCCTGGCTGCTGGATGTGACGGGGCCGAACCTGAGCGTTTTGATTGGCCGCCGGGGGGAAACGCTGGCGGCTTTGCAGTACATCACCCGTTTGATCGCCAGCCGGGAGCTTCAGCACCGCGCGAATATCGTGGTGGATGTGGGCGGCTACAAGATGAAACGCTCGCGGACATTACGCGATCTGGCGATCCGTATGGCCGACCAGGCTGTACAGAACAAACGGGTGATTACGTTGGAGCCGATGCCGCCTTACGAGCGTCGAATCATCCATCTGACTCTGCGTGATCGTACTGATGTGCAGACCAAGAGCATCGGCGAGGGCAGCAGCCGCAAAGTTACCATCATTCCGAAGCCGTCATGACGCCGGATTACCTGCTGATCGGCCATGTGACGGCAGACCTGACCCCCACCGGGCGTTTGTTGGGCGGCACAGTGTCTTATGCCGCACGGGTTGTTAAAGCGTTCGGACTGCGGGCCGGCGCGCTGACCAGCGCCGCCGAAAACGAGCCGCTGCTGGAGCAGCTGCGACCGTTTGTTGATGATCTGGTCGTTCTCCCCGCTGCATCTACCAGCACCTTTGAGAACATTTATGAACCTGGCGGGCGCATCCAGTATATTCGCGGGGTGGCCGCGCCGCTTGGGTTTGAGGATATTCCCGCCGCGTGGCGCGCCGCGCCGCTGGTGCATCTTGCGCCGCTGACGGGCGAAGTAGACCCGCAGATTGCGCGGCACTTTAAAGATGCGACCGTGATGCTCACCTTGCAGGGATGGCTGCGGCAGTGGGATGGCGCGGGGCGGGTGAACTTTAAACGCTGGTTTGACCCCGACGTGTTGAGCCATATCAACATGGTGGTGTTCAGCGAGGAGGACATCCGGGAAGCGCCGGAACTGGAAGCCGAGTTCGCCGGGGTGGTGGAACACCTGTTTGTGACGCGCGCCGAACGCGGCGGCACGTATTACCGGCGCGGCCAGGCGATACCTTATACCACGCCGCAGGTCGAACAGATTCACCCGACCGGGGCCGGGGATATTTTTGCGGCGGCTTTGCTTTCCAGCCTGGGGTTTTTGAACCATGATATGCGCCGGGCTGCCCAGGTCGCGGCGCGGCTGGCGGCGCTTTCGGTGACGCGCGTGGGCTTGGACGGCGCGCCGTCGGTCGAGGAAGTCCGGCAGGCATTGGCCGAGGTTGAGCATGATTGACCGCATCCTGTACAACGGCAGTATCATCACGCTGAACGGGCGGCAGCCCCGCGTTTCGGCGCTGGCGATCAGCGGCGAGCGCATCGTGGCCTACGGCAGCGACGACGACGTGAAGCCGCTGGCGCTTTCCGGCGCGAAGCTGGAAAATCTGGACGGTCGCACCGTGATTCCCGGCCTGGTGGACGCGCATATTCACTGGCAGGGTACAGCGCGGGCCATGCACGAGGTCAACGTCTTTGAAGTGCCTGACCGCCAGACGGCTGCCGATAGGGTTGCCGAACGCGCGCGGCGCACACCGCCGGGGACGTGGATTACCGGGCATGGCTGGTTTCAGGACATCTGGCCGGACAGGGCGTTCCCGACCGCCGCCGACCTGGATGCTGCCGCGCCCAATCATCCGGTGTATCTGCGCGCCAAAAGCGGCCACGCGGCCTGGGTCAACAGCGCCGCGCTGCGATTGTGCGGCATCACTGCCGGTACGCCCGACCCGGAAGGCGGCCACATCATGCGGGATGCGGTAGGGCAGCCCACCGGCGTACTGCTGGAAAACGCGATGCAACTGGTCGCGGGGCAAATTCCCGCGCCGACTGTCGAGCAGCTGGCAGACCAAATGCAGGCCGCGCAGGTGGCCGCGCTGGCGGCGGGGTTAACCGGCTTCCACGACTTTGACGAACCTTCCTGCCTGGCCGCGCTGCAAATTCTGCGCGAGCGGGGCAGCCTGCACCAACGCGCCGTGAAAAATATCAACCGGCAGTGGCTGGATGCGGCGCTGGACTCCGGGCTGCGCTGGGGGTTTGGCGACGACTGGCTTCGCATCGGCGGGCTGAAGATTTTCGCCGATGGCGCGCTGGGGCCGCGCACGGCCTATATGATCGAACCCTATGAAGGCGAGCCGGAAAATCGCGGCATCGCCACGATTGACCTGGAAGAAATGGCCGAACTGGTCAGCCGCGCCAGCGCTGCCGGGCTGCCTTCGACCATTCACGCCATCGGCGACCGGGCGGTGCATGAGGTGCTGGACGTATACGAAGCGGTGCGCCGAGAAGAGGCGGCGTGGGGCGTCGGCCCGGAGCAGCGCCGCCACCGCATCGAACATGTGCAGCTTATTCACCCCGACGACGCCGACCGGCTGGCGAAACTGCGCGTGATCGCCTCCATGCAGCCGATTCATGCCACGTCGGATTATATAATGGCCGACCGCTACTGGGGCGCGCGCGGCCAGTGGAGCTACAACGCCCGGCTGCAAATTGATAAAGGCGCGGTGATAGCCTTCGGCTCGGACTCGCCGGTAGAGGCGTTTGAGCCGCTTAAGGGCATCCATGCCGCCGTCACGCGCCAGCGGGCGGACGGTTCGCCAGGGCCGGACGGCTGGTATCCGGCGCTGCGGCTGACGGTGGACGAGGCGCTGCGCGGGTATACGCTTGGCCCGGCCTATGCTGCCGGCCTGGAAGACCGCCTCGGCCAGTTGGCGCCCGGTTTTCTGGCCGATCTGGTGGTGCTTGACCGTGATTTGTACACCGTTCCGCCGCCCGAAATCCTCGCCGTTCGCGTCCTGGGGACGATGGTTGGCGGCGCGTGGCGGTTTGGCGGCGTCGAGTAAGCTGCCCTACCGCACCACCAGCGGGGCATTGGCGAACACCGTATCAAACTGCACGCTGTAAATGACCACGCTTTGATAAGCCTCCAGATCAACTTCGGCGGGTATATTGTAGTTCTGGCTGCCGACGTTGCCCTGTAACAGACCCAGATCAATATAATCGCTGCCGACCTCCGCACCAGTTTTGGGGTTAGCGCGCCGGGACAGAACGGCGTGCAGATCGGGGCCGTTGGTCACGTTGAACTCATCCAGGCGCAGGATACGCCGGTTGTCGGGAAGCTGGTAGATGATAAACGTCCCGCTCACCTGGCGCAGCGTGTCCACCGCCGCGAACGTGCCGCGCGCCAGCACGACTTCGGTCGCCATTTCCGGCATGGCCTGTTGGGCTTCGGGAACCACGCGGTCAGGGCCGAAGCGCGCGCGCAGCATTTGTTCCGCCATCGTGGGGTCGGCTTCGGCCATCGCCCGGTAAGCGGCCTGCTGGTCTGCCGGAAGCTGGCGCAGGGCGGGCAGCAGGTCGGCGGGCAGCCCTGGAATATTTTCCTCAACTGCTTCCCGGATCAAAAGCGGCTGCCACAGCGGAAAAGCATAAATGGCGATAACGATCAAACCGCCGATGCCGATGACCAGCAGGCGGAGGCGATTGCTCATAATGCAAACCTCATGCAAACCTCGTGGGTGATGAGTCCATTGTTAGACGGGTTTCAAAGGTCTGTTATAATCCATTTCCGCGATTTAATATACCCCCTGACGGCCTAAACATAAACAAGGAGTGATGCTAAGTATGCGTGCCGGTATGCGGATTATGGAAGTGGAATACCCGGTTCAGGGCGAGATGCTGGCGATTGGCAGCACTGCGCCGGATTTTGCGCTGACGGCCAACGACTGGACAATCAAAACGCTGGCGGACTACGCCGGCAAGGTGAAAATCATCAGTGTTGTGCCGTCGCTAGATACGCGCGTGTGTTCGGCGCAGACGCACCGCTTCAACAAGGAAGCCAGCGACCTGGGTGAGTCGGTGGTAATTTTGACGGTGAGCGCTGATCTGCCTTATGCGCAGCGGCGCTGGTGCGGCGCGGAAGGCGTTGAGCGGGTGGTGACACTTTCTGACCACAAAACGATGGCCTTTTCCGATGCTTATGGCGTTCACGTCAGCGATTTACGCATCTGCCAGCGCGCCTGTTTTGTGGTGGATCAAAACAACATCGTGCGGCACGCTGAATACATCCCGGTGATCGGGAACGAAATCAACTTTGAAGCGGCGCTGGCGAAGGCGCGCGAACTGGTATAAAGCCTTGAACCGCAAGGGCGCAAAAAACGCCGGGATTAATTTTTAGGAGAGGACAACATGACGGATATTCGTCTGGAGCGGCTGGCGAATGTGCTGGTGGATTACTGCTGCGCGGTCAAGCCGGGCATGTGGGTGGGTATCCTGGGGGATGTGGTGACGCTGCCTGCGCTGCGCGCCGTTTACCGCGAGGTGCTGCGCTACGGCGGTTATCCGACCCTGTTCATCAGCGATGAGTGGATGACGCGCACGTTTTTGCGCGAGGCCAACGACGAGCAGATCGCCTGGCTCGACCCTTCGCAGACCCTTTATTACGAAAAGGCCGATATTTATATCCGCATCGGCTCCAGTAACAATACGCGGGCGATGACCAACATCAGCCCTCAACGAGTGCAGCAGGTAGCGGCGGCGCGCCGTTACTGGCTGGATACGCGCCTGGCGCGGGCCGCCGAAGGCACGTTCGAGTGGGTCGGCACGTGGTATCCCACCGAGGCCAGCGCCCAGGAAGCCAATATGAGCCTGGAGGAATACGAGGATTTCGTCTACGGCACGATGTTCTGTGACCACGACGACCCGGCGGGCGAGTGGCGCAAGCTGTCCGCCATGCAGCAGCACAAGGTGGACTGGCTGAAGGGCAAAAAACAGGTTCGGCTGCGCGGGCCGCATATTGATTTGGAGCTTTCAATTGATGGGCGCACGTTTGTCAACAGTGACGGCCACAAAAATATGCCCAGCGGCGAAATTTTCACCGGGCCGGTGGAAGATTCGGTCAACGGTTGGGTGCGGTTTGATTATCCGAGCATCGTTTCCGGGCGGGCGGTGTCCGGCATCGAACTGAAATTCGAGAACGGGAAAGTGGTGCAGGCGAAGGCCGAGGCCAACGACGACCTGCTGCAAGCGCAGTTGAATACCGACGCCGGCGCGCGCTACCTGGGCGAGTTCGCCATCGGCACGAACTTCGGCATCAACCGCTTTACCGGCAATATCCTGTTCGATGAAAAAATCGGCGGCACGATTCACATGGCGGTCGGCAAGGGCTACCCGGAAACCGGCAGCAAAAACGACAGCGCCGTCCACTGGGACATGATCTGCGACATGCGGAACGACAGCACCATCCACGTAGACGGTGAATTGTTTTACCAGAACGGCGCGTTCGTGGTGTAGGAGAAAAGCGTAACACAGCGACTCAAAGGCGCAGAGACACAGAGAAAGCCAAATGCAAAGGCGCGAAGGGGCAAAGACGCAGAGGGTAGGGCAAGGTATCGCCTCGCCCGCTGCCCAGACGCCGCTAAGAGGCGAGACGTGGTATACTGGCGGGCAGCGCCTAACCGACTCTTACGGAAGTGAATCATGCGGCTGTTCATCAGTTATGCCCACGCTGACACGGGGCAGGTGAAGCAGATTGTAGACATCCTGCGCGTTGGGGGGCATGACCCCTGGTTTGACCACAAGCTGCTGCCGGGGCAGGATTGGCAGGCCGAACTGCTGCGGGCGATCACCGTTTGCGATGCGTTTTTGTACGCTCTGACGCCGGAGTCGGTCGCTTCAGAGTGGTGCCAGTGGGAATTTGCCCAGGCGGTGCAGATGGGCAAGCCGGTCATCCCGGTGTTGATGCAGGCTAAAACCTCGCTGCCGGAAGCCATCAGCCGCTACCAGTACGCCGACTTCACCGACGGCCCGACGCCGCGCGGCGTGGCCCGGCTGCTGGGCGGTCTGCGCCTGGTGACGGTGGTTGTGCCGCGCCAGGATGCGCCGCCCTCGCCGCTCAACCCGCAGGGGACGCCCGCGCAGGCAGTTCAACCTTCAGCCCCGGAAACCAGGGCGGGTTTGAAACCCGCCCCTGCGGCATCCCCGTTGGTGCCGCCTGACCTGTCGGCCATCCTGCCGCCGCCGTTTGAATGGTGCGAAATCCCGGCGGGCTGGGTGACGCTGGAGGACGCCAGCGAGTATGGTAGCACGAAAGGCGGCAAGTTCCACGTCAGACGCTTCTGGATGGCGAAATACCCGCTCACCAACGCCCAGTACCGCGTTTTTGAAAACGATGAGGACGGCTACCTGAACCCGGCCTGGTGGGATTATTCGGAGGCCGCGAAAACCTGGCGCGAAGAAAACCCCGCCCCGGCGGATACGGCTTTCCCCGGTGACGATCTGCCCCGTACCAACGTGTGCTGGTACGAGGCGGCGGCCTTCTGCCGGTGGTTAACGGCGCGGGCTGTAGGGGCGCAAGGCCTTGCGCCCGCACAAATCACCCTGCCCACCGAACAGCAGTGGCAGCGGGCGGCGCAGGGCGAGGATGGCCGGGTTTATCCCTGGGGGAACAACTTCGACAGGAAGCTGTGCAATACGGATGAGAGCGGCATCAAAAAAACCACGCCGGTCACAAAGTATCCGGACGGCGCGTCGCCGTATGGGGTGCTGGAGTTGGCCGGCAACGTGTGGGAATGGTGCCTGACTGAATGGGGGACAGACGGGACCGGCCTGGAAGGTGATGCGCCCCGGGTGTTGCGCGGGGGTTCGTGGTTCACTTATCAGTACGATGCCCGTGCCGCCTACCGTAGCAGGTACTACCCGACCGATCGTAGCGGCAACTTCGGTTTTCGGGTGGTGTTGGGGGGCGTCCCTTCTTAATTGTTTTTGTACTCTGTTGAATCTAGCCTCTGGTACTCTGGCTGTCTGGAATCTGTCGTGAATCTCGCGCGGAGCGCGAGTCGCGCAAAAAACCGGCGGGGCGATTCGTATAGTCAAGCGCGCGGGGATAGACAGCGGGCTTAAGCCCGCTGTCCAGTCAGGATCAGGCACAGTCGGATGGCTTTATCCATCAGTCCGCGCTGAAGCCGGCGCGGGCGTCTGTTCAAAATTCCCCCAAAATGGAACTTTTCCCCTTTATCCGGCAACCAATCCTGTAGAGAGTCGAAGGAGGTTGGATGGCCGAACATGACCCGGATGGCGGGCTGGTGGCGGCGATGGCGCGCGGCGAAACCTGGGCGCTGGACGACCTGTATGCCCGGCATGGCCGGCGGCTGCTGGCGTATCTGGCCGGGCTGCTGGACGACCGGCAGCTTGCCGAGGAAGTGCTGCAAGATGTGATGCTGGCGGCCTGGCGCGGCGCGGCGGGTTTTCGCGGCGAAAGCCGGGTGACGACCTGGCTGCTGGCGATTGCTCGGCGGCAGGCGTTGGGCGCGCTGCGGCGGCGTGCGGCGGCGGTCGTGCCGCTGGACGAGGACGCGCCGAAGGACGACAGCGGCGTGTTCAAACGGATCGAGCGGCAGGCTTCGCAGGATGCGGTGCGCGCGGCGCTGGAGTATCTGCCCGCCGACCAGCGCGAAACGCTGGAGCTGATCTTTTACCACGAGCTGAGCGGGGCGGAAGCCGCTGGCGTGCTGGGCGTGCCGGAAGGCACGGTCAAGAGCCGCCTCAACCGCGCCAAAACCACGCTGCGCCGCTTGCTGCGTTTGAAGGAGGTGGGCCATGAATCGTAAATTGTGGCATGAACTACTGGCTCAGTACCTCGCCGGTACGCTGTCCCCCGATGACCGCGCCGATTTTGACCGCTGCCTGCAAGATGACGAAACCTGCCGGGACGAACTCCGTGAATGGCGAGCCATCGCGGCGGCGGTGAAGCAGGACGCCGACGCGCGGGTGGAGCATGTGCCGCCGCTGCCGGCAGCTTTTTACGAGCGGTTGGGCGTTCAGCCTTCCGCTAACGGCTCTCTGCGACACGCAATGACCGATATGGAGGAGAGCATGACTTCACTGGTTGGAAGTAAGAGTAAAGAGAAACGAAAACACGCTCAGGACCGGCCCGTGACGCTGGCGGCGGCGTTGGGGGCGCTGCTGCTGGGCGGGCTGGTGCTGCTGGCGAGCGGGGGGGGGCGCCCGCCCGGTGTGCCGCTGGCGAGCGTGATGGAGCAGGACTCAACACTTATGCCTCAAGATGTGGACATGAACGGCATATACCTTACAGCAACGGCGCTGATTGTAGGGGCGACAGAGACGAAGGCGGCTGTGGACGCCAGCCCGACCCTGACTCCAACCGATACCTTTACGCCTGCGCTGGCTGTCCCCACGTTAGTGCCGTTCGCGACCGCGACGCCGCTCGCGGTACAGGCCATTGAGGTTCAGCCGACGGTTGTGCCGCCGGTGTCGGCCATGCAGCCCATCGTGGCTGCCCCGGCGCGGCTGGCGGGCGAGGCGCAGCTTCAGGTCAACATCCAGGAGGGCGGCGTACTGCTGTCGCCGGATGGGATGCGCCTGGTGGTGCTGAGCGTTAACGGCGCGGCGCGGCTGCTGGACGCTGCGACGCTTGAACAGATCGAGTTGATCGTGCCAGCCGCGACGACCATCACGCACATGAGCTTCAGCCCGGACGGCGCGCTGCTGGCCGTCGGGCAGGCTGACGGAGATGTGCGCCTGCTAGATGCCCGCACGGGCGCGCAGCGGGATGTCGTCGAAGGCGATGGGTTGGTGTCCGGGCTGGCCTTCAGCGCCGACGGACAGATCGCCGTCATTCGCGGCGCCGGTGCGATCAATACCCTGTGGCTGTATGATCTGGAAACCGGACGGCAGTCGGCGGTAATGGTCTATGATGTGCCGCTGGCAGGCGCGGCCTTCAGCCTCGACGGGTCGCAGATTATCGTCGGGACGCTGGATGGCCGGGTGCTGGTGCTGGCGCTTGGCGGGGAATAAAACGGCGGTACTGGTAGGGGAGGGTTTCTAAACCCTCCCCTACAACAATTACCCGAACAGGATGTTTTTTTCGGCCTCCTTGTCGGCCAGCGCGCCGCGCAGATCAAGCATCTGGTCGCGCAGGGCGGCGGCTTTCTCGAACTCAAGCGCCTGGGCGGCGGCCTTCATCTCGCGTTCCAGTTCTTTAATCATGCGGTGGATTTCGTCTTTGGGCAGTTCGGCCAGGTTCACGGTCCGCCCGGCTTCGGCTTTGGCGGCTTCGTCGCTCATGGCGCGCACGCGGTCGGTCAGGTCGCGCACCTGTTTGACAATGCTGGCCGGGGTGATGTTATGTTCGATGTTGTATCGCGCCTGGATGGCTCGGCGGCGGTTGGTTTCTTCGATGGCGCGTTTCATCGAGTCGGTCATGGTGTTGGCGTACAGGATCACCTTACCCTCGATGTGCCGCGCTGCCCGCCCGATGTTCTGGATGAGCGCCTGCTCCGAACGCAGGAAGCCTTCTTTATCGGCATCCAGGATGGCAACCAGCGAGACTTCCGGCAGGTCAATACCTTCCCGCAGCAGGTTGATGCCCACCAGCACATCGTAGACGCCCAGGCGCAGATCGCGCAGGATTTCTACTCGTTCAATTGTTTCGATTTCAGCGTGCAGGTAATGGGCGCGGATGCCCATTTCGTTGATGTAACCGGCCAGTTCTTCGGCCATGCGCTGGGTGAGGGTGGTGATGAGCGCCCGCTGGCCTTTTTTGACGCGCAGCGCGACTTCTTGCAGCAGGTCTTCGATCTGGCCTTCGACCGGGCGAACGAACACTTCCGGGTCGAGGACGCCGGTGGGCCGGATGATCTGCTGGACGGTCTTCTGGCTGATTTCGCGTTCCCAGGGGCCGGGCGTGGCGCTGGTGTAAATCGTCTGGCCCATACGCTTCTGGAATTCCTCGAAGCTTAATGGGCGGTTATCCAGCGCGCTGGGCAGGCGGAAGCCATAATCCACCAGCGTAATTTTGCGCTGGCGGTCGCCGTTAAACATGCCGCGCACCTGCGGGATGGTCATATGGCTTTCGTCGATCACCAGCAGGTAATCGTCCGGGAAGTAATCCAGCAGCGTCCAGGGCGGCGCGCCTGCCGGGCGCTGGTCGAGATGGCGCGAGTAGTTTTCGATGCCGGAACAGTAGCCGACTTCGCGGATCATCTCCAGGTCGTAGCGCGTGCGCTGTTCGAGCCGCTGCGCTTCCAGCAGTTGGCCCTGCTGCCTAAAAAATGCCAGCCGTTCCTCTAGCTCAGCTTCGATGTCGTGCAGCGCTTTCTTCAGCTTTTCGTCGTTGGTGATATACTGCTCCGCCGGCCAGATGGTGATGGCCTGGTGATCGGCCAGGATTTCGCCGGTCAGTGGGTCGAATTCGGTGATGCGCTCGACTTCATCGCCGAACAACTGGATGCGGTAGCCGGTTTCGCTGTAAGCCGGCACGACTTCCAGCGTATCGCCGCGCGCGCGGAACGTGCCGCGTTTGAGGTCCATATCGTTGCGGGAATACTGGATATGCACAAGCTGGCGCAGGATGGTATCGCGCCGCATGTGCCGCCCGACATCTATGCGGATGGTGGACATGCGCCACGCTTCCGGGTCGCCGATGCCGTAGATGCACGATACCGACGCGACGATGATTGTATCGCGCCGTGACGAGAGCGAGGCCATCGCCGACAGCCGCAGGCGGTCAATCTGTTCGTTGATGTCGGTTTCTTTTTCGATGTACAGGTCGCGTTTGGGGACGTAGGCTTCCGGCTGGTAATAGTCGTAGTAGCTGACGAAATATTCAACGGCGTTGCGCGGGAAGAATTCCTTGAACTCGGCGTACAGCTGCGCGGCCAGTGTTTTGTTGTGTGCCAGCACCAGGGTCGGGCGCTGAACCTGCTCGATGACGCGGGCGATGGAGTGGGTTTTACCCGTCCCGGTCGCCCCTAAAAGAACCTGATGGCGGAGTGATTGTTTAATGCCTTCCACCAGTTCTGCAATGGCCTGGGGTTGGTCGCCGGTGGGCTGAAATGGGGCTTCAACCTGGAATGGGGGCATATTCACGCTCGCTTTCGGAACGTTCGTTCGAGTGGGTGGAGCGATTATAGTGTAAATTCGGCCTGTCGAACAGGTACAGTTTCATTGCGGTTCTGGTCGAAATTCTGTACTCTTAAATCAAACATGGGTTGGATTGTTGGAAAAGGCAGGCTCTGATGGTTTTGACACAGCATACACATTTTGCGACCACCACGCGCGGTTTGCAGCGCGACATCCCACCGATGAAATTGTATGAAAAAGCTAAAAAGTTCGGTATCTGGAATCCCAGCGAGATTGATTTTTCGCAAGATGTTGAGGACTGGAAAAAATTGACCGCTGAAGAAAAGGATGCCATCCTGCGGCTGACTGCGGTTTTCCAATCCGGCGAGGAGGCCGTTACGCTCGACCTGCTGCCGCTGATTATGACGGTGGCAAAAGAGGGCCGCATCGAAGAAGAGCTGTACCTGACAACGTTTTTGTGGGAAGAAGCCAAACATACCGATTTTTTCAACCGCTGGCTGGTTGAGGTGGCCGGAAACCCCGGCGACCTGAGCCGCTACCACCTGGACAGCTACCGGGCGCTGTTTTACGAGGCGCTGCCGCAGGCGCTTAACCGGCTAAGCAGCGACGATTCACCCGCCGCCCAGGTGCAGGCATCCGTGACCTATAACATGATCGTCGAAGGCGTGCTGGCCGAAACCGGCTATCACGTTTATTACAACGCGCTGCGCAGCCATAACCTGATGCCCGGCACGACGCGCGGTATTGACTATCTCAAGCAGGATGAGTCGCGGCATATCGCTTACGGCATCTTTCTGATTTCGCGGCTGGTATCGTTGGACGACTCGCTGTGGGGCATCGTCGAGCAGACCATGAACACGCTGCTTATGCCGGCCATCGGCGTGCTGACCGAATCGTTCGATTGTTACGACCCCGTGCCGTTCGGTTTGCGGCCTGACGATTTTACCAGCTTCGCCATGATGCAGTTTCAGAAGCGGGCGGCGCGGCTGGAAAAAGCGCGCGGCGCGTCGTTAGAGGAAATTTACCGGGTGACGCAGGCGGCAATTGACGCGGGGGATGCGTGAACAGAAGCGCCCCGGCGGTTGGGACGGAATTCACCATTGACGCTGCCGAACAGGACTGCTAAACTACAGGGCATGTTGCGGGGTAGAGCAGTGGTAGCTCGTCGGGCTCATAACCCGGAGGTCGTAGGTTCGAGTCCTACCCCCGCTATTTTAAATGGCGACGTAGCTCAGTTGGTCAGAGCGAGCGACTCATAACCGCTAGGTGGCTGGTTCGAATCCAGCCGTCGCCAACTGTAACGATATTAATAATAAGCTCCTGAGTGGAGCTTATTTTTTTGCCTATGTGATGAACCAGTGATATATTCTTAATTTAACACATGATCGGAGGTTCTGTCTGATGAAACAAGCAGTACGAGAGAAAGCGCGCCAGCTGCGCCTTGAAGGGATGTCGGTTCGTGATATCGCCAAAGAATTAAGCGTTTCTCGCGGCTCAGTCAGTGTGTGGGTGCGCGATGTTCAACTGACTGATGAACAAAAGGAACGTTTGAGGGCCAACCAGAAGCAGTGGGCTGCTCAGAACAATGGCGCTCAAACCAATCGGCAGTTGGGATTAGTGCGCCGCTCAGCTTTTCAACAGGAAGGAAGGGAAAAGGCAAAAGAGATGCGGCCATTACATCTGGCCGGATGTATGTTGTATTGGGCAGAGGGTGGAAAAATACGGAATCGGCTCTATTTTGCAAACTCTGATCCCAATATGCATTTGCTGTTTATGCGATTTTTACGAGAAGAAATGGGTGTTAGTAAAGAAGAAATCACGATTTATATCCACTGCCATACAAGTGACCCTAATGCTATAAGACAGCTAGAGGACTACTGGGTTAATCTACTGGGTTTGTCCCGGTCTAACTTGCGAAAGACTTACACCAAGAAGGGCAGCGAAATCAAACGCAGCATTCTGGAACATGGTGTCTGTGGCGTTGGAGTCCACAGCACCGAAATCGTCCAGCACATCTACGGCGCGATACAGGAGTACGGCGGGTTCGAGAACCCGGAATGGTTGTTTTAGCCGCGCCGGTAAACTTTCACGTCGTCGAACTGCGCGGCCAGCATAAAACCGCCCGCGTCCAGATACCCCTGCTCAAAAAGCCGCTCTAGCTGATCGTGCGTGGGCAGGCCGGGATCGTAGATGATGATTTCTACTTCCAGATCATCCCACAGCGCGGCGGGGTTGCTGCGGTAGCGTTGGATGTCTTCTTCTGCCAGCAGATGGCTCGGCGTCAGAATGGACGCAAAACGATATTCGTGCAGCCATATAAAATACAGGTTGTCGGCCAGGATGGTCTGTTCCGGCGGGATATTTTCCTGCACCCACAGCGCCGCCGGCGCGGGCGGCAGGTGTAAAGGTTTCCCCGACCGCAGATGATCGAACGGGACGCTGAGCGTGATGCCGAGGCCGACTGCTGCGAAAAAAACGAACGCTGCTGCGCCATGTCCGGGTGTGTCCACGCCGCGCCGGAAACCGGCGGCAAACAGCCGCGCGACCAGCACTGCGTAGATGGGCATCAGCGGCACATGATAATAATCTATGGTGATGACGGCCATCAGACTGAGCGCGGCCAGCCCCAGAACGGCTACCAGCGCCGGCATCCAATCGCGCCGGTAAAACGCCGCCGCCAGCCCGGCTGCCACCAGCACAAATTCAAAACGGGATGTTTCAGCCAGCACGCGGATATGGCCGGCGAACGTGCCGAGCAGCGCGAGAAAATTCTGCGGGCTGCGCGGGGGCAGGCGGCTTACAAACAGCGCCGTGTCCGGCAGGATTTGAACGGCTGCCACGACCGCGCCGCCGGCCAGCCCGCCCAGGCCGTACAGCCATAATCCGGCTTCCGGCCACCGGTGCCCCCGCCGCGCCTGCCGGACATAACGCGGGCCGTACAGCCCGACCAGCATGGCCGCTCCAAAGCCGCCGGCGTGGTAGTGGCTGAACATGCCCAGACCTATCGCCAGCCCGGCCAGAAAATGCAGCCACCGCCGCTCCCATTTGAGCGCCGCTGAATGCAGCCACAGTGAAACCGCCAGCGCCAGCGCCAGCCCGACATCGTGCCGGATGCGCGCTGCAACCATGTATACCGCGCTGGCGAACAGCGCCCCCGCCGTCATCCAGCCGGTCGTGCGATCATAAAGGTTGGCTGCGCCGACCGCCGCAAACGGTATAACGGCCAGCGCCACCAAAAAGGAAAACAGCCGCCCTTCCCACAAACCAACACCCACCAGAGATAACCAAGCGGCCATCGCCTGCGGGAAACGCGGCAGGTAAAAAGCCGGGCCATGATCCACACCCAGCATAATCCAGTCCAGCGGGTAGCCGGCGCGCAGATAACTGTACGCCCAGCTGAGAATCCAGGGTTCGTCAATGATGTGAACATCGGGATAGGTGGAAAGCGCGAGGATTCGGAGCAGGGTAACGCCCGCCGCCAGCGCCGCAAGGCCGCCGACCAGCGCCGGAGTTCGGCGGAAGGGCGCGCGTTCGCCGAACAGCGTCCAGTACGCCAGGCTGAAAGCCGCCGCCAGGGCGACCGCCATATGCGCGTACACCCATTCCGGTCGCAGCCCCAAACCCAGAATGCCGAGCAGGATGACGCCAATTACAATGAAAACCGCCTGCCACCGTTGGGCGGTGCGGCGGAGGCGTTCCAGACGCTCCGGTTTAATCCAGGCGGCGAAAGCTGTTACAGCCAGCGCCAGAGCGAGGTTGGCGGCGGCCAGCACGCCAAAAGAGAGGCTGCGTCCCTGGCCGGATTGTGCCGCATAAAGGGTGATATGGAGGAGCAGGGCGGCGTAAAATGCGGCCATCCCCATCCACAGGCGGCGTACAGCGTTTCCGTTCATCTTCGGCCTGCCAAAAGCGGGTTATTTTATGCCGGGGGATGATAGCCGCTCTCCTCCAACCGCGCCAGATCATCCCAGGTTTCGCGGCGGCGGGTGACTTGCCAGGTCTGGCCGTCTTCCGAAACAATCACTTCCGGTGGGCGCGGGCGCTGGTTGTAGTTGCTTGCCATCACCCAACCATATGCTCCGGCGGTTAGCACCGCCAGCAGATCGCCGGGCCGGATGTCCGGCAGCAGACGGCTGCGCCCCAGCACATCCGCCGTTTCACAAACCGGGCCGACAACATCAACCGGGTGGCGGGCAGCGCCTTCAGCCGGTTGCAAAAGCGGCACGATTTCATGATAGGCGTCGTACAGGGCGGGGCGAATCAGTTCCGCCATGCTGCCATCGGTAATCAAGAAAGTCTGCCCAGCCTGCTGCTTGCGGTACAGCGCCGTCACCACCAGGATACCGGCATCGGCGATGATCGAGCGCCCCGGTTCGAGCAGGACGGTATAACCCACCAGCAGCGGCTTGAGCGCAGCGGCGAAGTCCTCCGGCGGAGGCACGGTTTCATCGGGCGTGTAGGCTGTTGGCAGGCCGCCGCCGATGTTCACAGTTTGGATGGCGGGGTAGGGGGCGATCAAATTCAGCGCGGCCTCGACCGCGCTGCGCGTGGCCTGCGTGTCGTGGAGCTGGCTGCCGATGTGAATGTGGATACCCTCGAAGCGTAGATGCGGGTAATCGGTCTGATGCGCCAGCATGTCGCGTACTACGTCCGCCGGCAGGCCGAACTTAGCGCCGCTGTGTCCGGTGGCGATATGGGGATGCGTGCTGGCGGCGATGTCCGGGTTCAAGCGCAGCGCCACCCGCGCCGTTCTGCCAGCTTCGGCGGCCAGGTGGTCGAGCAGGCGGATTTCGTCCGGGTTTTCGACATTGAACCAGCCGACATTATGTTCCAGCGCGTAGCGCAGTTCGGCGGGCGTTTTGCCCACGCCGGCAAAAACGATGGTTTCGGGGCGCGCGCCGGCCAGCAGCGCCCGGTGAATTTCGCCGCCGCTGACGGCATCCACGCCGGCCCCGGCGGCCACCAGCGCCCTGAGTATCGCCAGGCTGGCATTGGCTTTGGCGCTGTAATGAATATGGGTGTTCATGCCGGCGAAAGCCTGCTGGATGCGCCCCAGGTTGGCGAGCGCGCGGCGCTGGCTGTAGATATAAACCGGCGTACCGCAGGCAGCGGCGATGTCCGCCGCCCGCACCGAGTCCACAGACAGCGCGCCGTTCTGATATTGAATGGAGTCGTTGAACATGGTTTAGTGCGGCACGCCCTGCGCGTTTTTGAGTCCCAGCACACGGAAAACCCGTGAAGGCTGGTGAATGCCTTTGAGCGATACTGCTCCCAGTTCTTCCGCTACCACCAGATTATCGAGCATCTGGTAGGTGTTCTGGCTGATGAGCGTTTGCCCCCCTTCGGCGATGCTGCACAGCCGCGCGCCCAGGTTGACGATGCGGCCCAGCGCAGTGAATTCGCTGCGGACGGGATGGCCGAACTCACCGGCGATGGCCTCGCCGGAGCTGATGCCCACCCCCATAAACGGCAGCTCGCGCCCCTGGGCGGCCATCACGCGCTGAAGCTCCCGGTGAATGGCCTGCATTTCCATAGCGGCCTGGACGGCGCGGAAGGCGTGATCTTCCATGTGTATAGGCGTGCCGAACAGCCCGATGACTTCATCGCCGACGAATTTATCCAGGGTTCCACCGTGTTTAAAAATCACGTCGGTCATGCGCCCCAGGAATATATTCAGCGTTTTGACCAGTTCTTCCGGCTCAATGCGTTCCGCCCATTCGGTCGAGCCGCGCAGGTCGGCGAACAGGACGCTTAAAACCACGCGCTCGCCGTCCAGCAGGTTAGTATCGGCCCGCTGGAGCAGGTGTTCCAGCACCTTCGGGTCAACCGAACGGCTGAGCAGCATTCGCATCCGGCGCTGTTCCAGGCGCTCGAAGATGGCGGTATCCACCTGGCTGGTGATGGCGGCCAGGATGCGCCGATCTTCGGCATCAAAGCCCCTGGCGCGGGTGCTGTTGAGCGCCCCAAAAACGCCGATGATCCGTTCGTTGAGGATGAGCGGCACAGCCACCGTCGAGCGCACCGGGCCGTCGGCCTGGTTTGAAAAAACCAGCTCGCCCCGCTCGATCGCCTGGCGGGCGATCCGGTGGATGACCTCCTGGTAGCCCGGCGTGGTGATCTGCCCGTCTACCGTTGCCGAGCGCAGTTCCAGTTCTTCTTTATCGCCGGTTTTATACAGCATGATGAAGCCGATTTCGCTGGAGATGGCCTCGCATAACTCGTTCAAAACCGCCTGGAGCAGGGCGTCGAAATCCTTTTCCCGGTCGCGGATGCGGTCTATGCGGTAAATGGTTTCCAGTTCGCGCTTCCGCAGCGAAAGCTGGTGATAAATGCGGCTGAAAACAATGGCCGAGTCCATCTGGGACATGAGCGCGTGCAGCAGGCGGTGGTCGCCGATGGAAAACGGCTGCTGACGCCCGACGACGACGGCGCCCAAGCGCGCCCCGGCGACGATAAACGGCGCGGCCAGCAGCTTCAGGTCGTCAAAACCGTCCGGCGCGGGGATCACCTGGGGGATGCTGATGTCAGTCGCATGGCGGCGAATGTGTTCCAGCGCCGGCGAGTTGAGATCGAACTTGTCCACCACGCCGCGCACGATCATCTCGCCGCTGTCAACATGCGTCAGCAGCACCAAGCACAGTTCGGCATGGTACTGGTGCAGCAGAATGGTCGTAAAGCCGCTGATGAGTTCACCCTCGTTGGCGGTGCGGTCGCGCAGGCGGTCAATCTCAAAAATAGCTTCTAGTTCGCGGTTGCGCTGGTTGAGCTTCCAGACGGTGCGCGCCTGGATAACCGCCGAATCGATCTGGCTTTCCGCCAGGGAAAGCCGGGCGATTTCCTCCGGGCTGAAGGGCCGGCTGTCGCGCACCAGGACGATGCCGCCCAGGGGGAACTCGTCCAGGATGATCTGCACGCCCAGGGTATAGGCCCAGCGGGTATCGGCCAGCGGCGCCGGCGTGGAAAGTTCCATCGCCTGCCGGGAAAGCTGGGCGCAGACCGAGTCCGGCAGGCCGGCACTCGCCATACATTCGATGTCGTCGCTGGTTTCGGCCACCAGGACGATGGCGCAGCCTTCCGCCTCGAAGTCCTGCTTTAGCAGCTCGGCGATTTTTTCAAACATGGCCTGGGGGTCGCCGTCATCGTGCAGTGTATCGCGCGCTTGGTCGAGGGCCAGCACAAGCTGGAGCGCGCGGGCAGTATCTTGCTGGTCGGTTGGCATAATTTCCTCGTTCGTTTAAATGTCCAAACGCGGTTTTAACCCAGTATTGTACACTCTGGCAAGGCGCGGTATGCTCATAAGTATAGCAGAGAACCTTTCGTAAGGCTTGCGGGCCACAGGTAGGTGATTTTGGCTGTTGAACATGTCGAAACCAAACTGGCGCTGGAATACGAGGCCATCCGGCGGCGGGAATATGAGTTAATTACGCGCCTGCTGGATGTGCTGCCGACGGTGGATAACCTGCCGGAGGAGCGGCTGGCGCAGGTGCGCGACGCGCTGTTTCATGCCGACCATCCCTTCCTGGTGGTGCTGGTCGGGCCGTTTAGCTCCGGCAAATCCAGCATCATCAATGCCTTGCTCGGCCAGCCGGATTTGCTGGCTGTTGGCCCGGTGCCGACCACCGACCGCATCAGCATCCTGCGTTGGGGCGAAAACGCTGAACGGATGACCTCCGCCGGCGAAGTGGATACGGTGTTTTATCCCTCGCCGCTGCTGCAAAAGGTCAGCCTGGTAGATACGCCGGGGCTGGAGTCCATTTTCCAGAAGCACGAGGAAACCACGCGCCGGTTTTTGCACCGTGCCGACGTGGTGCTGCTGGTGATGCTGGCGACCCAGGCCATGACCGCGCGCAACCTGGAATACCTGCAAACGCTCAAAGAATACGGCAAGAAGGTTATCCTCGTCATCAACCAGGCCGACCTGCTGACGGCGGAAGATGCCGAGGCCGTCCGTGAATACGTGCTTGACCAGAGCCAGGCGCAGCTTGGATACAAGCCGGATGTTTGGCTGGTATCGGCGCGGCAGGGGCTGGCGGCCTACCAAAACGGCGAACTGAACCGCGCCAACTGGAAAGCCAGCGGCCTGAGCCGGATTGAAGAATATGTGGATGACCAGTTAAACGACGTGGCGCGGCTGCGGCAGAAGCTCCAGACACCGCTGCAAATCGCCCAGAACGTGAACCAGGCTGCGCTGGACGCTGTGCGCGCCAATCAGGCGGCGCTCGACCATTACCAGGGCATTTCCAGCAATATCGAACAGCAGTTGGCGGCGCAGAAGCGCGAACAGGAAAAAGTCATCCGCGAAATCAGCGCAGAAGTCAGCGATCGGTTCGGCACGGCGGCCATGCGCGGCAGCGAAGCCGTTCAGGACATTTTTCGATTGGGGCAGGCGTTCCTTTCGGTGTGGCGGGGCGTGCTGGAACTGGTCGGCCTGTCCGGGCTGCTGCGGCGCGGCGGCGGGCGCTCGTACATCAAAACCGCTTTCGAGCGACGCAAGGCCTTCGAGCCAATCGGTGAACTGCCCGGTGTGGTAGACAAACTCGCGCCGCGCCTGGAAGGTAAGGACATCCAGGATATTGATGATTTAGTGAAATATGCCCGGCGCGAGATTGACGCGCTGCCGCCGGCCATTCGTGGTAAGGTGATCGGCAGCATTCAGCCGCCGCAGAAGTACGACCGTTCGGCGCTGCAAGACGTTCGCCCGGCACTGGAAGCCCTTGAAGATGAAGCGAAACGGGTCGAAACCGACCGCCTGGAGCAGACGCTCCGCAATGCGCTGATGTACCTGGCGGCTTTTGAGGCGCTTCTCATCATCCTGATCGTGTTCGTGCTGGCCGGCGGCGGCAATCTGGTCGCGCCGGAGAACCAGGGAACGCTGGTCGCTTTTATCGTGCTGGTTGGGCTGGCGCTGCTGGGGCTGCTGTTCATGCCGCTGCGTGGCCGCCTGCTGGAGTCCGCCTATACCAACCGGATGTTAAAATTACAGGCGCGGTATATCGAAACGCTGACGAAGGCCGCCGATAAACAGATCGAATATGGGATGCGCCTGCGCCGGGATGCGATTCTGCCGCTCACCCGTTTGATCGAAGCGCAGACGCAGATACAAAGCGAACAACTATCGCAGTTACAAACCGCCCAGCAGGAGATGGTCAGCATCGAAGGGGCGCTGACGGCGCTGGGGCGCAAACGTCTACCGTTGTGAGGAACACCTTGAATACGCTTGATGGAACGCTGGCAGCACTCCGGGAATCGGAGATTCGGTTATTGATGGATGTCGGCACGACGCTGGCGGAAATGGGCGAAAGCGCCCAGGAAGACCGCCGCCGTCTGCTGGACGTGGCGCAGGACCTGCGCGATATGTTCTTCCTGGTGGTTGTCATCGGGGAGTTTAACGCCGGGAAATCCACTTTTATCAATGCCCTGGTGGGGGAGAACCTGCTGCCGGTCGGCGTCACCCCCACGACCGAAGTGATTGAACTAATCCGCTACGGCGACACCGCCAACCGCAAGCCGCTGATGCGGGAGGACGGCATCCGGGAATGGACGCACCCCAACACCGGCGCGCCGGGCGTGGCGCTGGTGGATACACCCGGAACGGGGTCAGTTTTCCAGAAGCACGAAAAAACCGCCAAATCCTTCCTGCACCGCAGCGATCTGGTGGTATTTGTCGTTTCGGCCAAACGCGCGTTTGCCGAAACGGAGCGCCTGTACCTGGAGCTGGCGAAAAACTACGGCAAAAAGATCATCCTGGTCATCAACCAGATTGATCTGCTGCAACCCAAAGAACAGACCGAAGTCCGCCGCTTCATCGAACGGCAGGTGGAAGAACTGCTTGATCTGCGCCCGCTGCTGTTTATGGCTTCGGCCAAAGAGGCGCTGGCTGCTGCCCAGGGCGGCCAGCCAACCGTCGGCGATCTGGGCGGAGTTGAGGCGGTGCGGGCGCACCTGCGCGGCGTGTTCAGCGAAGCACCGCCCGCCAAACAAAAACTGCTGGCGCAGCTTGACCTGGCCGAACGGCTGGTGAAAAAATACCAGGATGAGGTGCAGCGTAAAGCCGACCTGGTGAGCGCGGATACGGCCAAAGTGCGCGAAGTTGAGCGCGAGCTGGAGCAGCAGTCGTTAGGGCTGGATACGCAGTTGAAGGCCGCCCGCGCCGACGTTGACCGTGTGTTTGAAGGGATGCGCCAGCGCGGCATGGCCTTCATTGACAGCCACCTTTCGGTGAGCAAAATCGGGCGCGCGCCGAAGCGCGAAGTTTTGCAGGCCGAGTTTCAGGAAGTGGTGGTGGGCCGGGCGCTGCGGGACATCAACGAAGCGACCGGCGGCTACATCAATGCCGTCATTGATAGCAGCCGCCTGTACTGGCGCAGCGTCATTGACCGGCTGAACCAGCTCCGCGACCTGATGGCGCAGGAAGTCACCGGGCTGGACGCGGGCGTATACGCCGAACAGCGCGAAAGCCTGGAAGAAGCGATACGGATTGCGGAAACCGAACTGCGTTCGTATTCAACCGGGCGGGTGGTGGCGGAAATTCAGGATTTGTTCCAGACCAACATGAGCGGTTTCGTCAGTACGGCGGGCGTGACCGTCGTCGGCCTCATCATCATTCTGCTGGAAATCGTGACCAAAACCGCGCTGATCGCCGGCCCGGTCGGGGCGCTTGTCCCGCCGGTGACGATTGCCGTGACCGGCCTGAGCGGCTTTTTTGCCTGGCGTTATTATCGCCGCGTTTCCCGTGATGCCAAAGACAGCCTGCACGCCCGGATTGACCACCTGGAAAAGTCGTATCATGCCGCGCTGGATGACCTGACGCTGAAGGAACGCAGCCGCCTGACGCAGTACGGCAAGCAGGTACTCACGCCGATTTTCAGCCGTCTGGAGGTGCTGGCGCAGCGGTACGCCGCGCAAAGCGCCGCCCTGCGCGCGCACCTGACGCAGATAGCTACCCTGCGCGAAGGTATCGAAAAGAGCCGATAGCATCACCGCGTATCCGAATATTGCGGGGCGAACCACAAGGGTTCGCCCTTTTTTGCATTGTTGTTATAAGTCGTTATGCTAAAGACAACGCGGTGAGTATGTGGAGAGAGGTATTGATAATTTATGGCTACGTCAAGTTTTACGATTCCCAGTTTGATTTTGAAGCAGTTGTATACGTTTGGCAGTTTGAAAAATGTGGACGGCGGCGTGCAGTTTTCGATCAAAAACCGGCTCAGCGATGCCGGGTTTGCCCGGCTGGTTAATGTCCGCATCCGTGAGCGTGACATCCCGCTCGATCAAGTCCGCATTGATATGGGCGAAGGGCGCGTGCTGACGCCGCAGCAGATCACGCCGGAAACGCCGATTGATTTTCCACTGCGAAAAACTCTGGATGTATACGTGCGGGGGGAACATCTGCCACTCGGCAAACACGAAATCGAAGTGACGTTCGAGGCCACGCCGTTCGGCGAATTGACTCTTAAGGTCGAGGATGCCATCACCGAAGCTGACGACCATCTCATCCGCCTGCCGCGCAGCGAACGTGACGATTATGACCTGGAAATTATTGAAGAACGGCAGCGGTTCGTCCGGGACTTCAGCGGCGCGGCGCTGGAGCATGTCGGGAAATTTTCGTTTGATCCGCATCTCGCCAAAGGCAATATCGAACACTTCACCGGCGTGGCGCAGATTCCGCTTGGTTTTGCCGGGCCGATACGCATCAACGGCGAATATGCCCTGGGCGATTTTCTCATCCCGCTGGCGACTTCCGAAGGCACGCTGGTGGCGTCGTACAATCGCGGCATCAAGGTCGTCAACCTGTGCGGCGGCGTCAAGTGTACGGTGGTGGGGGACGCCATGCAGCGCGCGCCGGTGTTCGTGATGGAGGACGCGCGCGCCGGGCGCGACCTGCTGCAATGGGTGGATGCGCACCTCGACCAGATTCGGTACGAGGCCGAGGCGACCTCGCACGTGGCGCGTTTGCAGTATATTGACCCGTATCTCGCCAACAAATTCGTTTATCTGCGTTTCAACTTTTCCACCGGGGACGCCGCCGGGCAGAACATGGTCGGTCGGGCGACATTCGCGGCGTGCAGTTGGATACTCGACCATTACGAAGGTAAGGACAAAATCAGACATTTTTATCTGGAGTCGAACTTCGCCACCGACAAAAAAGCCTCGCAGGTGAACATCATGCGGACGCGCGGCAAGCGCGTGACGGCGGAGGTGGTGGTCAAACGCGATGTGCTGTTACAGCAGATGCGCGTGACGCCGGAAAGCCTGCACTATCATTCGATGGTGTCGAACGTCGGCGCGTTTCTCTCCGGGGCGAACAACAACGGCGCGCATTCGCCCAACGCGATCACGGCCATTTTCATCGCCACCGGTCAGGATGTGGCGAACGTGGCCGAATCGTCCGCCGGCATCCTGTACACGGAACTGACGCCGGAGGGCGACCTGTACGTTTCGCTGACCATCCCTTCGCTGATCGTGGCGACTTACGGCGGCGGGACGGGGCTGCCGACCCAGCGCGAGTGCCTGGAAGTGCTGGGCTGTTCCGGCAAGGGTAAGGTCAATAAGCTAGCGGAGATCATTGCCGGGGTGGCGCTGGCCGGTGAACTGTCGCTGGGTGCGGCCATTTCATCGTCGGACTGGGTATCCAGCCACGAAAAATACGGGCGCAACCGTTAAGTGGATTTGTGGCCGCCGGCGCGGAGCGTATTTTCGCGCCGGCCTAATTTTAAAGAGCTGTTTAAACCATGTCTCTTTATCAACAAGCTGAGGCAGTTTTTTACCTGCTGGTGGCGGCGGCGCTCAGTATGCTCATCGGGCTTGACCGCGAGCGCCATTACCAGCCCGCCGGGCTGCGAACCCATATGCTGGTGGGCTTGGGCGCGTGCCTGTTCACCATGCTTTCGGTCTGGGCGTTCCCGGAAGGCGACCCGGCGCGCATCGCGGCGCAGATCGTCAGCGGCATCGGCTTCATCGGTGCGGGGACGATTCTCCAGCGTAAGGGAAGCGTTCACCATTTAACGACGGCGGCAAGCATCTGGGCGACGGCGGCGGTCGGGATGGCCGTCGGCGCGGGCGCGTGGTTTCTGGCGCTGAGCGCGTCGGTCATCATCTGGATTATTCTGGCGATCATCCGCGTTTTTACCAAATACAGCCGTCCGCGCCGCCGTGTGAAGCGCGAGAATATGCTCAAGGAAGCGAGTGAATCGAACGAAGCTGAGCAATAAGCGGTTCGACATCCGGTTCACGGTCAAAACGCGGCGGGCCAAGCGGGTCGCTGATTTCGTCCTCGCCCAGCAGGGCATGGGCGATGTTCCGCACGCCGTGCGCCAGCGCCTCCAGGTTGTAGCCGCCTTCCAGCACGAAAACGATTTTTCCCCCGCAAAATTGGTCGGCCATGCGTATCAGTTCTCGTGTAAGATGGGCGTATCCGGTTAAACTCAGCCGCATCCCGGCGAGGGGGTCTGTCCAGTGGGCGTCGAAACCGGCGGAAACCATTATCAATTCCGGCTGGAAACGCGCCGCCGCCGGCCACACCACCCGCTCGAAGATAGCGGCATAACTGCGGTCGCCATGCCCGGCAGCCAGGGGGATATTGATGGTGTAACCCCTGCCCCGCCCCCGGCCAGTATCCTCGGCAGCGCCCGTGCCAGGGTAAAAGGGGTACTGGTGGGTGGAAATAAACAGCACGCCGTCGTCGTCGTAAAACATGGCTTCCGTGCCGTTGCCATGATGCACGTCAAAGTCCAGGATCATCAGCCGTTTAATGCCGTGCTGCTGCCGGGCGTAGTAGGCTGCGATGGGGACGTTGCCCAGCAGGCAGAAACCCATGCTGTAACCCGGCATGGCGTGATGCCCCGGCGGGCGAACGGCGGCCAAGCCGCTGCGCGCCCTGCTGCTGAGGACTTCCTCGACGGCCTGCACCACGCCGCCGGCTGAAAGCCGGGCGATGGTGTAACCGTTCGGCCCAATGTAGGTATCTGGGTTCAGGTGGGTGATCTGGTCTTGAATGCGCTCGATTTTATTCAACAGGTCTAAATAGGGGCGGGTATGCACGGCAGCGACCCATTCTTCGGCCACCGGCTGGGCTTCCAGACGGCGCAAGCGGGCGCTCAGGCCGGTTGTATCAAGCTGCTGCCAGATGGCGCGGATGCGCCCGGCGTGTTCGGGGTGTCCTGGCAGGTCGTGTTCGACATAACGGGGATGTGTGACATAAACGGTGGTCATAACCGGCTGAACTCCTAATAACCGGCTGCTAAAACCTGCCGGCTCATGCGCTGATGGATAAATCCACCAGAGTGTGTCTGATCCTGAGTGGGATAGCAGGTTTCAACCCGCTGTCAGTGGGCTAAAGCCTCACTGTCTATCAGGCTTATTTATCCATGAGATTGTGACGGCAAATGAGTAATTCAGCAAGTACCCTTTCGATTTTGAGTAAAGATTTTTATAATGAGCTTACCCCCCGGTTAGTCATCATGTGCCTGAACCAGGGTTAGAGATTTCGAGGGGATAAAACCATATGCAGTATGAACGTCTGGTGCAGTGGGCGCGCGATACCTGGGAAAAACGCTGGCCGGGGCGCGCGTACACAACGATCTGGGCGTCAACGGAATGCAGCAACATGATCGCTCAGAATCAGATTAAATCCGGGCGCAGGCTGCGCGGAAAAGCCCGCTACGATGGTGTGGAACAACTGGAATGTCCGGTCATCGTCCCCATCAGCGACTATGGTTCGCGGGGCAAAAAGATGGTGCTGACGGCCACCGCCGGGGCATACATATTCAAGTTTTCGGTGGAAGGTGAAGACCCCTTCGAGGTCGTTTACGCCAGTTCATATTTTGACGATGACGTGCAGGATTTAACGGCAGTGGCGCTGGTTCCTTCCGGCAAGCTGGAAACCTGGGCGGCCTTCGAGTTCGCCTGCGCGCGGGCGGTGCGCCCCCGTATCCGCCGCCGCCGGGACGTGTATATCATCGGCGGCACGGATGCCTTTTTTGACCCGACGGTGGATTGGGAAGATGTCATCCTGCCGGACGATTTAAAAGATGACCTGCTGGACGACATGGAGGCCTTCTTTACGAAAGGCGTGTACATCTACCGGCAGCTTAAACTGGCCCCGTTCCGCAAGCTGCTGCTGGCGGGCGTGCCGGGAACGGGCAAAACCATGCTGTGCGCGGCGATGGCGAAGCTGGCGATCAACCAGGGGCGCATCGTCGTTTATGTGTCCGGCTCCGACCGGGACGGCGCATCGTTCGAGAAAATCCAGCGCGCGCTCCAGGCGGTGACGGCGGCGCGCTACCCGGTTTTGCTGATCGTGGAGGAACTGGACGCTTATCTCCAGGGCGATGATAAAGCGCGGATTTTGAATGTCCTGGATGGGGTGGAGTCGCCCAACAACCCGGAAGGCGCGCTGATGCTGGCGACGACCAATTATCCCGAAGTGATTGACGAACGCATCGCTAAGCGGCCTGGCCGGCTCGACCGTATTTTCGTCATTCCGACCATTCAGGACGACCATCATGCCGAGCAAATGCTGCGCTATTACATGGCGGACCAGTGGAAAGATGAACACCTGATGGTCATCCCGGAACTCATTAACCAGCCCGGCGCGTTTGTGCGCGAGGCGGCGCTGCACGCCCGGATGCTGGCGGCCCATGAACACCGCACTGAAGTGACGCTGGAGTACCTCCAGCAGTCTATTGACAGCCTGCTGCGGCAGGTTCGCTCCGGGAACGACTTTTTTAAGGAACGCCGCCCAATGGGGCTGGTGAGCAGCAATTCCGGCAAGGTGCCGCTGAAAAAACTGCCGCGATACAATCCGTTCGGATAACCGCCCACTAGTATATAAACCAGCTTAATCTGCATCCTGACAGCGCGGCAGTGGGCTTAAGAGTTTATCCGTAAACCCACCAGACAGTGGGCTTAAGCCCACTGTTCTGCTATCAGATCAATCGGTTTGGTTTATGGATAGGTTCTAAGCCCACTGTCGGAGGCAGGCATTCTCATCTTGTGGATGTACTAGGGCGGTTTTTTTATCCGCCGAATCCCCTGCGTTTTCCCGACTATACGGTATGAAATTTTTAACATAACCCGGCAAAAGTTTATCTTATCTAACCCTTAGCGCGCAGGTTAGTAATATCTAACCACACACTTTCATAATTTTTATATCATAGAGATAGAGGTATTTGTCCGCAGCGATTAATCCGTGAGGATGTTTATGCGTAACCTTATCCGTTTACTGACCTTGACGCTCGTTCTGGCGAGCGTGCTGGCGTGGGGAATGACGCCGGTTCGCGCCGAGTGCGGCGTGTACCATACCGTTCAGGCCGGGCAAAACCTGTTTCGGATTTCCCTGCGTTACGGGGTGAGCATGGAGGCTATCGCCGCCGCCAACGGCATCGCCGATGTTCGCCGTATTTATGCCGGTCAGACGCTTTACATTCCGTGCAGCGGGGGCGCGAGTTCCGCCGCTGCGACGACGGCCACCACCGTCACCACGACCGTTACCACCACCGTCACGACGGTAGTTGTGCCGCCGGCGGCAGCCGACCCCGCGGCGGCGGTGAACTGCGCGGGCTTCCGCGCCACGTCGCCGCTGGATGGTTTCCCGAACGGCGAGACGACTTTTTACTGGGACCCACCTCGGTCGGGCAACATCACCCATTATCAGGTCTACGTGCTGAATGAAAACGGCCAGCTTGTGACCGGGCTGGACGTACCCGGCGGCATCACCAAGACGCGCGGGAACATGGAACTGGCCGCTATCGGGCGCGGCATCAACTTCTCCTGGTATGTAGTGGCGCTGGATGACAGCGGCGAAGTCTGCCGGTCGCAGACGGTGCGCTTGCGCCGCGAGTGGTCGGACTCGATGGGGTCGTAGGGCAGCGGCCTCTGGTGTGTCCTTAATTGGGAACCAGCAGCCGGTACTCGAAGCCGTTCATGACGATGCTTTCGGCGTGCCGGTAGTGGTCGCCGACGGCGCGCAGCAGGCGCGGCGGGTAAAACTGCGCCCGGAAGATGATGAGGCCAAACGCTCGGTCTTCGATCAGCCGGATGAGTTCACCGCCGTCGTATAAACCCTTTTTGTCCAGGTTAAGCAGTTGGGTGGGGTTGGTGATGACCTGCCGCCCGGCGGCCAGACTGAAACCGGCCTCCTCGCTCATCACATGGCCGGCGGCGGCGCGCACCTGTTCGACGATCAGCCACCCGGCCTGAACATCGTCCGGGGTGGTGAAGTGGCCGATGTCGGCATAACCGGCGCTGAACTGGCCGTCTGCCGTTCGCGCCGAATCATAAAAGCCGTTCAGGGCATTGGGGCGGATGTTTAACACGCGGGCGAAGGTATCGAAGGGCGGCTGCTGTGTGGGCAGGTGCAGGGTCGCCCGCCCGTAGCCCAAGTACAGCAGCGGGATGATGATGAGTCCGGCGCGCAGCAGCCCCGGCCCGAAGCGGCGCAGGGGGCGCGCCAGCCGGCTGAGATAATTTTCGGTAAACGGCCACTCGCCGGCCAGCGTGCGCGCGGCAAAAAAACCGCTCAGGATGCAGGTTGCCGCGATGGCCGTAGCGAAGTAGCTGTCCCCGCCGCCCCACGTACCGGAGGCCGCGCCGTTGAGGCCTACCGCCAGCACAAACCAGATGGTATATAACGAGAGCCGGTCGAAGTACAGTTCGTAGAGTGCCAGCAGCGCCGCCGGGACGATCAAAAAGCCGTGCAGCGAAAACCACAGCCGGAATAAACCGACCGACTGCTGGATATTTAACTCGTTGATGTTGGCGACGATGGCCTGCCGCCACCATTCGCCGTTTGTTGCAGCGGTCATCCATACGAACACGCCCACGCCGACCGCCGCCGCCATGCCCCCCCAGACCAGGGCGCGGCGGGGCTGGCGAATGAGCAGAAACAGCCCGACGGCCAGGGCGGTGACAATCGCAAGCTGTTTGGTATACCCGGCGGCGATGACTAGCAGCAGCCCGGCGGCCAGTGCCAGCCGCCGGCGCCGGACGTGGGCGATCTCGCCGGCGTTCGCCAGAACAACGACCGCCAGCGTTTCAAACATCACCATGCTGGCGTGCTGGCGGAACAGCGGCCCGATGTGATAAACCGTGTTCGACGCCAGATAAGCCAGGCCGGCCAGCCCCGCGACCAGCAGCTTAAGCCGCCCGCCGCCTGCCGCGCCGTCGCGGTAGACTGCGAAGCCGATGGCGGCAGCCGTCACTAACGTTGCCAGAAAGCCGAGCAGACGCCCGTACCAGTAGGCCGGCCCGACCATCCACACGAACGGCGCGGCCAGGACATGAAACAGCGGCGGGTAATTGCTGGAATAAAACGGGAAAACCTCGGTATCGCGGTACGGCCACTCCCCCCGGCTGAAGAATACGGTGTCCATCAGTTCAAAACCTTCGCCCTGGTCGTAATCGAAAGGGAAGCGCATCAGGTTGGCGGCGTAGGCCGCATAAACGGCCAGGTGGCCGAGCAGCACCAGCAGGGCGGCGGCCATCAAAACCCGGTTGGTGATACGAAAGATCGGTTTGTCCATATTATGGGTTGCGGAATTGGTCATAGAATCAGGCGGGTTTGTCGCCCAGTGGAAGCAGGGTGAGACCGATGAAAGCTGACAGCGCGCACAGGCCGAGCGCGATCTGCTGCGCCGGGCCGATGCCGCCCTCGCGCCCGGCGTCCAGGATGTCTATGCCGAGGATGCCGATAAAACCCAGGCTGCCGCCGATGAGCAGAATCAGCCCCAGGTGGCGTTTGGTGAGTGTAAAGTCATTGCTAAACATGGGTGGCTAGTATACCATACTGCGCCGGTGCTGAAACTTATCCGCGCGCGAATCCGTATATAGAAATACTTAATGCGGATTACAAACGGATTGTTCCCAATGCTGAATGAGGGTTGGCGCATGAATGATGAAGAGCGTCAGGAGAAGATGGAGTCCGAGCGTTTTGCGCGGTTAGCGTCGTCGTCACCAGAGCCGGACGTTGTGCGAGAATACGAAGCGCGCTACTACGAGCCGCGCAAGCCGAAGGCCAGACCGCGCAGCTACAGCACGATGAACATCTCGGACGAAGAGCGGCAGTGGGCGGCCATCGCGCACGCCAGCATCTGGCTGACAATGTTAGGCGGTCTGTTCACCGCCGGGTTTGTGGTGCCAATGAGCATTTTTCTGCCGCTGGTGATCTATTTTATGTACCGCAAACGCTCCGATTATGTGTCGTTTCATGCGCTGCAAGCCTTTGTTTTACAACTGCTGAGTACGGTTGGCGTGCTGGCGGTGCTGGTGGTGGGCGGCGCAGCCTGGGCGCTGGGTATGGTGATCGCGCTGCTGGCGATTTTCGTGCTGGCGGGCATCGTGCTGGTGCCGCTGTGGGGGCTGCTGGGTGTGGCGCTGGCGCTGCTGATCGTGATAACGCCGTTTGCCGCGCTCTTTTTCGGCACTGTCGCCGCCGTTCAGACCTACAACCGGACGGATTACCGCTATCCGTTCGTCGCCAAATGGGTTGACCGGCAGCTTGCCGGGGGATTTTTGAACACCCTGTAAGGCTGCAGTTCGGCCTCAAGCATCACCAGCGGAGTGATTAGACGGCGCGCACGCGCCGTTTGATTTTTGCCGCAATCTAACTATTTGTTTCTAACCGAGAACGTGTTATGCTTTTCGCCCATATCCGCTGAGAACCTCAAACATGCTGCGTTAGGAGCGATGAGCCTATGTTAAAGACGCATAACTGCGGCGAACTTCGAGTCGAGCATACCGGCCAGCAGGTGACGCTGGCAGGGTGGGTTAACCGCCAGCGCGATCAGGGCGGAGTGGTGTTCATTGATCTGCGCGACCGGTGGGGTATCACGCAGGTGGTGGTGGACGAGGCCAGTTCCCCGCACGCGCATCAGGTGGCCCGCGATGCTCGCAGCGAGTACGTGCTTCAGGTACAGGGTTTGGTGCGCGTTCGCCCGGCCGGAACGGCCAACCCGGAACTGGAGACAGGGGAAATCGAGGTCGTCGCGCAGAATATCACGCTGCTGAATGCCTCCAAAACGCCGCCATTTTACATCAATAAAGAGGAGCGGATTGAGGAAGTCCGGCGGATGCAGTACCGCTATCTCGACCTGCGCCGCCCTTCGATGCAGCATAATATCGTTCTGCGGCATCGCATTGTCAAGTTCGTGCGCGATTACCTGGATGAACGCGGTTTTGTCGAAATCGAAACGCCCATCCTGTTCAAAACCACGCCGGAAGGGGCGCGCGATTTTCTCGTGCCGTGCCGCTTGCAGCCGGGCAAGTTTTATGCCCTACCGCAAAGCCCGCAGCAGTTAAAACAGCTTTTGATGGTGGCCGGCTACGAACGTTATTTCCAGATTGCGCGCTGCTTCCGCGATGAAGACCTGCGCGGCGAACGCCAGCCGGAGTTCACGCAGCTTGACATGGAGCTGAGTTTCGTCGAGCGCGAGGACGTGATGCAGCTTGTTGAGGGTATGATGATCGCGCTGGTGGAGAAGGTCGGGGCGGGTAAACGGCTGCTGTGGAAGCCGTTCCCGCGTTTGACCTACGCCGAAGCGATGGAAAAATACGGTTCAGACAAGCCCGACCTGCGCTACGGCATGGCAGCGGTAGATGTCAGCGACATCGCGGGCAAAAGCGGGTTTGGCGTGTTTCAGACTAACGTGGCGGAGGGGCGTCCGGTCAAGGCTATTCGTGTTCCGGGGGCAGGGGCGGTCAGCGGCACGCAGCTTCGGAAAGATACCGCCGAACTGGAAGACCTGGTGCGATCTGTCGGCGCAAAAGGGCTAGCCTGGATGGCGCTGCCGACCGACGAAAACGACGAGGTGAAAGGCCCGATTGGCAAGTTTTTCACCGTTGAGCAAAAGTTGGAGCTTTTTGAGCGGTTGGAAGCCCAACCCGGTGACCTGCTGCTGTTTTTGTCCGACCTGCGCGAAGTGGTCTACGACTCGGTGGATATTCTGCGCCGCACCCTGGCGGAAAAGCTGGGGCTGCTTGACCCGAACCAGTTCGCCTTCATCTGGGTGATTGATTTCCCGCTGTTTTTGTGGGATGAGGAAAACCAGCGATGGGACCCCTCGCAGCATATGTTCACCGCGCCGATGCCGGAAGACCT
>JAPKMO010000040.1 GCA_026645945.1 Anaerolineae bacterium
CCAGATAAACGTAGGTGTAGGCCAGCGGGATATGTATCGGATAGGCTTGATAAAAGGCTTCGTCGCGCCCGGCGAACGGGACAAGCGTTCCGGTTTCCGCCATGATGCGGGCATAGCGGGTATAAATGGCAATCGCGTCGTCGCGGTAAAACGGCCAGTAGGCCGCATTAAACAGCACCGCGCCGCTGACCAGCGCCAGCGCCAGCAGCGCCAGCCGTTCCAACCAGGAAGCCGGCAGCAGCGTCAGCGCGCCGGGGCCGAGCGCCAGCGCCAGCAAAATAATCAGCCAGAAATCCGGCGGGCGCGGGCTGCGGTTTAACAACCAGGCCGCCCAGGGGTAAGCTGCCGCTAGAACGAGCGCGACGAGAATCCAGGCCAGGATAGTTTGCATCTTTACGGGTACGGGACGGCGTGCGGCAGCGGCTGACCGGCCAGCCCGGCCAGCAGATTTTCGGCGGCCATGATTGCCATCTGGTTGCGCGTCCACAGGCTGGCGCTGCCGATGTGCGGTACGATGACGGCGTTCGGCAGGGTCAGCAGTTTGTGGTCAGGCGGCAGGGGTTCAGGGTCGGTCACGTCCAGCGCCGCGCCGGCGATACGGCCATCCCGCAGCGCCTCGTACAGCGCGTCCTGGTCAATCACCGGGCCGCGAGCCGTGTTCACCAGGATGGCCGTTCGTTTCATTTTATTCAGGGTTTCCCGGTTGATAAGGCTGCGCGTCTGGGCAGTGAGCGGCGTGTGGATGGAAATGAAGTCAGATTCGCGCAGCAGCGTGTCCAGGTCAACCAGCCGGACGCCGGCGGCTTCCGCTTCGGGCGGCGGCATTCCGGGGTTACAGGCGATCAGGCGCATGTCAAAACCTGCCGCGCGCCGGGCGACCGCCTTGCCGATTCGCCCCAGGCCGATGATGCCCAAAGTTGCGCCGCTGAGGTCAGCGCCGAGCAGGGTTTTTGGCTCCCAGGTGCGCCACTTTCCGGCGCGAACGTACTCCACCCCCTCAACAATCCGGCGCGCCGCCGCCAGCAGCAGCGCGAAGGCGAGATCGGCGGTTGCTTCGGTCAGGACGCCCGGCGTGTGGCCGACCGGGATGCCCCGCGCCCGTGCGGCGGCCAGATCAATGTTATCCACGCCCACCGCCATCTGGCTAATGATCTTCAGTCCCGGCCCGGCAGCATCCATCAAGGCGGCGTCTATCCGGTCGGTGATGAGGCACAGCAGACCGTCAGCGCCGCGCGTCCGTTCGGTCAGGATTTCGTAGGATGGTGGCAGCGTTTCCGGCCAGATGTCCGCCTGGCAGGACTGTTGAATCAGCGACAGGCCGGCTTCAGGTATCTGGCGGGTGATGAATACGCGGGGTTTGGTAGTCATAGTTGGCGTAAGCCTCGTGCGGTACGGGACGATTGGCCGATTGTAACCCAGGACTTGAATTTGGGCATACCCGGCAGTAGCATACAACCGGCTGTTTACAAGGGGGTGAGCGCATCCGGCATGGTTTCAACGTCATCCTGGCGCTTCCGGCTGCTGGCGCTGGCGGTTTTATTCCTGGTCGCCGTCCTGCTGGTGTTCGGCATCCGCCGGACGTACATGCACCACGACGAGCGGCTGGTGTACCACTTCACGCGCAACGATCTGGCGTTCACCGTCCAGTTTTTGGGCGAGCGCGACACACACCCGCCGTTATGGTTTTCATTTTTCTGGGTGTGGCGGCAGTTCACCGGGGACAGCGAGTTCGCCGGTCGAGTGCAGGCGATATTGTTCAGCCTGCTGGCGCTGGCGGTCGTTTACCAGACCGGACGCCAATGGTTTGGCGCGCCGCGTTACGGCATTTTTGCGATGGCCGCACTGGGCAGCATGGCGCTTTATTTCCAGTACGCGCTGGAGATTCGCCCCTACGGACTGGTGATGCTGCTGGCGAGCCTGTCCATGTTCAGTTTCCACCGCTGGATAACCCGGCAGCAGCCGTGCTGGGCGGCGGCCTATGCCGTGACAATCGCCGCCATTCTGTATGTACATTATTTCCAGGCCGTACTGGTCGTCGTCCAGGGTTTGTATTTTCTGGCCTATCTGTTCCGGCATCCGTCGCGGCGGCTGGCGCGGCAGGCCGCCGGGGTGGTGGCGCTGGCGTTTCTGCTGTGGTCGCCCTGGTTTCCCAGTTTCCTCAACCAGATCAAAAATCTGCGGAACGCGGAACTGGTCGGGGGGAACGCGCGCGGTATCATCGGCGCGGGGACAACCACCGAGCCGACTTCGCTGGAAGCGGTGGCGCGGCTGGCACAGGTTGCCACCAACGGCCAGGTGGTGCTGTATGGCGCGGCGTTGGTGGTCGGGCTGGTCGCCCTGCGGCGGCGTGTTATTTACCGCCTGGCGCTGGTCTGGGCCTTCGGCGTCCCGGCACTTTCGCTGCTCATCAACCTGGTGGCGGCGGTTTATGCCCCGCGTTACATCCTGAATTTTATCATCGGCCTGGCGCTGGTGATCGGCGCCGGACTGGCAGCGATACCATCACGGGGGCGCTGGGTCGCGCTGGTCGGATTCGCCGCCGTCAGCCTGTGGGCCATGCCCTCGCAGCTTCCGAAAAACCGCGTCCCTTACCGCGACCTGGCCGCTTCGCTGGCGGCGGCATCCCAACCGGGGGATGTGTTATTTTACGATCAGGCCAACGAACGCGACGACATCTGGCAGCGGGAAATCCAGCGCCAGCTTTCGCCGGAACTGCGCGCCGCTGCGGTGAGCGACATTGAAGCGGCAGAAGCCGCGCGGCGCGTGTGGTTTATCACTGCTGATTGGTTTAACCCTGATGTGCAGGCGCATTTTAAAACCATCGAACAGACGCACCCGCTCCAGAAAGTGTTCGGCGACTGCACAAGCAGCTGGTGTTTTTTGATCCAACTGCTGGAAGCGCCGCCCTGGACAAGGCCGCAGGTTTTCGGCCAGGAGATGGCTTTCTGGGGCGCGGACGTGGACGCGGTGAGCGCCGAAAAAATCAGCGCGCGGTTGTGGTGGCGCGTGCAGCAAAAACCCGGTCTGGACTATTCCATCGGCCTGCAGCTGTTGGACGCTGCCGGCGCGCTGGCGGCGCAGAACGATGGGCCGGTTCGCCACTACCGTGATACGGTGGTCGAAACGTCGTTGATGCAGCCGGGCAAAATTTACGTGGACTTCCGGGACATCATTCTTCCCGCGAAACTCGCGCCCGGCATTTACCAACTGGCGCTGGTAGTTTACAACTGGCAGACCGGGGAAAGGCTGCGGCTGGCCGATTCCGCCGATTACCTGGTGCTGGATACTCTCACGCTGCCGTGAACCGGACACGCCCGCCGGTTTAGACCAATCGGCGGGAATGGTTGTAGGCGGCTTTAAACGCCGTGTGTTACCATAAAAACTGTTTTAGGCGTTAGACCGACTAACTTCAGGACCGGGCATGGCTTCAGAATTTGTTGCGCGCGTTTCCTACAAAACCGACCGTTCGACTCCGCTCCGTTTTATCTGGTCGCATATTGCGCGTCACCCGCTGGTGGCCGTGCTGATGGTGATCGGCGCGTTCAGCAACGCGGCGCTGGCATCTGCCGTGCCGTATTTCATCGGGCAGGCGTTTAATGCCGTCATCGAAGGTGAAGACAGCCAGTTCATCGTCATCACGGCGCTGGCGGTCATCGGCTCGCAGCTTTTACGCGCCGCGCTGCAATTGATGCGTAATTTTTCGTCAGAGATTTTCGCGCAGCGCATCGAGCGCGACGTGCGTGACGAACTGTATGCCAGCCTACTGGGCAAAAGCATGACCTTTCATGATATGCAGCCGGTGGGCGAGATCATGGCGCGCGTGACCAACGACGTGCGCGAAATGAACTTGATGATGAACCCCGGCATGAACCTCATCATCGGCTCCGGTATGTTTATCCTGGTGCCGCTGCTGGCCTCGCCGGCCATTTACCCGCCGCTCGTCCTCGTTCCGGCGGTGTTTGTCCTGCTGTATGTGATCGCGCAGTACCGGTTTATCACAGTACTGCATCCGATTGCCCAGGATGTGCGCGTCAGCTTCGGCCAGATGAACGCCCGTCTGGCCGAGACGATAGATGGCCTCCAGGTGGTTAAGGGCGCCGCGCGCGAGGACGAGGAAATCGAAGCTTTCAGCCAGAAAGCCGACCAAGTGCGCGATTATTTCGTCCGTCAGGGGTATATCGAGGCGCGCTACCTGCCGTTTTTGCTGTTTACACTGTCCATTGTTGGGGGTATGGTTCACGCCGTTTATCTGTACCGGCTTGGCGAGATCAACACCGGACAGATTGTGGCTTTTATGGGGCAGATTTTCCTGTTCGGCTTCCCGGTCTTTTCGTCCATGCGCTCGCTGTCCCAGGTGGCGCTGGGTTATGCCGGCGCGCGCCGCATCCTGGACATCATCAACACCGAAACCGACCTTGACCAGAACCGGCAGGGGTACGACCGGCCTATACGCGGCGCGATCAGCTTTGAAAATGTAACCTTCGGTTATTTCGAAGGCAACCCGATTTTACACAACGTTTCGTTCAGCATCGAGCCGGGGCAGACGGTTGCCATCGTGGGGCAGACCGGCGCGGGTAAAAGCACCCTCACCAAACTGGTGAACCGCATTTATGATGTGAATGCCGGGCGGGTGCTGGTGGACGGTGTGGACGTGCGGGACTGGAATTTGGCCGCGCTGCGGTCGCAGATCAGCATCATCGAGCAGGATATTTTCCTGTTCAGCCGGACGATTGCGGAGAATATCGCCTTCGGCAAACGCGATGCCACACCCGCCGAAATTGAGGACGCGGCGCGCAAAGCCCAGGCGCACGAGTTTATCATGAGCTTCCCCAACGGTTACGAGACGATCATCGGCCAGCGAGGGGTGACGCTCAGCGGCGGGCAGCGGCAGCGGCTTGCCATCGCGCGGGCGTTTTTGACCGACCCGCCGATTCTGGTGCTGGACGACAGCACCAGCGCGATTGACAGCGCCACCGAAGACCGCATCCAGCAGGCCATCTGGTCGGCTTCGCGCGGGCGGACGACGCTGCTCATCACCCACCGGCTGTCACAGATTCGCTGGGCCGACCATATCATCGTGCTGCGGCAGGGGCGCGTGGTGGCGCAGGGCAAACACGAGGAACTGCTGCAATCATCGGAGGCATACCGGCGCATTTTTGCGCGTTATGAAGAACCGGTCACAGCGGAGGGAACGGGGTAAAAGATGGGCTTCTTTGGCGGGCTGGAACAGGAATCCTACGACCGACAGTATGGCGATACCTACCTGCTGAAACGCATCGCCCGTTATTTCGCCGGCTACCGCCGGCAGCTGTTGGTGATCGCCGGCACGCTGCTGGGGCTGTCGTTCATCGGGGCGCTTTACCCGGTAATAATTTCGGCGGTAGTGGACGCGCTGGAGATGGGGCGCTCCCCGGATGTTGTGACGCTGCTGCTGGCCGGGCTGCTGGTGATCGCCATTTTGGATTACGGCTTCGCCTGGGTGCGCCGCAGCGTGACCAGCCGCGTGATCGGTTATTCGGTGGCGCAGATGCGTAAGGACGCCTTCGCCGCTGCCGTCAACCGTGACATGGCCTTTTACGATGAGCATAAATCCGGCAAAGTGGTCAGCCGCATCACCAGCGATACGCAGGAGTTTGGGCAGGTGCTGGTCATCGCGGGCGACATCGCCACCCAGTTCATCGAACTGATCGTGCTGGCGGTGGTGCTGCTTAACCGGGATTGGCGGCTGACGCTGCTGCTGGTGCTGTGGATGCCGGTTTTCATCGGGGCGTCGTTTTTCTTCCGCTGGCTGGCCCGTAAGGCCGGGCGGCAGGGTTCGCGGGCGATGGCCGCTGTCAACGACAATATTCAGGAAAGCGTATCCGGCATCGGGGTAGCGAAAAACTTCCGCCGGGAAGCGGCCATCTACGAGGAATTTACACGCATCAACTTGCAATCGTATACCATCAACCTGCGGCGCGGCTTCGTGCTGGCGCTCATCTTTCCGGTGTTAAACGCGCTGGCGGGGGTAGGTACGGCCTCGCTGGTATATTTCGGGGGCATGGCGGTTATCGGCGGTTTGATTAACATCGGCTCGTGGTATCTGTTCGTCCAGAGCATAGATCGTTTCTGGTTTCCGTTCATCAGTCTGGCCGGGTTCTGGAGCCAGATTCAGCAGGGTTTGAGCGCGGCGGAGCGAATTTTCGCGCTGATTGACGCCGAAAATGCCGTCCGGCAGGTGGACAGCCAGCCGGTGCATACACTGCGCGGTCGCATCGAGTTTGACGGCGTGACGTTTGAATACAAGCCCGGCGTGCCGGTGCTGGAACGCTTTGATCTGACGATTGAACCGGGGCAGAGCGTGGCCTTTGTGGGGCATACCGGCGCGGGCAAAAGCACCATCGCCAAGCTGATCGCCCGTTTTTACGAGTTCCAGGGCGGGCAGATTCGCATTGATGGGCGCGACATACGCACTTTTGATCTGGCCTCGTATCGAAGGCATCTGGGCATTGTGCCGCAGCAGCCGTTTTTGTTCAGCGGCACGATTGCGGATAACATCCGCTACGAAAAGCCGGAAGCCTCCGACGCCGAAATCGAAGAGCTGGCTTACAGCATCGGTGGGGGCGAATGGTTGGAAACGCTGCCGAACGGTTTGCAGACCGACGTGGGCGAACGCGGCGCGCACCTGAGCATGGGCCAGCGCCAGCTGGTGAGCCTGCTGCGGGTGCTGCTCCAGCGCCCGGCTATCTTCGTGCTGGACGAAGCGACCGCCAGCATTGATCCCTTCACCGAGACGCAGATTCAGGATGCGTTGGAGTTGATCCTCAAACAGTCCACATCCATTCTGATCGCGCACCGTTTAAGCACCGTTCGCAGCGCCGACCGCATCATCGTGCTGCGCGACGGGCGTATCATCGAGCAGGGCAGCCATCTGTCGTTGATGGAGCAGGGCGGCCACTATGCCGAACTGTACAACACCTACTTCCGCCACCAGAGCCTTGAATATCTAAATACTAATCCTGATGAGCGTTTTGGGGTGTTGGAGCGGTAGAGAAAGACGGTTGGGTGACAAACCCAATCGTTTTTGTCGCGCGAAACGGTACGAAATTGGAATAGTATAGGGCAGTTCGATTTGATGACTATGTGCTTAAACTGATCGCGGACCATCGCAAACACTCAACCCTGTTTGGGTTTAATACCGTAAGACGCCAACCAAACGAGTAGGCGTTGCCTGATCCGTTTGCGCTGCCATTTCTCCCATCTATCGTGATTCCGCAGCAGGGAACGAATTTCAATCCGAACTGCTGGCGTAAATTCTTGCCCTTCAAGCAGATTGGTCAGTGCTGTTTTGAGTTCTCCTTGTTGTAAGAATGCAGTATATTCGCGTATATCATCCAAATATTCGGCATCACTTTGTGCTGGAATGGATAAGTAGCGAGGATCAGAGGATAAATCAGCTGTTGGCTGTATTGCTCCGCTTTCTTCGTCGTACTGTTCAGCCATAATTTCGCCCGTTGCCGAGTCGAGATAGCGCAGCCAAAATGTCGGCTCATTTTCTGGAAGTTGATAAAGCCATATGAGGCGCTCCATATCAATCGGCAATGGGAACAGATTTGCAGGCGCGTTGTGTTCATTGCTTGAGGCTGTAGGTTCCCAGAAATATTGCTTAAAAAGCCGAATACACGCTTCCCGCCCTGCCTTTGTCAGCACCAAAGATTCGTTTTTATTGCGTGGGTCTTCAATCCAACCTTTCTCGTAAAGTCGATTACTGACTTCCCATGCCACGCCTTTCCATGCACGATTACTATCTCCGAGCGGCTCGCCCAAAGTTAAATAGAGCAGTGCCAACGCGACCTCATCCACTTTATCGTGATTGTATTGCATTAGTCAATCCCATTTTGACAATTTTATCGCTTGAGTATAGCGGGGGCGAACCCGCTACCAAAAGCGTACAAAAACTGGAAAAAACCCCAAGAGGGGGTTAGCCTGAAATGAATTTTCGCAAATAGGGGTAAACCCTCAAGGAATTTTTTTCATTGATGAGATATAATTATAGCAACTACACCATTGATGATATTGTAACATTGTGACTATAGACGCTTATTTTCATACTGGCGACTAAACAAAGGTAATGCAATGGCACAATTAGAATTCACATTACGGGTGGTCAGCCCAATGTTCCTGAATGGCGCGGATACTCGCCAGCCTGAAATGCGTGCGGCTTCGGTGCGGGGGCAGCTTCGCTACTGGCTGCGGGCGATTCTTGGCGCACGGACTGATGACTTGAATTGGATTTGGGAACATGAAAGTGCTGTCTTTGGCTCAACGGGACAGGGTTCAGCGGTAAGTGTGCGGATTTTTGGTACACCTGCGCTAGAAGAATTTCCCATGCTGCCTCATCGTGAAGGTACACAAGCGAATGTCTCGAAGGCTAAGGCGATCAAACCAAATCAATCATTCGATTTACAACTCGTCACTCGCCCCGGCGTAAACATACCCTCTGATGTATTTTATGCACTGCAATTATGGTCTCTATTGGGCGGGCTAGGGAAGCGATCCCGACGGATGATGGGTGCAATAGACATCCGACCCAAAACCACAAATATAGAGTGGTGGTATGAAAAACCGCAAACACCCGATGCATTCAAAGACACGCTTGTTAAGATTTTGAGTGATGCCGTACATTCGCCCGTTAAAAAACCCGAAATACCACCTTTTCCGGTGTTGCACCCAAATCATAGTTGGATCATTGTTGGTTCTCCCGCTGACGACCCTAAAGAAGCAAATCAAGAGTTTTTTCGCCAACTTTTACGCAATTCCAAGTTCAAGCCTAAGCAAGATGTGTTTGGGTATGCAAAAGGTAGCAAAAGACGTGCTTCACCTGTTATTGCACAGGTACGTAAGATCGGGGATGATTACTATCCTGTCATCACAGCTTTTCGGTCTCAACCACTTGAAAGAGCCAATTATTCGGATGTACTCCGCGATTTTATGCAGGAAGCTACTACCTATTACAACGGGATTCGCGTCTGGGGAGGGTGGTAAAACATGACACACCTCTTTCTCTTTCAGATTGGTCCCGTGCAGACGTTCATCGCTCAGGCGCGCCGCACACAGGATTTATTCATTGGCAGTTACTTGTTGAGCGAACTCGCTTCAGCAGGGGTGCTGGCGATCAGCGAACATCCAAGTTTCAAACCAATTTTCCCACTTGTCGAAAATCGACAAGTCAAAGGGGGTGCGCCGCATCGGTTTGCTTTCCTATGCGACGATGATCCTTCTCAGATTGCGCAAAAGGTGCATAGCGCGATTGAGAGCCGCTGGCAAGAGGGATTTGTTCAACCAGTAGGGCAGCTTGTTTGGGATGCCATTGGCGACGGCGAGTGGGTCA
Source organism: Anaerolineae bacterium (assembly GCA_026645945.1). Taxonomy (GTDB): domain Bacteria; phylum Chloroflexota; class Anaerolineae; order Aggregatilineales; family Phototrophicaceae; genus CFX2. The sequence goes on from JAPKMO010000040.1 coordinate 9,371, forward strand.
AGACATTTGAGCGCCAAGCGACAACCTGGATGGAATTTTACTGGGTTGCTGTTCCTTACGATGGTGGAAATCACGGCGACTCTTTCAAAAAGGCAAGTGCGGCGATGGCGCAACGCAAATACGCTCGCACTTTCCATGTGCTTGAAGAGCCGGGTTACAAATGCACGCTTACAGGAATGCAATCGGCTTTAGATATCAATTGGAAAAAATTACGAAACAAACTGCATGACTCAAGAGGCATTATCTTGCGCGACAATGAGCGATTGGGAACACTGGCGCTCATTAAGCGGTTGGCAGAGCGGGCTAATGCTGTGCAAAGTGATAAAAAGATTTACTCGACAACTCATATCGCCAAAGATGACCCTGATGCTACCGAGGACCCTGTTGGCGGTAAAGATGTTACAGGCTACCTCGCTGTACTGCACATGGATGGCGATCAGATGGGTAAGCGTTTGGGAGAATTGGGAAACGACCAAAAACACGGTTATGAAAAGCATCAGGAATTTTCAGGACAATTAGCCAATTTCGCCGCAAACGAAGTTCAGCGAATTGTGATTGAACATGGCGGCAAAACGGGAGTGCTGGTTTATTCCGGCGGCGACGATGTGCTGGCGCTACTGCCTCTGCGTTCTGCGCTGCGTTGTGCCGATGAACTTCGTAAGCTGTTTCAGCAAATGACTGGCTGTACTGCAAGTGCTGGTATTGCCATCACTCCGGCAAATTTGCCACTGGATCGAGCGTTAGAACTAGCACGAGAAGCGGAAGAAGCCGCAAAGGAAAGATATGGGCGAAATGCCGTAGTTATCCTTGAAGCACACGGAAGTGGACAAACGCGTGAGGCAGGCGGCAAATGGACAATCATTGATTTTATTGTCCAACTGCAAGTGTTGTTTGAGGAGGGCGCGCTTTCAGGAAAATTGGGATATGACCTTCTGGCATTAGACCACGATTTATATGGCGACCATCTGAAAACTGCTCGCAAGTCTGAAGTTCACCGCATCGCCAAACGTCGTACCGCTGAAGGGGTGTCTTATGAAAAGAAGACTGAGCCGCTCATCAATAATATGATCAACCTAGTTGAAGAAGATAAGGCTGTTCCTACCTGGTCGGATATGGCGAACTGGGTTATTTTGGCGCGCTTCTTGGCACAGGGAGCGAAGCAGCAATGAACGGACAATGGGTGTTTATTGAGCCGATGGATGTTTGGCTGTTTCGAGACAACAAGCCCTTCACGGCGCAGCAAAATTTCGTGGCGCGCGGACAATTCCCTCCTACGCCAATGACGATGCAAGGGGTTATCCGCACGCACTATTTGGAAACCCAACTTCAGCGCGACGGACGCACATGGGAGGATTACAGGCGCGGGAATGTTAGCGAGACGATCATTCAACGAGTAGGACTGCCCCAAATTGGAGGGCGTCCTGCCATATTCGGTAATTTACGGATAACGGGTCCGTTTGTGGCGCATACCAATGTTCAAGGGCAAGTTCAGCGGCTAATCAAAGCACCGCTTGACTTACTTTACAATCAAGAAAGCGCTGCCTATAAGTTGCTTTCCCCCGCGCCCACATCCGGTTTTGAAACCAACGTTCCATTCGACGACTGGCGACCTCTGACTGGGGGTGGGGAGGGCTTCAAAGAGGCAAATGGCTGGTTAACCGAGACACAGTTCCAACAGTACCTTGATGGCGAAACGATAAATTTCGGCAGTCTAACGGACGAAGATGACATTTTCAAGATTGAAGATCGTGTTGGGCTGGCGTTGGACTATGGACGACGCGCCAATGCGGAGAGCATGTTTTACCACGCACAGTTTACTCGTATCTGTGATGGCGTTGGGTTGCTTATTCATGTCAATCTTGACATCTTCGAGAACGAGACAGGTCATGTCAATATCGGCGGCGAGTCGCGCTCAGGCTACTACCGTCTTGTTGAATCTCCTCAAACGCTTGTCCAACAAGAGAGTGGACGCATCCGCATTATTCTTCTCACCCCGGCTTATTTTACAAACGGTTGGCAACCTGACAACGGCGATTGGTCGCCCTGGGTCGGCAATGGCAGGCTCGTTTCGGTTGTGATTGGCAAGCCGCATTTAATCAGTGGTTGGGATGTCGCGCATAATCGCCCGAAACCGCTGCGCCATTATGTTCCGGCGGGGAGTGTCTTTTTCTTTGAGGATGCTGAAGTAACGGGTATCCCCTTTACTGAATCCCCACATGACTCGCCTGATCACGGCGCAATGGGATTCGGCACATTTGCAGTTGGTGTCTGGTAACGCGAAAGGAAGATTATGATTTCAACATCGCTTTTCATTTATACGGAAACATCGCTTCATGCCGGAGTGGGCAGTACCGTATCTGTCGTAGATTTGCCCATCCAGCGCGAACGGACGACACAGTTTCCTATCGTTCAGGGCAGTGGTATTAAAGGCGCGCTCCGCAGCCAAGTTGCCGATGCTGAGAATAAACAATCAGAGGTTGAAGCCGTTTTCGGCGCAGACACGAAAAGTGACAATAAATTTGCTGGTGCTGTCTCTGTTGGTGATGCGCGCATTGTCTTATTCCCGGTTCGCTCACTGGCAGGAGTGTTCGCTTATATCACCTGTCCAGCGGTGCTGGCACGCATTGGGCGTGATGTCTCTACTTTTCCTCGTCAGGTGTTGGAGGTAGGTATAGAGTATGCTCTGGTTAGTAGCAAAACGACGATTGCCGCATCGAATCGTGTCGTATTAGAAGAGTTCAGCTTCGCTGCCCAACCAAACCAAGCGGTTGACCAAATTGCCAATTGGTTCGCGGATAACGCACTGCCACAGACCGATGAATACAATTATTGGCGCGAGAAGCTCCGAAAAAGTCTCGTGGTTCTTCATGACGATGCGTTCCGTGATTTTGCCCAGAACAGCACTGAGATTGTTACCCGTGTGCGGCTGGATAGTGCGAAGAAAACGGTTATCGACGGGGCTTTATGGACGCAAGAAATGCTTCCTTCCGACACGCTCTTGATAAGCACTATCATTGCCCGTTCGACACGCGACGGTGGACAGACTGCGCCCGAAGCGGTTGTTGGTTGGCTCCAAGACGTGAATAACATCCCGGCGCGCATTCAACTCGGTGGTGATGAAACAACCGGACAGGGCATGGTCGCCTTGCGCTGGTATGGAGGGGTATAACCATGACACAGCCTACTCAACAACAAACTCTACAGCAAAAACGTGCCGCCCATGCGTGGGGTTGTATCGAGCAAGTTCCGGCAAAAATTCAGAAGAAATATGGCTCACTCGTTCGCGGTCTACCTGCCCTTGTTCAGTCTGATGGACTGGGACAGACGCTTGCTTTTCTGAAAGCGAAAGGTGGCGGAAAACCCGATAAAGAACACACGGTTGCCTACAATCATATCGCCCAGTGGGTAAGTCAAGAATTAGGCGCACAGGGCGACCTGCTCAAATGGCTGCTCGAACGGTCAACCACCGAATATCGCCGTGCCACCGCCGAAACGCTGGCATACCTCAGTTGGCTGAAACGCTTCGCTGAGGCGAAGGGCTGGCAGGACGAGAATGGGGGTAGTTAAAGATGGCCTACGGGAAATATGTAGTTCCCGATGATACTGCGCGAATTGCCAGCAGGCATGTTAAAGCGTGCCAGAATTTCGCACTCACTTTAGAACGATATGCGCCACAAGAAGCAATCGAAGAAACTGACCGCTTGAATGATCGGGAACGTTCTATTGGCAAAGAACGTAACTTTTGGTTGCAAGATATTTGTCATGACTTTATGCCTGATTCTGATCTCGTTGCCAGCACCTACAAGCGTTGGCTGGCGATGACTGAAGGCGCGGCGCGCTTCACAATGGTCAGCCGCAGTCGGATGATCGTTGGGTTGGGCGGTAAGGGCGCATTGGAGTTTGGGATTACACTACATCCTGTGACGGGGCTGCCTTATATCCCCGGTAGTGCGCTCAAGGGGCTGTGCCGAAACTATGCATTGTACTACATTGCTGAACAGTCAGGGATTTCGCTCGATCCAGCCCAGGTAAAAAACACGTCAGAAGTCGCCAACCAGCTTGATGAGCAGCTTACAGGCATCAAGGATTATAGACTAAAGGTTCATCCTGGATATGCAGCCCTGTACCGCAATTTATTTGGCACACATGAGGAAGCAGGGCAATGCGTGTTCTACGATGCAGTCATCCAGGATGTTCGTCCAAATATACCGCTGTTCGCCGTTGAAGTCATGACTCCCCACTTCCGCAAATATTATGAGTCGGGCGGAAAAGATGCGCCCCATGATGCTGATGACCCCAATCCAATAACATATATTGCTGTGAATGCGGGAATCGCCTTTGCATTTGCAATTGGCAAACGACATAGTTTAGCTACATCGCAAATTCGTGATGCACGCGATTTACTGCGTCAAGCGTTAAGTGAAATGGGAATAGGCGCAAAAACAGCAGCAGGATACGGCGTATTTACTCCATTGAAGGCAAAATAATGTCCGCCGTCTACATCGCTACACTGGGGCAGCGTCCTGAAGCGATCACCGTTGCTTTTGACCGCCTGCATGAGCAGTATCATTATGAAGCAATAGGTATCCTGCATACTGAGCCGAACGTATCCGGCATTGCTCAGGCGTACACTGACCTTCGCGCAGTTTGTAGACGTGATTATCCGAATATACCTGCCCATTTTCATGAGGTTGTCTTTGAGGATGGCGCACCGTTAATTGACATCGAGAATCAGCAGTCGGCAGAGGCGTACTATCGCGGTGTGTCGCAAGTTCTTTATGGCTACAAACGTGATGGATGGCGCATTCACCTCATGATTGCGGGTGGACGCAAAGCGATGAGTATTTACGCCATGCTCGCCGCCAGCATTATCTTTGACCCGCCACACGATTGCGTTTGGACAGTTTTATCACCAGAGACAATGTTGGCAGATGCGGGGCAGTTCCACATTCCGCCGGGGCTGCGCCAGCAGGTACAGTTGGTTGAACTGCCGCTTCGCCCAGCGCGAGTCGCACCGGGGACAAACATTGAGGCGCTGCTGGAACGTCCAATTAGCCGACGTGATGCATTCCTTGCAAAGCTCACGCCTGCGGAACGCGAACTGGTGGATTTACTCCGACGTCATCCTTATGCCTCCAATAAGCAGCTTGGACAGCTTGGGCGTAAATCAGGCAAGACAGTAGAAAATCAATTAGGTGCGATTTACGCCAAAATGATTGGCTTTCTCGATTTCGGCGAGAAGCTCACTGACAAGCGACAAGCTCTGTTAGATATTTTGAGAGGGGAGTGAAATGCCCATTTCTATTATTTCAACAACTGGAACAAGTGTATTTTCGCAAGCAAGCAAATCGATTCAAGAGGAATGGCAGACATTTAACAAGAGAACGAATGTTAACTTACAAAGCATTCGGCGAGAAACCCGCAATTTTGATGGCTACGATCTCTATCATCGCACATTACAGTATCTACGCGGCGAAAGTGGCTCTAAAGATGCTGTTACTGCCATTCGCAGAGCAAGCGCCGAACTCAACAGCTTATCTCATATTTTAGCCAGAACTGAACGCCATCGCAGTGATCAACTCCATTTCTTGGCTTCTGACACCCCTGATGGTGTACTTGCTGCACGGGTTGTAGCAGATTTTGCAAAAGAGTATTTTGGTGTCGAAACATCAGTTGTGCATCTCATTGACGGATTGCAGGTGTCCGATGGTCGCAAGTTTCAGTTAGATGGCATTCGTGTCTTGATTGCAACGATTTATGAGGTTCTTATGAAAGCGCCTGCTGGTACATATACACGGGTAATTAATCCTACAGGCGGTTTTAAAGGAGTTGTACCGTATCTAACTTTGATTGGTATGATCGAAACCGATATTGAAATTAGTTACATCTATGAACGCTCAAGCGAATTAATTACGCTTGGACGTATCCCGCTGCAATTTGATTTTGAAATCTTGAAATCTGCTTACAATGCTTTAAAGAAATGCTCGGAAGATTTCGTATCCGATTCTGCCCTGAAATCCTTGCTTGGACTCGAACCTGATAGTAGTTTATCAATACATCCGGCATGGTCTCTTTTTGATCAAACTGAGCAGGATGGACAAATATATTTTAGTGTCAACGGTCTGGGGTTGATTGTACTGGAACATTTCGCTGTATTAGATAAGATAAAAGTCTATCTATCGAGGCAGGCAGCAGAGCGGTTCGACGGTTTAGACCAAACACAGCAGAAGAAATTTGCGAGCTATTTTGACAAGCTACGTGAACCAGGTTGGATTGAGCAAAAACGCCATGATGAATATCAGAATCCCGGCGGTGCTATTGCTATCAAGCCCGGCAATGTAGACGAACGACTTTTCATCTATAAACTGGATGAGGGTGCGATCTTGGTAGCGGAGCTAGCGTTTCATCAGACCAATGGCGGCTATGATCGTGTGCCTAAGCGACGTGCAGATTACGATACTTATCGCACATGGGAAGCTAAATAATGCACATTCTTAACTTCGCTCACCCATTGACTTCCCGCCAAGTTGACCAGATCTCTGCGCTGGTAGGCAGCGTGCCAGAACAGGTGCAAGATGTGCGTGTGCAGTTTGAACTAGAGCAGCCCTTCAGCCAGCAAGTTATCCGCCTTTTGGATGATCTGGGTATCTCGGCGCAGCAGTGGCAAACAGGCGGTTGGTTGATTGTGCTGCCATCCCTCAATTATGGTGCGGCGGTACTGTTAGCAGAGCTACACGGACGCATGGGGCATTTTCCGGCAATACTACGCTTACGTCCAATCGCCGGGGCGCTGGTTACTGAGTACGATGTTGCGGAAATCATTAATCTGGAAGCTATTCGCGCTGAGGCGAGAACTCGGAGGTAATTCCACTTTGAAGTATTGATTTGTAAAAGACAAGATTTCATCTGACACAAGTGACCTAACCGACAACTCGGGTCATATGCAAGCCTGCCTCACCGTGCTGGTCATACAAATCCTTGAAGCGATAGAAACTGTTGCGCGAGTAACCCATCACCTTGCACGCTTCACTCACGTTGCCCAGTTGCTCGGCCAGCTTTAGCAGTCCCAACTTGGTGGCGATGATCTTCTGTTCGTTCGTCATCTTGACACTCTCCCGTATCTTCAACAGTTTACATCGAGTGTCAGATTAATTCTCATCTATTTCACTAAGTCCTTGAGTTACATCAAAAACGCCCGGCGCTTTTTCGATACCCAGGAGATGCAGCGGCTCGGCTCGGCGCCCCCGCGTTAAACGAGGACATTCCCGGAGCGGGCGATCACGATTCGTTTGATGGGGCGCAGGTGTTTGAGGACGCGGAAAAACGGGAAGGCGATAAGCTCCTGGTTGGCGCGCCACTGCGTCAAAGGGCTGATGAACCCCTGCCGGGCGAGTTCGCCGCCGGCCTGCCCGTAAGCCCGGTAGACCTCGGCAACGCGGGGAAAAGCCGTTTGCCCCGGATGCTCCCGGTCGTAATCCAGCAGCGGCGTGGCGTTACGAACCAGCACGCCGGCCTGCCGCGCGTCCATAAAACGCGCGTAGGTGCGGAAGTAAGCGGTCACGTTCCGGTACGATTCGTCTTCCAAGTTGCTGCACGCCACCAGCGTGACGAACGGCTTCGACGAGATGGCCGGGTTGACATGGTGGTGAATCAGGCCGCTGGCCGTCAGCGACATGTTCTGGATGTTCATGGTCGAGTACAGCCGGTCAAGGAAAGTTTTGAACAGGCCGGACATATTCATCAGGTAAACCGGTGTGGCGAACACCAGCATGTCCGCCCCCGCCATCTTTTCAAAGATCATCGCCGCGTCATCGCGTTCATGATACAGACATTGCAGATGCGGCTCTTCATTCTGGCAGTGATAGCAGGATAAACAGCGATTGATTTTGAGCCTGCTGAGGGTGACGACTTCGCCGGTCGCCCCGGCGGCTAAAGCGCCTGAAAGAAGCCGGTCAATCAAAAAGCGCGTCCAGCCTTTGTCGCCCCGATGGCTGCCGTTGATGGCGAGAATGTGCATGAAAAACTTCCCTCTGTGCTGCGCTGTTTTTCTATACGTTGCCGGAAAACCGGGGTTGCGCTAACCTCATCGGTTTGGTGCTTCGTCAATCACAAAAAGGTTAAGTTGAAATCTGTCTTTCGACATCCGCTGCGTTTGATCTTGGCGGCCTATCTGGCGCTGGCGCTGGTGTACGCCTGGGCGACTCCGCCCTTTGAGGCGTCCGACGAGCTGTGGCACGTCGGTATGGTTCAGTATATCGCGGAGACGGGGCAACTGCCAGTGCAGGTCGTGGGCGAGTCCACGCCCTACGAGCAGGAAGGCAGCCAGCCGCCCCTGTATTATCTGCTGGCCGCCGCGCTGGTGAAGCCGCTCGACCGGGGCGACTTCGAGGCTGCGCGCCAACCCAACCCGCATGTGGTCGCCGGCGTTCCCGGTTATGTGGGCAGCAAAAATCTGGTGCTGCACGATTCGCCGCCGGCTGGCATGGCGCTGGCCGTGTATATGCTGCGGATGTTCAGCATCGCGCTGGGCGGCGTGACGGTGTGGGCGGTGTACCGGTCGGCAAAGTTTGTCACAGAGGGAACACGCTGGACACGTTACAGCGTGTCCCTACAAATTATTCCCCTGCTTGCCGCCGGGCTGACGGCTTTTAACCCGATGTTTCTGTTCATCAGCGCATCGGTGAACAACGATAATCTGGTGACGGCGCTCAACAGCCTGGTTATTTGGCTGATGCTGGTGATGCTAGCAGGCCCTCATCCCCATCCCCTCTCCCATGAGGAGAGGGGGGCAGATGCAGGTGGACTCACCCCTCGGCGCAGCCTGATGATAGCCGTTCTGATCGCGCTGGCTTCTTTGAGCAAACTCAGCGGACTGGTGCTGGTGCCGGTGGTGGCGCTGGCCGCGCTGTGGACGGCCTACCGGCGGCGCGACTGGCGCGGGCTGGTAACGCTGGGCGCGCTGATGGCTGGCGTGTGGGCTGTGCTGGCCGGCTGGTGGTATGTGCGGAACTTCCAACTTTACGGCGAGCTGTTCGGCACCGGCACGATGGCCGCCGTCGCAGGAATGCGCGAGACGCCTTTCACTTTCCAGACGATGCTTGATGAATTTCAGGGTTTTCGTTTTGGCTATTGGGGAGTGTTCGGCGCGTTTAATATCATGACTTTCCGCCCATTTTACGACGTGATGGACGCCCTGACGGCGCTGGCGCTGGCCGGGTTGGTCATTCACCTGTGGCGCGCGCGCCGCGACCGCGAACCGATCGCGCTGCTGCTGCTGCTCGGCCTGATTGTTGTCATTGGCGCGGCGGCGGTGATCGCCTGGACGGCGCAGACTTACGCTTCGCAGGGGCGGCTGCTGTTTCCCTACGCGGCGGCGATCTGCCCCCTGCTGGCGTTGGGGCTGGCGGAATTAACGCGGTGGCTGGGGCCGCGCCGCGCGGCGTTCCTGCCAGCGATGTTAACCACTGCGCTGGCGCTGTTTGCCTTGATTGTGCCGTTCGCCAGCATTGCTCCGGTTTATGTCGCGCCCGAACCGCTGGAGCGTCTGCCAGACTCGGCGCGGCCTGTATACGCGCGTTTTGGCGAGGTGGCACTCATCGGCTACGAAACGCCTGACCGCCGCTACGCGCCCGGCGACATGCTGCCCGTGACGGTTTACTGGCAGGTGTTGGAAAAAACCGACCGTGACCTGAGCCTGTACCTGCACGCTGTTCTGATGGACGGAAGCGTGATCGGCAAGGTGGACAGCTACCCCGGCGGCGGTCGGCTGCGGACGACGACCTGGCAGCCGGGCGCGATTTACGCCGATGAATACGCGATTCCGCTGCCGCCTTTACCCCCTCAGGGAGAGGGGAGCAAAACGGCGCAGGCCGAAAACGGGCTGATGGCCTCTAAACTGCGGGTGCAGGTTGGCTGGTGGTTTTATCCGGCGGAAGATCATATCCCGGCGACGACGGCTGAAGGCCAGCCGATGAACGTCGTGATGCTCGATGCGGGCGGTTTTGCCGATGGTAGGGGCGAACTCGCGCCGGAAGGGCTGACCGCCGCCCAGACGGACTTCGGCGAAAAAATCCGGCTGCTGGGCTGGCGGCGGGATGAAACACGGCTGACGCTGTATTGGGAAGTCATCGCGCCGCCGGGGGCGGACTACACCGTTTTCGCGCAGTGGTTGGATGCCGCTAACGAAGTGGCTGCCCAGGGGGACGCGCCGCCGGATTTGCCGACGCGCTTCTGGCTGCCGGGGGAACGGTATGTCACGCGGCATATCTTCCCGTCCGGCGAAACGCTGGCCGCCGGGGATTACCGGCTGATGATCGGCTGGTATGACCCGCTCGGCGGTCAACGGCTGGCCGCCGGCACGCCAGATGATGCGCTGCTGCTGGAAACCCTCACGGTTCGGTAAGCGGAATATCCGCCCATACTCCGACTGCGTTTCCGGTTTCGTCTAACACGCTGGCGTTGACGAATCCGCCGTTTTTTAATGTATACAGGCCGACGCGCAGGATGGTCGTTTCCGGCGGCAGGGTGATGTCCGCCCAGGTGAGAAGCCGGTCGCCCGCGCACCAGAAGCGCCCCGGCCACAGGCTGTTATCGCGCTGGCCGATCTTTTCCCCGTTCGCGTCTAAAAAGTGGCCGAAGTAATGATAATCGGCCTCGACCGGCCCCGGCAGCCGCCATTCCAGAAGCATCCGGTCGGTCTGGAGGTGATAGCCGGTGAGCCGGATGCCGCTCTCAAAGCGCACAGGTTCGACCGCCGTCGGCGCCGGGCCGTTCCATTCCGGCGCGGCCTCGAAGACCATCATGCGGTAGCTGCCTTCGCCGGGGCGGAGCGGGAAAACCGTCTCCTTGTTCGCTCGATAAAGACTGCCGATGGGGTTGTCCGGCGCGTTGGGAGCGATCAGGACAGCAAGCGCGCCCGCCGGGAAAACCGCCGCGCCATCACCGGCCAGCGCGCGCACGCAGCGCGCCGAGTCGCGCAGCATCACCGGCCAGATGGCCGGCTCCTGATCGTAGAGGATTTCAAAACCGTCGCTGATGATCAGCACGTCGTCGTGCTGCGCCAGCGCCGCGCGCGCGTTCAGCAGGTAGTGCATGGGCGGGCCGAAGCCTTCCGGCGTGGCGGTCGAATCCAGATAGCGCAGCAGGCCGCGCCACCACAAACCCTGCGTTAGCAGCAGCACGCCAAATCCCGTCAGCAGCGCCATCCGGCTGTAGGGTTTGCCCGGCACGGCGCTCACCAGCCAGGCCAGGCCAACCCCCGCCAACAGGCACAGCGCCGGGATGCTGGCGACGAAATAGTGCGGGTAAACGCGCGTCCAGGTGATCGAAAAAACGGCCATCGGCAGCCCAACCCAGACGACCAGCAGGGGTACAAAGCGGCGGTAGGGCGGCCTCCAGATGGCGATCAGGCCGGTTACAACCAGACCGCCGACCAGCAGCCACAGCTCCACCGGGGGCGGAACGTTCGCCAGCAGATGGGCGGTCTGCTGCGGGGCGACCCAGGTTTCCAGCCCCAGGCCAGTGGCGAGGCGAGCGTTAAAAATCAACGCATCGGGTGTGGGCATGAGGTTTTCGCCGGAGCGGGCGACGGCGTTGGCGATGCGGTTGGGGGCCTGTTGCAGTGTGGATGACAGGCCGAGCAAAAACGGCACCAGCGTCATTCCCGCCAGAGCGAGGCTGAAAAACAGCGCCCGCGCCGAGAGCGCCTTGCGCCCCATCCACAGGCAGACCAGATACAGCGGCAGCAGCGCCCAGGCCGCGAAGTGAATCTGGACGGCGAACATCAAAACCGGCAGGCAGGCGGCTTGCGCCCAGCGTTTGTTTTCGCCAAAACCGTACAGTCCCAGGGCGACCGCCAGCAGCAGAAAGGGCGTATGGAAATCCTGCGCCCAGATTTTACGGCTGTAGAGGATGGCCCAGGGGTTGAGAGCGTAGGCCAGCCCGGCGGCCAGCGCCGCCACACGCCCCAAATAGCGGTGCGCCATCCACCACAGCAGGCCGACGCCGGCTGCGTTCAGCGCGGCAATAAACAGCGTGGCGACCTGAGGACTGGACGAGATCAGATAGGGGACGGCCAGCACGTAAACGCTGATGGGCGGGTTCGGCACGCCGACGGAAGACGGAATGCCGGTGAGCGGGAAATCGCCGCCGGCCAGCCAGTCCTGCGCCATCAACGACAGCATGGCTTCGTCGTGCAAAAATTCGATGATTCCGGGTTCGCCTAGGCGCATCAGGGCGGCGACCAGCAGTACCAGCGCCAGCAGCAGCCCATCGCGGCGGGTTATGCGGTTTACGGCGAGCATGTATCCTCGTTTAAGGGCAGAATGACGCGGTTATCCGGCACGGGCTGGCCGTTCTGCGTGATCGTCAGCCGCCGGTCGGGCGTGTACAGGCCGACCGCAACCGATTCAATGGCTTCATCCCAGGGCAGGCTGTGGTGGGCCAGCAAATTCTGACCTGGCAGCCATAAGGAAGATGGGTAATCTGCGCCTAACGGTGGGGTGTCGTTCTGGACGATCTGCTGGCCGTTTGCATCCAGGCCGTGTACGAAGGTGGTCACGTCCTGCCCCGCTGGTTGGCGCACCAACCAGCCAAGCCGGATATGCAGGCGGTCGCCGTCGCGTGTCACCCCGGCGCAGGCCAGCTCAAGCGTTTCATCGAAGCGGTAGCCCAGCGCCGACGGCAGCGTATCGCCGCGCCCCTGGATGCGTATCAGCGGTTCGAGTATGATCCGGTCGCTCCCATCCGGCAGGTGCAGCGGCTCGTTGGTGGCGGCATCAAACATCTGCACGCTGATGCGCCCGGCGTAGGGCGGCGCGTCCTGGAACACCCGCATGATATGAACATCCGAGGCGAAACGGTCAGGCGTGTAGCCGATGGTATTGCCGCCGCCAGGGAAAAACGGTTCACTGGCCGCCCATGCCGCCGTCTGCGACAGGTTCACAAGCTGCACCACCGGGCGGTATTCGCGTTCGATTTCCTGCTGCGCCCGCCAGTACAGCGTCACGGCCAGCAGGTCACCGGGCGCGGCGGTCGTCTGTTCCAGCGTGTAACCGAGCAGTTCAAAGGTATTGCCAAACGAAACATGTACCGGCGTCTGCATGTAAACCGGGCTGTCCGGCGGCGAGCGGTGGCGAAACCACAGCGTTTGCGGCGTGATGTAGACCGTATTCACCAGCGCAAAAATGACTACCCCGGCCAGTACAGCGGCGGCGGGACGCGGTGGGAGCGAATCGTCTTCAGCGGTGATTTTCCGGTCTGCGGCGCTTTGGGGGCGGCGGCCTGTTATCGCCAGCAGGGCAGAAAGACCCAGGCTCGCCAGCGTGACCAGCGCGCCAAGCATTTGCGCCGCCGTGCCGGTGTAGGTCAGCGTGATGATATGCTCGCCTTCCGGCACGTCTATGGTGATCTGGCCGAGTTCCGTCTCCGGGTACACTTCGACCGGCTGGCCGTTGAGCGTGGCCGTCCAGCCGGGGAAATAAAACTGCCGGAAGCGCACCGGTCGCGCGCTGGCGACCGTCACTCGTACTGAGGACGAGTCTATCTGCTCGACCTGTAATTCCGGCCACTGGCGGATCATGTCCAGCCGGTTGACGACGATTCGCAGCGGGTCAGTGATGTATTCCTCCGGCTCGACCGCTGGGTCCCAGCCGGGTTTTTCGCCCCATATGGGGTTAAATTCATCGTAGCTGGTCGTCCCCCAGTTGTGTTCAACCGTTTCCATGCGGATTTCGTCCAGCGCCGACAGATTTTCCCAGTTGACGAATCGCTGGTTGGGGTACACCAGTGGCAGCGCCGAAACCAGCGCTAGCGCCAGCGCTGCGCCCAACCCGACCAGCCGCCAGCGCACGGGCAGCAGCAGCAAACTCGCGCCGCCGGCCAGGGCGATGAACACCGCGCCGACGCGCAGCAGCCGCGCCGGGAAGCGCAGTTGGGCCAGGAACGGAATCCGTTCCCACAGCGGCAGCGAAATTTCCAGCAGCATGAGCGTATTAAACGCCAGCGCCAGCGCCAGCAGCGCCGCGACCGTATAACGCCGCTGGCGTACCAGTGCCAGCAGACCGAGCGCGCCCAGCACACCGTTGAGCAGGCCGAAAGTGGTCGGCAGTTCAAAACGCAGGTCGGTTAAGTCCATCGGCGCGGGCTGACTGAATAACTCGCCGGGCTGCAAAAAGTTGCTGATGAGGTAGGGGATAACATCCGGCGCGTCCTCAGCCGCCTGGATGTAACGCAGTTCGGCGGCCATCGGCAGCAGGAAGATAGCCGCCAGACCGGCGCCCAAAATCAGCCCGCCAAAAACCGCCGCCAGACGGCGCGGCAGAGTCTTTCTGTCTCGCCAGCCGTACAGCACCGGCAGCAGCAGCGCCGCCGGGGCGATAAACAGCCCGGCCACCAGCGTCACCGGCTGGTGAGTCAGCACCATGCCGGCCAGCGGCAGGCCGACCGCCAGCAGGCTGCGCCGGGTGGGAAACCGCGCCGCCGTGGCCAGCCCCCAGAACACCCAGGGGACGAATGCGGCGGACATCATTTGCGGCAGGCTGCCCTGATGCCAGATTTCGTATAGGCGCGAGGGCGCGTAGGCCCACAACATGGCCGCCAGAAGCGCGCCATAACCGGGCAGGAAACGCCGTGCTAGCGCATACGTGCCAACGCTACCGAGCATCCAAGCCAGCGCGCTGACCAGTGTGAATGCCAGCGGAATCGGTATACCCAGCAGTCCTAATATGCCGCCCAGGTGAAAAACGCCGGGCGGATAAAAGTTAAAAACCGGGTAGCCGTAACCCAGATGAAACCAGGGAACCCAGCGCGGCCACAGGTTTCCGGTCTGGAGCAGGCTGGTCATGGCGAAGATGCGGTGGACGTGTAGGGGCGCATCCGCCGATTTAATCACGCCGTCGCCGAAGGTCGGGATGATGCCGATCAACGGCAAAACTGCCGCGACCAGATAACCGGGGTCGAGCCGGGAGAAGAAAGCCAGGCGCATGGTGCGGGATGGGTGAGGGGCGGGGTGGTTTACCGCCTCTGACGAGTCCCCGACAAAATCGGTCACTCGATCTCCACCGCCAGCGCGACCGCTTCCGAACCGCCCAGGCAGAGCGACGCCACGCCGCGCCTGAGGCCGCGCGCTTTGAGGGCATGGATTAAAGTCGTCAGCACACGCGCGCCGCTGGCCCCGATGGGGTGGCCGAGCGCAATCGCGCCGCCGTTCACGTTCAGTTTTTCCACCGGCAGTTGATGGCCGTCGCGCGCCAGGCCGCGTATATCGGCCAGCACCTGGGCGGCAAACGCCTCGTTGATCTCGAACAGATCAACATCCTCCATCGTCCAGCCGGCGCGTTCCAAGACGATGGGGATGGCCTTCACCGGCGCGTAAAACAGCCAGGCGGGGTCAACGGCCGCCTGCCCATAGGCGACCACGCGCGCCACCGGCTGGTGGTCGTGCCGTTCGGCGTAGGCGCGGCTGCTGACCACCACTGCCGATGCGCCGTCGTTCATGCCCGGCGCGTTGCCGGCGGTGACGCGGCCATCGGTTTCAAAGGCCGGTTTGAGCTTCGCCAGCGCATCCAGCGAGGTATCTGCCCGAATCGGCTCATCCTGGTCAACGATCACATCACCCTTGCGTCCTGGGATGGTAATCGGCATGATTTCGGCCTTAAAACTGCCGGCTTCGGTGGCCTGGGCGGCGAGCCGGTGGCTGCGAAGCGCGAACTCGTCCATCTCCTCGCGGCTGACCTCAAACTGCCGGGCGATGAACTCCGCCGCGCTGCCCATGCTCCAGTTACACAGCGAACACCACAGCCCATCGTGGCGCAAGGCATCAACCATCTGGACATCGCCGTATTTATTGCCCTGGCGTAAGGACGGCAGCAGGTAGGGTGCGTTGCTCATGCTTTCCACGCCGCCAGCAATGAACAGGTCGCCGTCTCCGGCTTTGATGGCGCTGGCCGACAGCATGACGGCTTTCAGGCCGCTGCCGCAGGCTTTGTTAATCAGCAGCCCGCCGACGTGATCCGGTACGCCCGCGCCGATGCTGATCTGGCGGGGCAGCGCCTGGCCGACGCCCGCGCTGACAACGTTACCCATGATGACCTCATCCACGTCAGCCGGATTGATGCCGCTGCGCTCGACAGCGGCTTTTACCACCGCGCGTCCCAGTTCGGCGGCGCTGAGCGGCGCAAACGCCCCCAGGAACTTGCCGCTGGGCGTGCGGACGCTGGTCAGGATGACCGCTTCACGTTCATTTTTACCGTTGGTGGACATAAAAATCTCTTTCTCTTCTTTCTCTAAGGATGATTTCCCGATGGTGCAGCTAACTGCCCTCCGGGTACAGACGATGCCAGATGGCTTTCAGTTCATGGTAGATGTTGTCCAGCGTATCCGGGATGACGCGCGTATGGCCGACGGTCGTCATGAAGTTAGCGTCCCCCGGCCAGCGTGGGACGATGTGAAAGTGATAATGTTCGGCGATGCCCGCGCCCGCCGCCGGGCCGATGTTCGCGCCCAGGTTGAAGGCCGGCGGGTTGTATGCCGCCCGCAGGACGGCCAACGCCCGGTTGGCGGTTTGCATCAGGTCAGTCAGAGCTTCTACCGGCAGGTTTTCGGGCGTGTCGGTATGCTGGTTGGGGATGACCATCAGATGGCCGTTATTGTATGGATACAGGTTGAGCGTGACATAAACGTAACCAGACCGGGCGATGATCTGGCCGTTATCATCCTTCGCCGCCGCCAGATGGCAGAATACGCAGCCCTCGGCAGGCTTTTTTTCGCCGCGAATATAGGCCATACGCCAGGGTGTCCACAGATAGTCCATGCATGAGTCCGTTGAACCGCCGCAAATTCGATTATAAAGAGGCCGGACGCCGGAAACAAGTCGAGATGCGGCGCGGGGGGATATGATACAATTTGGGCGGTCAGGCTGCGTTTTCACAGCATGAGGGAGTAATGGAATTTACAGCGGAACGCATTCAGCAGGCGCTAACGCCCCGCGCGGCGCGGTATTACGAACGTGTTGGCAGCACCAACGAAGTCGCGCTGGAGTGGCTGAAAATGGGTGCGCCGGATGGCGCGGTCGTAATCGCCGACGAACAGACCAGCGGGCGCGGGCGTCTGGGGCGTTCCTGGCAGACGCCGCCGGGCGCGGCGCTGGCGGTATCGGTTATCCTGCATCCGCGTGTCGAGTTCGTCTCGCAGATCACCATGCTCGGCGCGCTGGCGATTCACGATACGCTGCTGCGCTTCGGCGTAAAAGACTCCGGCATCAAATGGCCGAATGATGTGCAGGTGAATGGGCGGAAAATCTGCGGCGTGCTGCCGGAAGCAGTCTGGGATGGTGATCGGCTGCTGGGTGTAGTGTTAGGCCTGGGGCTGAACGTGCGGGTGGATTTTAGCGGCACGGAACTGGAAACGACGGCCATCAGCCTGGAGGCGGCGCTTGGCAGGCCGGTGAACCGGCTGGAACTGCTGGCCGGCCTGCTGGATAATGTAGACCATTGGTATGGGCTGCTGGGCCGGCCCGCGCTGTTCGAGGCGTGGAAATCCCGGCTGACAACATTGGGGCAGATGGTGGTCGTCGGCGAGGTGCGCGGCCTGGCCGAACGGGTGGATGAAACCGGCGCGTTATGGGTGTGGGACGGTGGCGAACTGCGCTGCATCCTGGCCGGCGATGTGGCTTTAGGAACAGATGAGCATGGGCATTAAACTCGATTGGGAAATTGAGGCCGAACAGACGCATGTCAAAAGCGCCGGTGAAGACCCGGAAACCCGACGCCGCCGGCGGCTGGCGCGGCTGCGCCTGCTGATGTTCGTGCTGGGTGTGCTGGCGATTTTGGGCGCGATTGTCGGTTTCATTTATCTGCGCCTGGAGACGGTTGAATATGCGGTCGAAGAACTGCTGCGGAATACGGTAGATGCCGAAATCGCGGCGCTGCGGTTGGGTGATTGGGGCGCGTTTTCGGCGGCACAGCGCAGCGCATCCGGCGAATGGCTGCAAAAACAGGAGCAAACCTTTCAGGACTATCAGGCGCTCAAGCTGAACAGCAGCATTCAACTTACCGGGCGTATTCTCGACCTGACGATTGACCGGACACGGGCGCGGGTGGCGGTTGAGGAGATCATTGACGGCGTGCCGTATACGCGCATCTGGTTTTACTGGCGCTACGATGATGGCTGGCGGCATGTGCCGCCGGATTACACCTTCTGGGGCGATGTGCGGCGTTTTGATGGGCAGGGGGTTTCGGTGCGCTTCCAGGCGGTGGACGCTCCCCTAGCGGCCAGCCTGGGGCCGCGCCTGGAGCAGTGGCTGCGGATCGGCTGCGCGGCGCTGGCCTGCAGCACGCTGCCGGCGGTTATGGTGGACATCGTGCCGGACGAGGGCTTGCAAATGTCCTGGTCGGGCAGCAATCCCTGGCTGCTGCAAGTGCCGTCGCCGTATACTCAGCGCGCGCGGGCGGACATGCCGTTTGATCTGGAATTACAATTCAGCGCGGCGGGCCTGCTGGCAGAGCGGCTGGTGCTGGTAGCGACCAACAACTTGCAGCCCGTTTATCCTGCCGATGCGTATCATCTGCGGCAGGCCGTCATCTCCTGGCTGGTGGGGCGTTTTGTCGAGATGAATACCAATTCGTTCCTTATCGGCAGCCTGGCACAGAACTACGGCGAAACCGCCGTTGGCCGCCTGCTTCAGCTTATGCAGCCGGCCTCTGACGCGCGCATCTTCAACGAAGCAGCGGGAGTAACCTCGCTTGAGCAGGCCAGCCTGGATTGGCGCGATCTGCTGACCTGGCGGCTGGTGACGGAAGACGAGCTTATCCGGCGGCGGGATGAGGCGAATTTTCTGGCGCTGTACGATACCCGCGATGCGATGGTGCGCGAGCTGGCCTACCAGCGTTTTGCCGCCGCCCCGCTGGATTTGCAGAAAGTGGTCATCTCAGCGCCGCTGGAAACCGGCGCGGACGGCACGCCGCAGATTCGGGCGGTGGTGCAGGTGGGCGACGACCTCGCCAGCCGCCAGGAAGTGTTGTTCCGGTTGGTGGATGGGAGCTGGCGGCGCGCGTCGTGACAGAGCTTTAATGAATTACCCGACCGGATGCCAGATGGGGCAATCGTGCTAAAATGAGGTAAGCACGGGCAGTTTTGAAGGAGAAGCTGTTATGCTGGACGATCTTCGGAAAAGCGCAGCCGAGAACGATTTTGATTTCGAGGAGGATGACGACGCTTTTGCCGTCGAAGAAGATACCGAACATAAAGTAGATAAACTGTTCCTGGGCATGACGGCGGTCGAGCGCATGTTTTTGACGATCTTTTTGTTCATGAACGTGTGCGTGCTGGGGATCGCGCTGCTGCTGGCGACCGGACGCCTGGTGTTTTAGGGGTGCGGCTCAGCATATCCGGCGTGCAGGGGCGAACCCGGCGGCTCGCCCCCGCGAATGATGAAGTAGATCGCTTTAGCCACCTGGTTTAAGCGTCAGGCGGCTGGCGGCGTTGGCCTCCACATCCTCGCGCGCCCACAGCATCGGGTGATATTGTATGTTTCGCCATTCGTCAATCATGTCGGCGTAGTGCGGGCTGTAGGGGTGGCCGCTCTGTCCGGTGGTGTGGATGGTCAGGCTGCGTCTGAAGTCCCCCAGGTCTACGATCATCCGCATTGAGGGCAGCGCGCGCACCGTGTAATCTCCGGCAGCAGCGCTCCAACTGGTGGCGTTGACGATGGACGAGCCGCCGCTGGCTGCCACCGGGCCGCGATTGAAGATGTTTTCGATCAGGCTTATGCCGCTGCTGCCCAGCGGGTTGCTGACGAAAGTGGAAGTGTGCAGGCTGCCCCACTTCCAGGCGGCGCGGTCGCTGCCAAGCTGTTCAACGACTGCCTGATAACCTTCTCGGAATGACCGGGTGAGGATGTCGTCGCGGGTTTCGGTTCTGTCGGTGGTGCGAATGTCGTCCCACCAGGAGTTTTCCGGCTCCTGGGCCAGTTGGTAGGCCGCCCACATATCCATCGAGCCGCCGCCCGCGCTGCCATCATCCAGTTGATCGTTAAACAGGTTGTCTACCAGCCGCGCCCAAAAGCTGGCGTACAGAGCGGCCTGAGGGCTGTCCATGTGCATCTGATAATCCCACTCCGCCAGCCAGTCGCGCGCACCGTTGAGTGTTTCATCCCCGAAGTCGAGTTCGATCAGGTAGGGCATCAGTTCTTCGGCGCTGATGATTTTGTTATCGCCGTGAATGGTCGCAAACGTGTCCGAGTTGTGGGGAGTTAGCGTCTGAAGCAGTTCGACAATGCGCTGCCCGCGATAACCGTAGTCCCACTCCTGGCTGATAAAATAGTTGGCGTCCTCTCCAAACTCATCCGCCAGTTTATCGCGCAGCTGGTCGTAATACTCCAGCGGCACAACAGCCTGGTTAGCGCTGTGCAGAAAGCCGCTTTCCGGGTTGAGCGCGCGCGGCAGGTCATCGAACGGGATATACCCTTTCCATTCATAAGCATCGGTCGTGCCGTCCACCGGCAGCAGGCCGGAATGCCCGGCGGCGCGGACGGGGATTTTGCCGGGCGTCTGGTAGCCGATGTTGCCGTCTACGTCGGCGTAAACGAAGTTCTGTGAAGGAACGTCCCAGTAACGCAGCGCGTCGCGGAACTCCTCCCAGGTCTGCGCGCGATTAAGGCCGACCGCCGCTCTTAAGATCGTACTCGGCTCTAATGCTGTCCAGCGGAAGGCCATCGGGTCGTCGTTATTGAAGCCCTGAAGCGTGCCATCGTCATCAATCTGGTTGTCGTTGATGATCGGGCCGAGGTGCGTTTCGCGCACGCGGATCGTGATAGGCGGCTCGCCGTCGCCGAAGTTGATGGTTTCCTCGTGGACGACCATATCACGCCATTCGCCGTTCCACTCGTATTGTAGTTCGTTGTCCGGGTTGATCTTCAGCAGGTACAAATCCTGCGTATCCGGCCCGACGTTGGTGACGCCCCAGGCGATGCGGGCATTATGCCCGATGATGATACCCGGCGTGGCAGGCAGCGCGAAACCGCGCACCTCGAAAGGACATTCCTCGCCGACCGGCTGGCAGTGCAGGCCGATTTCGTACCAGATAGATGGCATCTGAATGCCCAGATGCGGGTCATCGGCCAGCAGCGGCGCGCCGCTTTCGGTAAGCTGCCCGCCGACGACCCAGTTGTTGCTGCCGATGGCTGGGTCGGTGCGGAACAGGGTATGGCCGGGTGTAATTCCGCCTGCCAGCCGCGCGCTGACTCCGATGATACCGGCGCTGCCGGATGAGGCGGTCAGCGTGGAATCGGTAATGGGCAGCGTCTCCGGTGGGATGATGGTCGGTTTTTGGCCGAACGGCCAGGGTCGCAGATATTGGTCGGCCATCTCCTGGCCGAGCGTTTCGTACAGCGCCGAACGTTGCAGTTCTTCGTCGCGGTTGCCGCTCAGATTCCAGGCCATCACCTTTGCCCACACCAGCGAATCCACCGGCGTCCAGGGTTCGATGGTGATGCGAACGCCGGTTAAACCGAGCAGGGTATATTCAAGCGCCAGGTCGTCGGGCGGGCGGCTGAGGATATAAGCGTTGACGCCATCGGCGAAGGCTTGCAGGACGGCCAGGCTTTCCGTGTCATAACTTTCGAGATCGTGTTCAGCGGCGCGCCGCCAGCCGACGGTGCGGATGAACACATCCTGGGGCATTACGCTGTCCTGTTTGCCGGTCAGCTCCTGAATCGAACCGCTGCCGATGTGCCGGTTAAACTCCATCTGCCACCAGCGATCCTGTGCCTGAATGTAACCCTGCGCGAAAAAGAGATCGTAGGTGCTGGCGGCGTAAATGTGTGGGATTCCCCATTTGTCGCGGATAACCTCGACGGTATTTTTTAGCCCGGCGCCTGCGGCGGCCAACGCGCCGGGCGGCATCGTTACCGTAATTTCCCCATCCGTTTGGGGCAGCGGCCCGCGCGTCCAATCGTTAAACACCAGAAAACCGCCAAGCAGAACAACAGCGACAACCAGGACAAAAACCAGTAAAACAATCCTTAAAATTTTCACAGGACTCTCCTAAAGCGTATCTTAAGAGTATAAAAATCGGGCAGGCAAGTTGTACCGCAGAAACTAAAAACCGCCAAGATGCTGCACGCTGCGAATCATTTTGCAATTTAGCCGTTCAGGGCGTCCTGGGCGGTTTCCAGGTCGGCGATATGCTGCGCGGCGGCAGCGGCGTGGCTGCCGTCCGGGACGAGTTCCAGGTAGCGGTGGAAGTCGGCCAGGGCATTGTCGCGGGTATCCAGGCCGGTTTGCAGAATCGAGGCGTACAGCACGCCGCGATAGTAGTAGGCGTCGGCGTAATCAGGCGCGAGTTCCAGCGCAGCGTTGTAGTCGGCCAATGCGGCGTCCCATTCGTACAGCGCCAAGTACATCTGCCCGCGCATGATGTGAAGTTCCGGGTTTTGGGGAGCGATTTCGAGCGCGGTGGTCAGGTCGGTTATAGCGTCGTCGTAGCGCGAAGTGAGGGCATGTTCCTGGGCGAGGTCTATGAGTCTGGAAACTTCACTGCCAGACAGCTTCGCTCGTATCATAAAATACCCAGCTGCTACCGGCACAAGTAACACAATCGCCATAATTAGAATACGGCTCTTATACATCCCGCACCTGCTCCTTGGTTAGCATCAAACATTTTTGTTAAAACTGTGTGCAGTGTAGATCCTATCTCGTAGTATACACGCTCGCAGAAGATTAGATTTTATCCCAAGTGATTTGGGATAACTATCTTAGCGGTTGTGATACAGCGGGTTGGATATGGCCTTTAGAGGCGTTTTGAGGTATAATTAAACCTGTTGTTCAGGTGTATTGTAGTGGAAACTTCTTTTTCACCCCGGCGCGCCGACTGGCGCGCCTTAACCCGAAAAGCAATGAACGAGCAGCGCAGTTAACCTGACCTCACCCTCCGACTCCCTCTCCTCACCGGGAGGGGATAAACAAAGCAGGTGGGGTTTGAGTCTTGGAGCATAAACGAACATGGTGATGGACGCTGGCACGATCCGCCCGATTAACATTAACGAAGAAATGCGCGGCAGCTACCTGGATTACGCCATGAGCGTGATCGTCGCCCGCGCGCTGCCGGACGCCCGCGACGGCCTCAAGCCTGTCCACCGGCGCATCCTGTATGCCATGTACGATATGGGCATCCGCGCCAATTCGGCTTACAAAAAGAGCGCGCGCATCGTCGGCGATGTGCTGGGTAAATATCACCCGCACGGAGACAGCGCCGTATACGACGCAATGGCGCGTATGGCGCAGGATTTTTCGCTGCGTTACCCGCTGGTGGACGGGCAGGGTAACTTCGGCAGTGTGGACGGCGACAGCCCGGCGGCTATGCGTTACACCGAGGCGCGCCTGTCGCAGATGGCCGAGGAACTGCTGGCCGACATCAACATGAACACGGTGGATTTCGTAGACAACTACGACGGTACGACGCAAGAACCGGCGGTGCTGCCGGCCCGGCTGCCAAACCTGCTGCTGAACGGCACCAGCGGTATTGCCGTCGGCATGGCGACCAACGTGCCGCCCCACAACCTGCACGAATTGGCGCAGGCGATTGCTTACCTGATTGACCAGTACGAGACGATTGACGAAGTAACGGTTGATGACCTGATGGAGTTCGTCAAAGGGCCGGATTTTCCGACCGGGGCGTATATCGTCGTGGGTGACGAACTGAAAGAGGCTTATGCTACCGGGCGTGGTCGGGTGGTCATGCGCGCTAAATCCGACATTGAGGAAATGCGAGGCGGGCGTTTTCGCATCGTGTTTACGGAAATCCCGTATCAGGTAAGCAAAACGGCGCTCATCGAACGTATTGTGGAACTGGTGCGCGAGGGGCGCTTGCAGCACGTCCACGATTTGCGCGACGAATCCGACCGGCGAGGGATGCGGCTGGTGGTGGAGTTAAAACAGGCCGCGCAGCCGTTAACGGTGTTGAACCAATTGTACAAGTATACCCAGCTTCAAAGCACCTACAGCATCCAGATGCTGGCGCTGGTGAACAACGAGCCGCGCACGCTGAGCCTGAAGCGCGCGCTGCAAATCTACATTGACCATCGTTACGAAGTGATCGTCCGGCGCAGCGAGTTTGAACTGGAAAAACAGCGGGCGCGGGCGCACATCCTGGAAGGGCTGTTGAAGGCGCTTTCCAACCTGGACGCGGTCATCCAGACCATTCGTTCCTCGGATGATACCGACGACGCCCGCCATAAGCTGATGGCGCGTTTTGATTTGAGCGAGCCGCAGGCGAATGCCATCCTGGAAATGCAGCTCCGGCGGCTGGCGGCACTGGAGCGGCAGAAAATTCAGAATGAATATAACGAGGTGCTGGCGCGCATCGCCTACCTGGAAGATTTGCTGGCGTCACCCGCCAAAATACGCGATCTGATTCGCGCCGATATTCTGGAGATGGCTGAACGATACGGCGACGAGCGGCGGACGCAAATCCTGCGCGGCGTGAATACCGAGTTTGATGAGGCTGACCTGGTGCGCGACGAGCAGGTTATCATCTCGCTCAGCACGCGGGGATATATCAAACGAGTTCCGGCAACCGCTTACCGGGCGCAGCGGCGGGGCGGCAAGGGCGTCATCGGGATGACGACCAAAGAAGAAGATGTGCTGTTTGAAATCTTCACTGCCAACAATCACGATACGATTCTGTTCTTCAGCGATAAGGGCAAGGTGTATTCGGAGCGGGCGTTCCGCATTATGGAAACAGGGCGCGCGAACCGAGGGACTCTGATTCATACGGTTTTGAACCTGTCGCCGGACGAGTATATCACTGCTGTGCTGCCGGTAGAATCGTTCGACCATGACGGTTATTTCGTGATGGCGACGGTGCAGGGGCGTATCAAGCGGGTGGCGCTGAAGGAGTTCGCGGCGGTGCGGCCAAGCGGCCTGATTGCTATGACGCTGGACAGCGACGATTACCTGGGATGGGTGAAATTTACCGATGGCGATCAGGATGTCATTCTGGTGACGCAGAACGGTCAGAGCATCCGCTTCCACGAGTCCGAAGTGCGGATGATGGGACGCCCGGCAGCCGGCGTTAACGCCATCCGCCTGGAAGCCGGCGACTGGGTGGCGGGCATGGACGTGGTGTGCGCCGACCATACGCATATGCTGGTGGTGACGCGCAATGGCTTTGGCAAACGCACACTCCTGGAAGATTACCGGTCGCAGGGGCGGTACGGCGTCGGTATTCGCACGCTGGCGCGGAACGACAAAACCGGGCCAATCGTCTCCATGCGCTGTATCAACCCGGATGATGACATTATGCTGATGACCAAGTTTGGCGTGGTGCTGCGGACAAAACTGGCGGAAATCCGCGAAACCGGGCGTAATGCTCAGGGTGTGGTGGTGATGCATCTGGCCGAAGGTGATGAAGTGGTCAGTTTGACGGTGATGGACAACGGCGGAAGCGAGCATGA
>JAPKMO010000041.1 GCA_026645945.1 Anaerolineae bacterium
CACGGCCCCGCGCCCAGGAAGTTTTCCCCCTGTACGCGCCAGTAGTAAACCCCGTCCGGCGATACGCTCATCGGCCACTCAGTGCCATAGATGAAAGCGACATTCAGCACATTGGGTGACGCGCAGGTCGAAAGCGTGGAGACTTGCAGGTTGTACCATTCAGCGTTAAATGCCGGCTTCCACACGGCCACATCCGCCCCGTTTGCCACGAAAGCATTGGCCGCCGGCGAAACCTGCACCGGCGCGGCGGACGGCTTGGCGGCAGGCGAATGGCTGTTCTGGAACTCCAGGCTGTCTGCCTGTTCAGTCCAGTCCGCGCCCTTGTCGGCGTCGAAGCTGTACCAGTCGCGCCCGATTGAATAATAAAACTGGTTGGAGAGCGGGTCCGGCCCCGACCATTTAGTGCCTTTGGGCGGCGCTACGGATGACGTGCCAAAAGTGGCCCGGAAGCGCAGGAAGTCAATGCCGGTCGGCGCGGTGCTTTCCAGCGCGATGGCACCCCGGTAATTGATGGCATTGTACGGATAAATGATATTCGGCCCCAGGTACACAACAGCGCCATTGGGATCGAGGAAGTCAGCGCCACTTCCCTCGTATACCGTCAGGTAAGCACCAGGGTTGAGCGTGACTGCCGGGAAATAATATACGATTGTGAGAACATTAGTAGACCACCAGACGGTCATCTTCCAGTTGGTCATGTTAACCGGCGTCGGGCCGGCGTTGTAGAACTCAACCGCCGCGCGACCGCCGCCGTACAGGTAGCAGCCCGCGCACAGTTCGTTGATGACGATCTGGCCGGTCGGGTCGCCCGCCGGTACGCCGTAATGCGGCGCGGCAATCCAGCTTTCGCCCATCCAGTCCGGGCGCACCGGGAAGGAGGTGTCCACCGTGAATTCCCGCGTCATGCTCCACCCGCCCAGCGGCACGCCGTCGGCCAGCGCCCGCACATGCCAGTAATATTTACCGTTGCTGAGCTGCGCGCTGGTGTAGCGCGTGGCGTTCACCACCTCGGCGGTCTGTGTAACAGTGCGGCCAAATTCCGGTGTATCCGAGATTTGGATTTCATAAGAGGTCGCCCCCGGCGCAGCCTGCCAGCTTAGCGTGGGGCGCGGGTTGCTGGTAATAAAAGAGGCCGGTGGGGTCAGCAGTTCCGGCCCTGGCGCCGGCTGTTGAGATAGTGCTGCCGGCACAACCAGCAAAAGCAGAAGTACGCAGGCCAGGGCGGCCAGCGGCCTGCCCTTCAAACGAACTGAGACTTGGCGCATAAGATAAGCACTCCTTATCCAAAATAACTTGATGATCGGGCGGATGGTTGGTCGGTTTTGGGTGGCAGAAATGCACAATCTATGATTACACCACCTACAAACTGTCCTTTTCGATTATATGCCAATAAACTTCTAAGGATTCATTAAAGTTCCAAATTTTTTGTAAAAAATTCCCCCCTGGACCGTGAAATAACACTCAAAAAAGCAGTCAATCTCCATTTAACCAACCGCCATCTTGACGGAACGCCCCCCCTCATCTACAATTTTCACGCCTGTAATCGGGAGTGTTACCAGCCGCCATGTTTGAAAACCTGAGCGAGCGCCTGCAAGGTATCTTCGACAACTTGGGGCGCACCGGCAAGCTGACCGAAAAAGACGTGGATACCGCCATGCGCGAAGTGCGCCTGGCGCTGCTGGAAGCCGATGTCGCGCTGCCGGTGGTTAAGGACTTCATAAAGCGCGTCAAAGAGCGCGCGGTCGGCGCTGAAGTCGCCAAAAGCCTGCGCCCGGCGCAGCAGGTCGTCAAAATCGTCCACGAGGAGCTGATTGACACGCTCGGCGAGGCTGGCCGGCTGAACTTCTCCGGCAGCGTCAAGCCGCATGTCATCATGCTGGTGGGTTTGCAGGGGTCGGGCAAAACGACGACGGCGGCCAAACTGGCGGTGCATCTGCGGAAAGATGGGCGACCGCCCTTCCTGATCGCGGCAGACACCTACCGCCCGGCAGCCGTTGACCAGCTGGTGACGCTTGCCAAACAAATCAGTGTGCCATACCACCAGGAAGGTACAACTTCCCGCCCGGCGGACATCTGTGTGAACGGCCTGAAGGCCGCCAGAGAAGCCAACGCCGCCGTCGCCATCCTGGATACCGCCGGACGCCTCCAGATTGACGACCAGATGATGGCCGAACTGGAAGAAATCAAGCGGCGCGTCAACCCGGCGGAAATCCTGCTGGTGGCGGACTCGATGACCGGGCAGGAAGCCGTCAACATCGCCCAGGGGTTTAACAGCCGCGTGGGTATCACCGGGTTGATTTTGACCAAAGTGGACGGCGACGCGCGCGGCGGCGCAGCCATCTCGATGCGCGCCGTGACCAGCGTGCCGATCAAGTTCCTGGGTACGGGCGAGAAAATTGATGGGTTCGAGGTTTTCCACCCCGACCGACTGGCTTCGCGCATCCTGGGCATGGGTGATGTCCTCAGCCTGATCGAAAAGGCTGAAGAAGCCTTCGACGAGCGCGAGGCCATCAAGCTTCAGAAGAAGCTGATGGAAAACCAGTTCACCTTACAGGACTTTTTGGAGCAGCTCCAGAAAATCAAAAAAATGGGACCGCTGACGCAAATCCTGGGTATGATCCCCGGCATGGATCGCATGAAAAACCAGATTGACCAGGAAGAAGCGGAAAAACGCCTCAAAAAAGTCGAGGCGATTATCTATTCGATGACCCCAAAAGAGCGTCAAAATCCCAAAATCCTCAATGCCAGCCGCCGCAAGCGCATTGCGAGTGGCAGCGGGGTGGAGGTGCGTGACGTGAATGAGGTTTTGAAACAGTTCCGGGACATGCAAAAATTAATGGGGCAGATCGGTAAGGGGCGTTTCCCCCGTATACCCGGTTTGCCCGGCGCGATGCGCTGAACATCCAGATTATGTGCAGGGGCGCGTCGCCTCTGCCGGCTCGTTTGAGGAGAAACAAGGCTAATGGTTCGTATTCGTCTTCGCCGCGTAGGTTTGAAAAAACAGCCCAGCTATCGTATCGTGGTCGTTAACCAGCGCACGGCGCGCAGTGGTGAATATATCGAGAATATCGGCCACCACAACCCGCGCACCGAACCCCCGACCGATGTATTAGACGAGGAGCGCGCGCTCTACTGGTTAAGCGTCGGCGCGCAGCCGTCCGATGCCGTATCCAGCATCATGCGGCGCACCGGCACGCTGGAACGTTTTGAACGGATGCGTAAAGGCGAGGCGCTCGAAACCCTGCTTCAGGAGGCGGCCGCCGCCAAAGCCAGCGCCGAGCCGGTCAGCCAGAAGACGCGCCGGCCTTCCCCGGCAGCCGGCCAGGGGCGTAAAGCCGCCGCCGCTGCCGCCGAAGAAGCCGCTTCGTGACAAGTTTAAAGGCCTGCTGCGGTGGAACACTTGATTGAATATATCGCTAAAAGCCTGGTTGACGACCCGGCAGCCGTAAAAGTATACCGGCGCGCCTCCGGTTCGACGCTCATCCTGGAACTGCGCGTCGCGCCGGAAGATACGGGCCGTGTGATCGGCAAAGGCGGGCATGTCGCCAACGCTATGCGCGCGCTGCTGCGTGCCGGCGCCGACAGCCGCTATAACAAAGTCATCCTGAAGATCGTCTAGGCAGCCAGCGGGCTTATGGGCTTAAGCAGACAGTGGGCTTAAGCAGACAGTGGGCTTAAGCCCACTGTCCTCGACGTTTTTTATGACCATCTCGTCCCCATCCTACTTGCTTCTAGGCGAAATCCTGCGCCCGCACGGGGTCTCCGGTGAGCTGAAGGTGCGCGTGTTAACGGCCTACCCGGAGCGGCTTGTTTCCCTGGAAACCGTCCACATCGGGCGCGACCCGGAATCACCCCAGGCGGATGTTTATCACGTCCAGGGCGTCCGGTTTCATCAGGCGTACCTGCTGCTCAGGCTGCGCGGCGTGGATGATCGCAATCAGGCCGAACTGCTGCGGGGGCAGTTCGTTATGGTCAAGACGGAGGACGCCGTACCGCTGGATGAAGGCGAAGTGTACCTGTACCAGTTGATCGGCCTGACCGTTCGCACGTCCGAAGGCCGGGTGATCGGCGAAATCGTCGAAATTCTGGAAACCGGCGCCAACGATGTTTATATCGTCAACAGCCCGCAGTACGGCGAGGTGCTGCTGCCCGCAACCGATGAAACGGTAATCGAAACCGACCTACCAAACGGCCTTATCATCATGAAACTGCCGGAAGGTCTGCTCCCTGACGCTTAAAACACGCTTGACAAGCCAAACAATGGCTTGCTATGCTGTGAATTGCAACCGGCAAACAATCCGTTGGGCAGCATGGTGAATGATCGTAAATACTGGCTCGGCTTCAGCCTGGTACCCGAAATCGGCCCCAAACGGTTATCTCATCTCTTAAACAGATTCGGCGATCTGGCGTTGGCCTGGACGGCCAGCGAAACAAGGCTTTGCGAAGCGGGCCTGGACCGGCAGCCGGTCGAAAACCTGCTGCGCGTCCGCCAGCAGCTAAACCTGGATGCCGAAATGGCAAAAATCGAAAAGGCCGGGGCGCGGCTGCTGACGCTGGCCGACGAACATTATCCGGCGCTGTTGAAAAAAATCCCAGACGCGCCGACGGTGTTATACGTGCGCGGCCAGCTCGCGCCGGAAGACGATCACGCCCTCAGCATCGTTGGCACACGCCGCGCCACCAGCTACGGACGCGACGCAGCTTATCACTTCGCCAAACAGTTGGCCGCCCAGGGCATTACCATCATCAGCGGGCTGGCGCATGGTGTGGACAGCGCGGCGCACCGGGGCGCGCTGGATGGCGGCGGACGCACGCTGGCTGTGCTGGGCTGCGGCATTGACCGCATCTACCCGGCAGATAACCAGAAACTGGCCGACGATATTCTGCGGCACGGGGCAATCATCAGCGAATTTCCGGTCGGCACGCCGCCGGATGGCCGCAACTTCCCCCGCCGCAACCGTATTATCAGCGGCCTGGCGCTGGGCGTGCTGGTGGTGGAAGCGCCGGAAAAAAGCGGCGCGCTCATTACCACAACCACCGCTGCCGAACAGGGACGTGAGGTGTTCGCCGTCCCCGGCAATATTTTTAATCCCATGAGCGGCGGCACGAACCGGCTCATTCAAGACGGCGCTAAACTGGTGATGGCCGTCGAGGATATTCTGGAAGAATTGAACATCACGCATCAGAACGCGCAGGCCAGCACGATTACCGAGCGGATCGTCCCCGCCAACGATACGGAAAAAAGCCTGCTCCAACTGCTGGGCGCTGATCCTATCCATGTGGATGACCTGACGCGGCTGTGCGGCCTGCCAGTATCCATTGTGAACAGCACCCTCACCATTCTCGAACTTAAAGGGCTCGCGCGAATGGTGGGACACATGCAATATTGCCTGGTACATACTCGCGACTAATACCCGGAGGGGCGCAGGAAGCATGGAACATTATTACGCATTGATTATGGCGGGCGGCGGCGGCACGCGCCTGTGGCCGATGAGCCGCCAGGATATGCCCAAACAGCTTTTGCCGCTGGTCGAAGATGTTTCCATGTTTAAAGTCAGCGTTGACCGGCTGGCTCCGCTGTTCGCCCCAGAGCAGATTTACGTCGTTACCGGGCGTAAATATGTGGACATCATGCACGCGCAGGCCCCGGAAATCCCGGCACAGAACTTCATCGTCGAACCCTACGGCAAAAACAGCGGCCCGGCTGCCGCCCTGGGGCTGACCGTTATCCAGAAGCGCGACCCGCAGGCGGCGGTGGTCATCCTCACCGCCGATCATCACATCCAGGATAAGGAGAAATTCCGTGCCGCCCTGGCCGCCGCCCACGAAGTCGCCCACCAGGGATACATCGTCACCCTGGGCATTTCGCCTTCCTACCCAGCGACTGGGTTTGGTTACATCCGCCAGGGCGACAAACTTTGCGATGTGGACGGTTTTTCCTGTTATGTCTCGCGCGGTTTTACCGAAAAACCCAACGCCGTCACCGCGACGACTTTCCTGGCCTCTGGTGAATATAGCTGGAACTCCGGCATGTTCATCTGGACGGCGCAGCAGGCGATGGCCGAACTCGCCCGCCAGCAGCCGGACATGCACGCCGGTTTTATGAAATTGCAGCCGTCAGTGGATACCCCCGAATTTGAGGAACGCCTCGAAGACATCTGGCAGCAGATCAAAGACATTTCGCTGGACTATGCCGTGATGGAAGGCGCGGAAAAGATCGCCGTCATCCCGGTGGATATTGGCTGGAATGATGTGGGAAGCTGGGCTTCGCTTTACGAAGTCCTCAAACTAGACAAATTCGGCAACGGCTTTAAAGGCCGCCAGCCGGAACGGGTTATCCTGGACACGCGCGGCACGCTGGTATACAGTGATAAACTGACCGTGACCATCGGTATCCAGGATATTATCGTGGTCGAAACGCCGGACGCGCTGCTCATCTGCCACAAAGATCGCGCCCAGGACGTTAAAGAAGTGGTTAACCACCTGCTGACGACCAAAAACTATAAGTATCTCTAAAATCAAGAACCAGGAACCGGCATGAGCAACCTAGCCTATTGCGTTAAATGTAAAACCCAACGGGAGATGCAGAACCCGCAGCCCGTTTATACCGCCAACGGCGCACCCGGCACGCGGGGAGCGTGTCCGGTCTGCGGGACGGCTTTATTCCGTATGGGCGCTACCGAAGCCCATGCCGGCCTGCCCAAACCCGAAAAAACCGCCGCCCCCCAAAAACCCCGAAAAGGTAAGGGTAAAACGCCCAAACCGGCCCGCAAAGCCTCCCCCCGGCGCAGTGCCGATCGCCTGGTGATCGTGGAATCGCCGGCCAAAGCACGCAGCGTTGGCAATTTTCTGGGTAAGGGGTACACCGTCAAAGCCTCAAAAGGCCACGTGCGCGATTTACTGGTCACGCAGTTATCGGTGGATGTCCAGAACGATTTTGCGCCCAAATATCGCGTGCCAAACGACAAGCGCGAAATCGTCAACGAACTTAAAGCCGCCGTCGAAAAAGCCAGCGAGATTTACCTGGCAACCGACCCTGACCGCGAAGGTGAAGCGATTGCCTGGCATCTTATCGCGGCCACCGACATGGACGAAAACCGAGCCAAGCGCGTTGTGTTCCACGAAATCACGCAGCCGGCCATCCAGGAGGCGTTTTCTCATCCCCGCAGCCTGGATATGAACCTGGTGAACGCCCAGCAGGCGCGCCGCATCCTCGACCGGCTGGTGGGATACAACATTACCGAACTGCTGTGGGAGAAGGTTCGCAACCAGCTTTCCGCCGGGCGCGTGCAGAGCATTGCGGTGCGCCTGGTGGTTGACCGCGAGCGGGAAATCGAAGCCTTCAAACCGGAAGAATACTGGACGCTGGACGCCCGGCTGCAAAAACACGCCGCCAACGGCAAGGATACCGATAAACCTTTCGTGGCGCGGTTGATTAAATACAAAGGCGAAGATGTCGCCTTTAAGCAGGAAAGCGACGTGCGCCCGCACCTGGACATGCTGGAAAAAAGCCTCTACCGCGTCGGCGACGTAAAACGCGGCACGCGCCAGCGCCGCCCCTCCGCGCCTTTTACCACCAGCACGCTCCAGCAGGAAGCATCGCGGCGCCTGGGTTTTACCGCCCGCCGCACCATGACGGTCGCGCAGCAGCTTTACGAGGGTATAGACATCGGCAACGGCGGTGAGGTCGGTTTGATTACCTACATGCGTACCGACAGCCCGCAGGTTTCTACCCAGGCGCAGGCCGAGGCGAAAGACTTCATCCACAAACGGTTTGGCGCCAAGTTCCACCCATCCACCCCGCCCGTTTACCAGACCAGGGCGAAAGGCGCGCAGGAAGCCCACGAGGCCATCCGCCCCACCAGCGTCTGGCGCGAACCGGATCGCGTCAAAAGCCACCTCACCCGCGACCAGTTCCGCCTGTACCAGTTGATCTGGCAGCGGTTTGTCGCCAGCCAGATGTCCAACGCGGTTTACGATACGCTGCGGGTGGAGATCAACGCCGGCACAAGCGGCGACACGCCCTACCTGTTCCGTGTCTCCGGCAGCACCATCAAGTTTCCCGGTTTCCTGGCGCTCTACGAAGACGCCCGCGATGAGGATGTCGAACCAGACGAGGACGAGGGGCGCATCCTGCCGGAACTGGCGGTCGGCGATTTGCTGGATTTATTGCAACTGCTGCCGGAGCAGCATTTTACGCAGCCGCCGCCGCGTTATACCGAAGCCAGCCTGGTGCGTACATTGGAGGAATATGGCATTGGCCGCCCCAGCACCTACGCGCCGACCATGAAAACCATCGAAGACCGGGAATATATCGAAAAACAGGACAAACGCCTGGTGCCGACCGAAACCGGCAAAATCGTCAACGACCTGCTGGTGAAGTTTTTCCCGGACATCATGGATTATCGCTTTACCGCCCGGATGGAAGACCGGCTCGATGACATCGCCGATGGCAACCAGGAATGGCGCCCCATGCTGCGGGAATTTTACGAGCCGTTTGAAAAGCAGATTAAGGCCGCCCAGGAGAGTATGCCCTCCTTGCAGCAGGAGGAAGCCGTCGGGCGCGACTGCCCGGTTTCCGGGCATCCCCTGGTGGTGCGTTACGGGCGCTTTGGCAAATTCATCGGCTGCTCGAACTACCCAGAGTGCCGCTATACCGAACCCTGGCTGGAGCGTACCGGGGTCGCCTGCCCGGCCTGCGGCAAAACGCATGGCGGCGAAATCATCGTGCGGAAATCCCGCCGGGGGCGCACCTTCTATGGCTGTTCGCGCTACCCGGACTGCAACTATACCAGTTGGAAGCGCCCGCTGGTTCACCCTTGCCCGAACTGCGGCGGGATGCTGGTCGAACAAAACAAAACGACGGCGCAGTGTACCGTTTGCAACCATACCTACCAGATGGATGAATTAGGGGAAAGTACGGCAGAGCCGGTCTAGTTCTCATGTCCTATCCAGACAGCTCATTTTTGTCTTGGCAAAATGTACTGTAAAATAGGCGTAGCTTGAACCGGGATATTACGGCATCCGAACGAAAGGCGGCATTTTATGGTGGGCAAAATTCGAGATACGATCACCGGCTTATGGCCGGTTATAAAGCCCTACATCCCCAAGCCCCGGCAAATCGTCGTCATTGTGCTGGCCTTTTTAGTCGGCCTGATCTGGTCTTACGCGCTCGACCCCGTTGTTTTCTACGATGCTGACCCCAGCAAACTGGGACAGGGCTGGCAGGAAGAATGGGTGAAGCTCGTCGCCGACCGGTACACCTTGTTCGCCAGCAGCGCGCAGTCCACCGAACAGCTTGACCAGAACACCATTACCCTGCTGCGGGCCGTAGACGACCCCCAGGCTATCACGGCGAAATTCGGCCTGACTCAAATTGAAGACCTGGCCGCTCAGGCGCAGGTCAATGCCGCCTCTGCCCCTCAACCGAGTCTGATCGGCAGCATTCGTCCCTGGATTCTGGGATCGGTGGTGATTATCATCGTGGCGGTTGTCGGCTCGCTGCTGTACGGCTTTTACATCAATCCGATGCTGGTCGAGCCGGTGCGCCGCTCTATCCGCCGCCGCCGCAGCGGGCAAAAAGGCCCCGGCGCGACTCAGGTGGACGTGGATGCCATCAAACGCTCCCGCGAACTGGCGCAGCAGCTTGCAAAAGACGAAGCTGCCGCCCCTACCACCAGCTTCGGCCCGCCGGTAGCGCGCCATGTTTCGATGTATTTCCCTGGACGTTCTTTCGATGATTCGTTCGCCATCGAAGACGCGAAAAATGACGATGAATTTTTGGGCGAATGCGGCGCGGTCATTTCCGAAACGGTCGGCGTGGGCGAGCAGGAAAAAGTTACGGCCATCGAAGTCTGGCTGTTCGACAAGGATGATTTCGTTCGCACCCTCACCGGCGTTTTTGCATCCGAATATGCCTTTAACGACCCCGCCATTCGCTCCAAACTTGATCCGAAGGGACAGGTCATCCTGGCGCAGCCGGGGGGAACGCTCACACTGGAAACCAACACGCTGCGGATGCAGGCGCGCATCGTGGACATGACCTACGGCGCTGGGCCGCTGCCGGCCAACAGCTACTTCGAAAAGCTGACCATCGAACTGCTGACCTGGCGCAAGGATGGCGCGGCACAGCCGGTCGCCAGCGTCCCGGTGGCAGCGCCCGTCTATACACCACCGCCGCCCGCCGATGCGCCAACTTTTACGCCCCCGCCGATGCCTAGCGCGCCGCTCCCGACCTACACGCCGCCCGCCGCTCCACCGCCGGCTTATGGCGGCAGCGTAACACCGTTAAAACCGCCGCCCTTGCAGCAGCCGCCTCCGGCACAGCCGCCCGCGCGCGACGATGACCCGTTCGGCGGCACCGGAGACTGGACGCCCATCGGCTGATGAAAAACAAAACGCCCCGCGCAGAAGTCAGATCGCTGGGGCGTTTTAGTTTTAATACAGATGCGGGCAGGCCAGCGGTTTAGAACCTATCCATAAACCAATTGATCTGATAGCAGAACAGTGGGCTTAAGCCCACTGTCTGGCGGGTTTATGGATAAACGCTTATTTAATCCGCTTGATCTTAAAAATCAATTCGCCCGAAGGCGTCGCTACGCGCACTTTATCGCCCTTCCGATGCCCCAACAGCGCACCGCCAATCGGGCTTTCGTGCGAGATTTTGCGCTCGCGCGGGTTGGCCTCCGCCGGCCCAACGATTTTGTAGGTTTCGTCCTCGTCGCCGCCGTCCTCAACGATGGTCACTTCCGAACCAATCCGCACTTCATCTGATGTGCCATCGTTAGAGATCAAAACCGCCGAACGCAGTACATTTTCCAGGTACAGTATGCGCCCCTCCATGAAAGCCTGCTGCTCTTTAGCATCGTGATAATCCGCATTTTCTTTCAAATCACCCTGGGAAACCGCTTCTTTGAGCTTCAGGGCCAGTTCGGGGCGGCGAACATTGAGCAGTTCTTCCAGCTCGCGTTCCAGTTCGGCTTTGCCTTCTGGGGTCAGATAAACCTGTTCGGGCATAAACGTCACCTCATCCATCCATTCAATCAAATCATTAAAATATCCGGCGGAGAATTACAATTGGGCCGGCTCGCGGCGGCAGCTTGCCAGCGCTAGAACGTTGCGGCGGTGTAACTGCGGTGCAGCGCCGTTTAGCAAAATGCGGCTCTTGCCACACTGTTCAATATCAATAGCTTCCAGCGCCGCATCCGGCGACGAATTCAGCAGCGCAGCATCTACCGCAGCCCTCAGTTTGAGCAGATAATCCAGGTCTTCGGTGATTTTTTCCTCCACCTCTCCCCGGAGGATGATTTCACCATGACCCTGAACGACATTTTCGAAGTTATGATTCCGCAGGCGATTTAAAGACTCCACAAAATCATCATAACTTCCATCCACAAAATACGGAATCGGCATCAACGTATCGGCTGCAAACAGCGTGCGGTCTTCTTTCACCAGACACACAATCGAATCGGGGCTGTGACCCGGCGTTGACCACAACTGGAGCGTTTTGTTGCCCAGGTGCAAATTCATCACCCCGTCCTCGAAGACGATGTCCGGCAGCGCCAATGTAACTTCACGCATCTCCGGCGCATTTGCTTTGGCCTGTTCCAAGCTTTCACGCCCGCG
The DNA here is from genome assembly GCA_026645945.1 of Anaerolineae bacterium. Taxonomy (GTDB): domain Bacteria; phylum Chloroflexota; class Anaerolineae; order Aggregatilineales; family Phototrophicaceae; genus CFX2. The sequence continues at coordinate 11,626 of JAPKMO010000041.1, forward strand.
TTTTTCCAGCAGGTCCCGGCACAACGCATGGCCGATCACCCGCGCGCCCTCGAAAAAACACGTCCCGGTAGTATGGTCGGCGTGGAAGTGAGTGTTCACCACGTAACGCACGCTCGTACCCAGACGCGACTCAACAAATCGTTTGATGAGCCGGGTTTCTTCTGGATAAGCCAGCGTGTCAATAACTACCGCTCCCTCACTGGTTACGACCACCCCGGCTGTAACCTGTACGTAGAGATCGCTGGTGAAAACATAAATATCATCGGCAACACGTTCTCGTTGCATGTTATTTTGGCGCGGGCATAAATAACAAAAACAAACAGGAACGGCCAGTATAGTTATTCAGAAAAGGAAAATCAAGATTTGAACCCGGACTGTCGATTCGTCCCTGGCTGCATCAGGAAACGCCTAAAACGAAATACGCTCTCTCGTACTGGCGCGGCGTCTTTCGCGCCGCTGCGATGCTTCCCCCAGGCGATGGACCAGCCAAAGGCCGCTAAATGCCAGCAAAGTCATCACCAGCACCATAAAATGCGCGTCGTCATAACGCCGTGCCTGCACCGCATCATAAATCGCCAGCGGCAGTGTTTGTGTGCGTCCCGGAATGCTACCCGCGACCATCACCGTCGCGCCAAATTCACCAAGCGCGCGCGCCGTACTCAGAATTAACCCCGCCAGAATGCCGCGCCGCGCCAGCGGCAGCGTAATAGACCACCATATCCGCCATTCGCCTGCCCCGTCTACCCGCGCCGCATCCTCGATTTCAGGTTCGATTTCTTCAAACGCTGCTCGCGCCGTCTGCACCATCAGCGGCAGCCCAACCACCATTGAGGCAAACGCTGCCGCCTGCCAGGTGAACAGCAAATCAACGTGCAGTACTTCAAAGATAAAACTTCCCCGCCCCAGTACGAACAGCAGGTAGTAACCTACGACGGTCGGCGGCAGCACCAGCGGCAGATAAATGAGCGTTTCCAGAATCAGCTTACCCGGAAAGACAGTGCGCGCCAGCAGCAGCGCCAGCGCCAATCCGATGGCGAGAATCCCTATCGTTGCCGTGCCGGTTACTTGCAAGGAAAGCCAGAAGGGCTGCCAGTTCATCGAATCGGTTCTTCCCCCGGCAGGATGAACCCGTAGCGGCGCATGATTTCGCGCCCGGCTTCGCCGTTCACAAAAGCTGCGAACTGCCGGGCTTCTACCTCATGTTTCGTGCTGCCGACCACCGCCAATGCCTGATTCAGAGGATTATGCAGTCCCGCCGGAATCAGCACGTAACGCCCGCTGTCACCTGCTGCAACACTTAACGACAGCGCGACCAAAGCGACATCAACGTTTCCGGTTTCGGCGTACTGCATGGTCTGAGCCACGTTCTCGCCCAAGATGAGCCTGGGCTGTAAGGCGTCCCATAAACCGGCGGAAATAAGAGCCTCGCGTGCCGCAACCCCATAAGGAGCATGTTCAGGATTGGCGATGGCGATTCGGTTCACCTTTTCCTGAGTCAAATCATCCAGGCTTGCGAATGTCAGCGGGCTGTCGGCGCGCGTCCAGATGGTCAGGCGTCCCTGGGCATAAAGCGCGATTGTATCCGGGATGATGAGTCCCGCCTGTTCCAGTTCGGCGATATACAACTGGTTGGCCGCCGCGAATACATCTACAGGAGCGCCCTGTTCAATCTGCTGAGTAAGCTGACCGGTTGAGCCGAAGCTGAAAATCACCCCTATACCGGTTTGCTGAGTGAACAACGCGCCTAATTCCTGAAATGCCGGTGTCAGATCGGCTGCTGCAGCCACCGTCAGCGTAACCTCGGCAACCTGTCCTGACGCTGACGCAGACGAGTCGACAAGGGCGACGGTCGTCGGGCCGCCGTTCGCGCAGGAAGCCAGAAAAAACATCGCCAACATGAAACCAACAAAACGATGCCGTCTTATCAATGGTGAATCCTTCCCCGTAAAGGTTTTTTCGATACGATCTCGCGCAATCACGGCAGCTATTCTATTATGGAATAGTTGTTAAGGCAAGGTTTCAGGTTTCTAAACCGATTTGAAACCCTGAGGCTATTGTGACATAGCACAACCCGGATAAAATCAAATATGAATGAGTTTCATACAGAATAGACGCTTTTAAGAAAGGAAACCGCATGAGGAACCACTTTTTACGAATGGCGGCCATCATCTTTATTTTGGCCGTCACCCTCACCGGGCTACAGGCACAGGTTCAGCCGGTTTTTCGCATCGGCGTGCTGGACGACCCATCTGGGCCGATCAGCAAGGGCGCATGGCTGGCCGTCGAAGCGATCAACCAAGCCGGCGGCATCCAGGGCGCGGACGGCACGTTTTTCCGTCTGGAACTGGTCATCCAGCCCGCCGCCAACCTGGAAACCTCGGTCGCCAATCTTAATCAGGCGGCTATCATCGCGGCGCTGGGGCCGGAGGGCAACGAAGCGATTCTGAACAACCTCGCCCTGCTGCAAAGGCTTAACGTCCCCCTGCTGACGCCGGCGATGGTGGACACGCTGCTGACCTCAGATACCTCTGGCCGCCTGCTCAGAATCCGGGCCGCCGAAGTGCTGCGCGGGCGGGCGCTGGCCGACTACCTCATCACCGATTTACAGGTGCGGCGCGTCGCTACCGTCCAGCTTGGTTTTGATATAGACGTAACCGCCGGCGTGATCGGTTTTTCCGAAGCCGCTCGCGCCCTGGGCGTTACGGCGCAGCCCGCGCTCCAAGTTCAGGACCCCGCCAGCGGCGCTGCCGTTGTTTCGCAGCTGATCGGCGCGAACCCGGAGATCATCGTCATTTACGGCCATCCCGCCCAGGCCGGAGCTTTTTATGAAAGCCTGCGCCAGGCCGGCTGGTCTGGCCTGTCTGCCTATAACGACGCGGACGCGCCGGCTTTCCGCGAGGCGGTTTCGATGGAAAATATCGGCGGCATCGTCGCCTCCACCACCTGGCCGCTCACCGCGACTGACCCCGCCAGCGCCGATTTCCGCGACCGCTACCTTTTTACCTTCGCCGAAGTGCCTGATCCGGTTTCGGCAGCCAGTTACGACGCCGTGTACCTGCTGGCCGAGGCCATTCGACGCCCCGGCGAACTGCTGACCAACCTGCTGCAGCTGGATAATGTCCAGGGCGTGCAGGGCAGTTTGCGCCCGGCGCAGTTTGCACGCGGCGAAACCAGCAATAACGTCGCTGTCGTCCAGTTGAACGAGTTCGGCGCTCCCAAACTGCTCGCGCGCTACGAGGGCAGCCAGCAGATTCCGCTTGACCAGGCCGCCGCGCGGCCTACCCCTACCCCCGCCGCGACTCCCACCCCGCAGGGCGTCGTCGCCACCATTACGCGGGCGGTTCAGAACGTCCGCAGCGGGCCAGGACTGAATTACGATGTGATCGGCCAGCTCAGCCAGGGCGAGCAGGTGCAGGTGATCGGCGCGAACCTGGACTTTTCGTGGCTGGTCATCCAGTTTCGCGGCCAACAGGGCTGGATTTCGCGCGCCATCCTGGATACGTTCGGCAGCCTAAACAGCCTGCCCATCGTCAACCCGCCGCCGACACCCACGCCGCCGCCCAGCCCGACCGTCCCACCGCTGCCGGATATTGTCCTCGACTCGGCTTTTGTTACACCGTCCCCCATCATCCCGAACGTTCCGTTCACGGTCAGCGTGACCGTTCGTAATGCGGGCGGCGCAAACGCCGGCCAGTTCGCCATCGCGGCTAACTTCCCGCCGAACAACGTTTTTGCCTCCGCCATCGTGCCGGGTCTGCCTGCCGGGCAGATCGCCACCGTCAACCTAACCGGGACGCTTGCTAACACAGGCTTCTACACCGTCACCATCGTGGCCGATCTGAACAACGAAGTGCAGGAACTGGACGAAAACAACAACCTGCTGAATTTTAACTACAGCATCAACAAGCCGGTTCTGCGCCAGGCATCCCAGACCTTGAACCCTGGCGATACACTCGACCTGGAAGGTAACGCCGTTCAGGGTGATGCCAACTGGGACGCCGGGGCCGGCCTGCTGAACGCCATCTTCGGGGCAAAGGTGGGCATCATCCCCAACGCCAACCTGAACACCATGCACTATGATCTGATTGACCCGAACATCGTCAACCAGGCCTCAATACCGGCGGGCAATCTCGTGCCGGGGGTAGTTATCGGCATCCTGACCGCCGACGGCAACCGGGGCGCTATGCGTGTAGACAACCTGGCGAATAACCAGCTTTCGCTGACGTTTGTGGTCTACCAGAACTGACCGCGCCGCAGCCAGCAGGGACGGGGCCGCCGGCCTCGTCCCTACTTCAGCCTCACGTCCAGCCAGGTGGTGCGGTTGGGGTAAATATAAACGATCTGCTGGAAACGCAGCCGCCCGTTTTCGCTCACCGTTACCTCATAATAATTGGCTGGCAGGTCGCCCAGGACGAAGTTTTCGCCAAAGGTTGAGTCCGGGTTGACCGTGTTATCGGCATACGAAAACGCATAACGGCTGATGTCGGCGGATTTGACCTGAAGCGTCACGTCGTACAGGCGCGCGCCGCCGGCATCCGTGACCACCCCGGCCAGCGTGCCATACCCCGGATACGGATAAATCCACAGTTCGGGGTTGCGCGTCGAGCGATAATCGTTGGCATCGCCCACGCGCACTTCAAAATGCAGGTGCGGCCCAAAAGCCACGCCGCTGTCGCCCACGCTGCCAATCTGGTCGCCCTGTTTGACCATCTGCCCGGTTTGCACGTCCACCCGCTGCATGTGGCCGTAGAGCGTAAAAACCGGCTGGCCTTCCGGCGACTGGAAAGCGTGCTGGATGACCACCAGATTGCCATAATACGTGTTCGACGGCCCGAAGCGTGCCACATTATCATCGCCGGCATAAACCACCGCGCCGTCGGCAGCCGCGAGAATCGGCGTGCCGCGCGGGTTTTCCATATCCACGCCCAGATGCACCTGCAGCCGCCCACCGGAGGTATTGCCGTAGGGATAGGTGCGGGCAACCCAGTTCGCACCGCCATCGGCGATAGGCCGCCGCAGGCGATAATGATCGGCGATCTGCGAAGCCGGGTCAGGCGGCGGGGCCGTCCAGGTCGGCACGGGCGTATTGTTCGGGTCGTCCGCCGGGTTGGTCGGCGTGGCCGACGCAATCGGTGTGAACGTCAGCGTCGGCGCGGGCGTCAGCGTGATTGTCGGCGTGAGTGTAACCGTCGGCGTTAACGTCAAGGTCGGCGTCGGACTGGGCGTAAACGTAGCCGTCGGCGGCAGCGTGGGCGTCAGGCTGGGAAGTGGGTTGGCCGTCGGCACAACCGTCACCACCGGGTTATCGGCGACGATCTGGTTGGATGGCGGCATGGTCGCCGCAAACGGGGTCGCCTGCGGTTTCGGCGCGCAGGCAGCCATAAACAGCACGAGCAGCAGCTTTCCTGATCGTTTCATCATGAATTACAGGTCATCATCCTCGAAAAACACCGGGGGCGTGGTCGGGCGCGGCGGCGCGGCAGATGCGGCGGATTTTGCCAGCCCCGCCAGTGTTTCCTCGTCAATTTCGCGCCCGTTAAACTGTCGGTACAGCGCCGGGTTTTCAATCGGGTCAACGGCGTAGCGCCAGCGCCGGCTGCCAACCTCGCGCAGCACCGAGCGGCATTCCGTACAGCGCACGATTCGCCGTCCGCGCGGGATGCCTAAAAACCGTTCCGGGCGCGTTTCGACGGTTAAATCGCCGCGCCCGCACACCGGACATCGGCTGACCACAAAACCGCCCGCGTAACGCTCCAGATCGCGCACGCCCAGCCAGTACAAGCCGGCATACGCAAGCACTAGCAGCAGCCCCGCGCCGCCAACCACCGCCTCCAGCGGCAGGCCGCCGCCTTCACCCGGCGGCGTGACCGTCTGCGGCGGCGCGCCCTCTGTCGGCAGAACTACCGGGGCAGCAGCGGTCGGCGTGGGTGTATCGCTTGGGCGCGGCGTGTGACTCGGCGTAGCGGTCGCCGTTGGTACGGGTGTGTCCGTCAAAGTCGCCGTCGGCGTAGTGGTCGCTGTCGGCGTGAATGTGTCGCTTGGGCGCGGCGTGTCTGTCAAAGTCGCCGTCGGCGTATCGGTGGCCGTTGGAACAGGCGTGTCGCTTGGGCGCGGCGTGTCTGTCAAAGTCGCCGTCGGCGTATCACTCGGCGCGGGCGTGTCGGTGAGCGTCGCGCCGGGCAGAATCACCGGCTCTATCTGTGTTTCAAACGGGCGAGATGTCGGCGTATCGGTGGCCGTCGGAACAGGTGTATCTGTCAGCGTCGGCGTGTCGGTCGCCGTTGGAACAGGCGTGTCGCTTGGGCGCGGCGTGTCGGTCAAAGTCGCCGTCGGCGTGTCGGTCGCCGTTGGAGCAGGCGTGTCGCTTGGGCGCGGCGTGTCGGTCAAAGTCGCCGTCGGCGTATCGGTGGCCGTCGGAACAGGTGTATCGCTTGGGCGCGGCGTATCCGTCGGCGTCGGTGTGTCGGTGGCGGTTGAAGTGGCCGTTGGCGTAAAGCTGGCCGTAAAGGTGGCCGTCGGGGTCAGGTCATCCGGCGATATTACCGGCAGTTCATCCACATTTTCTGCCCAGCGCACAGCATCGCGCACGACCCAGCCGAAACCGTCCGCAAAACGAATCAGAATCCAGGTGGCATCGGCGCTGCGCGCCACCGGCTCGACCTGATCGCCGGGGAAAAGATCGCCCAACCGCAGGTATAGGCGTCCCGGCCCCGCCCGGACATAAACGCTGCGCGCATCCGTCCAGACCCAGTTGCCAGTCGGCGTGGCGGTCAGAAAAAACGGCGTGGGAGTATCGGTTCCCGGTATCGGGGAAGGCGTCAGGTCGCGCTCGCCGATGACCGGCAGCGCGTCAATGTCCTCAACCCAGAAGGCCAGATCGCGCTGCACCCAGCCAAAACCCCGGTAGTAGCGGATCATCACCCAATCGCCGGCTTCATTACGGCTGACCGGAAATACGTATCTGCCTGCCGTCAACTGCCCGATGCGCGGGTAATCCCGGCCAGGGCCGCCGCGCACGATGACATCTTCGGCGATAATCTCGCTGGCCGGCGGCGTAGGCGTAGGCGTCAGCGTCGGGATGGTCTGGGCGCGAACCCCCAGAACCCCCGAACCTGCAACCAGACACCAGACAAGCAAAAGCAGGATACGTCGTTTCAACCGGCACCTCAATAATCGGCGCAAGATACTAACACGGCGGGCCGTTCCTGCCAACTACCCTTCAGTAATAACAAAAGCCGCTTCCGGCTCGATGGCCGCGCCGTCGGCGAACAGCCGCACCGACCACTGTCCGGGTTGGAACGGCACATCCTCCGGCGTGATGAAATACCATAGGCAGAAGTTGGTGGCATCGCGCTGAACCGTCCAGCTATCCGAAAAAACCAGTTCCCCATTCCGCCGCCACTCGACGCTCATCACCGTACCCGCGCGGATGCTCGCGGCGCGCGTTGTGGCATAAATGCGCGCTGTACCGGACGTAAACTGCGTCTGCAAGCCATCCGCGCAGCCGTCCGATTGGCGCACACCGGCAGATACGCCGGTGTTCATAAAACCGGAGGATGACAGGCCGCCCTCCATCATGGCATCCATATTTTCCGGCGCGATCTCACCTTCCACCTGTGGCGCGCTGCCTACCACGCGCGGCGCCGTCGGCGGGATGGCCGCGCGGGCGGTCGCCAGAAGCTGCTGGTTGATGCTGCCCAGTTCGGCGGCCTGCGTGCCGGCGGCGGCCACCGTCGCTTCCACAATCGCCCGGTTGGACAGCGCGGTAGCGGCAATGGCGGTCGCCTCGGCAACATAAGCCGCGCCTTCCGCCAGCAGAGTCGCTTCCGTATCCGGTCCTTGAACGGCCTGGAGCGCCTGGCAGGCGCTTAAAACCAGCAGCACTACGCCTGATAAAACCAACACAATCCGCATCGCGCGCTCACTTTTAACCCTCACAAAATGTCTATTATACGCCCCAATGTAAAATGATGGTATCCCCCTGTTACACAGCCGAATTAACCTACAGCATTCGACAGACAGCAGCGCGTCAGGTTTTTGACTTATTCCGGTTTAACCATCATCCCTGATGCTGGCAAACGGCAAACTTGAGCGCAAACGTAGAAACCGGCATGGAGTTTGCCCCACAATGGAGGATGTTCGCGTTTCATCGTTCACTTTTATTCAGAAGGATGGTGTAACCCATGTTCAAAACCAAATGGCCCCTTTTCGTGCTCCTGCTGGCGCTGCTGGCAGCCGTTCCGGTTTCCGCCCAGGCCGAAACCCTGGTCGTTTATTCCGGTCGCAGCGAAGGGTTGATCGGCCCGATTCTGCAACAGTTCACCGAAGCAACCGGCGTGGCGGTCGAAGTGCGCTACGGCGGCACTGCCGAGATGGCCGCGACCATCCTGGAAGAAGGCGTCAACAGCCCGGCGGATGTGTTCATCGCCCAAGACGCCGGCGCGCTGGGGGCGCTGGCCGCCGCCGACCGCCTCAGCCCACTTCCGGCGGACATCCTGGAGCGCGTTCCGGCACGTTTCGCGGCAGAGGATGGCCGGTGGGTCGGACTCTCAGGCCGGGCGCGGGTGCTGGTTTATAATACCAATCTGGTTTCGGAAGCCGAACTGCCGGCCTCGATCCTCGACCTGACGCAGCCGCAGTGGCAGGGGCGCGTGGGCTGGGCGCCGACCAATGCCTCATTCCAGGCCAACGTCACGGCTATGCGCCTGCTGCTGGGCGAAGATACCACCCGCCGGTGGTTAGAAGACATGATCGCCAACGGCGTGGTGACATTCGAGGGCAACATGCCCGTCGTCCAGGCCGTCATCAACGGCGAAATCGCCGCTGGCCTCGTTAACCACTATTACCTGTTCGGCTTCCTGGAACAAACGCCGGATGCCCCCGCCGCCCTGCACTTTTTCCCTGGCGGTGATGCCGGTTCGCTCATTAACGTGGCCGGCGCGGGCGTCGTCAGCAGCAGCGACCAGCCCGGCCTGGCGCAGCGGTTGATTTTGTACCTGCTGAGCGGGCAGGCGCAGGCGTATTTTGCCGGCGAAACCTACGAATACCCGCTCATCCCCGGCGTGGCGATACATCCTGATCTCAGACCGCTCGACCAGATCGAAGCGCCGGAAATTGACCTGAGCCGGCTCGAAGACCTGCAAACCACGCTCGACCTGCTGCGCGAAACCGGCGCGCTGCCGTAAGCTGCATTTCAGCCTTTAGACACCAGCCGCGCGCTGCCGGGTTATAATCGGGAACGTGCGGCTTTTTACGTTGGCGGGCGGCCTATGCGTCGAATATTTTTTATCCTTCTGGCGATTTATCTGGTTTTTCTGGGCGGCAGCGCCTACTATACGCTGGTATTCCCGATTCGGGTTTTTCATCATGCGCTGGTGACGCTTCTGCTGCTTTTGTGGCTGGCAAGCTGCCTGCGCCGCCGCCAGGGACTGCCGCAGACACCGCTTAACCCGCCGCTGTATGCCGCTGTCCTGGTGTGGGTTTTCACCGCCATCGCCAGCATAGACCCGCGTTCAGCCTTTGAAAATCTGTGGTTTCAGTTCACGCACATGCTGTTTTTTTTCGCCTTGGTGGAACTGTTCCGGCGTGGGCATCAACACCTGGTGCTGGAAACGCAGTTTTTGCTGGCGGCACTGGTGGTTTTCCTCAGCGGCCTGGAACTGGCGTCGTGGTATTTCGGCCTCGGCTTCATCCCCGGCACGCAGACCGGCTGGATAGACGTGATCGGCCCCGGCGTCTGGCTGCCGCTGGAGCTGCCGCGCCTGTCGCTGGCGATGAATATCAGCACGCTGCTGGCGGGGTATGTCGCGCCGTTGGTTATTTTATCGGCGGCCTGGGCGCTGACGGCGCGCCGCCAGTATCGCGCCGCCCTGTGGGGGCTGGCCGGGGCGTTGCTGGTCGTGCTGCTGCTTACGCTTTCGCGCGGCGGTTTGCTCTCGCTGGCCGCTGCCGCCGGAACGCTGGCCGTTATTCGCCTGTTTCAAACGCCCGCCATCACGCGGCGGCTGTCCCCCCGGCTGCTGCTAGGCGCGGCGGGCGGTTTTGGTGCGGTCGCCATCCTTCTGTTCCTGATGCTCTCGCTGCGATCTGAAACAGGCCGCGAATGGGGGGACGCCGGACGCCTGGATATGTGGCGCAGCGCAGTTGAAATCACGCGCGATTATCCGCTGACCGGCGTCGGCCCCGGCCTGTTCGGGCGCGCCTTCCGCAGTTACCGCAGCCCGGCGCTGGTGCAGGACAAACTCGCTTCTGCCCACAACGCCTATCTGAACACCGCCGCCGAAACCGGCCTGCCGGGTGTCGTCGTCAGCCTGTGGCTGGGCGCGGCCTTTCTGCGCGCCTGGCTGATGAACTGGCGGCGCACCGGTTCGGTGGCTCGCAAAATCCGGCTGGAGGCGGCGCTGGGGGGATTGGTCGGCCTGGGCGTTCACAGCCTAGTGGATGTGTTCACCATCACGCCGATTGTGCTGCTCAGTCTGCTGCTGGCGGCCTACGCCATCACCCCGCTGCCGGAAAGCAAGATATTAAAAGAGCCGCCCCGTTATACGCATCCGGCGCTGGCCGCCCTCGCGCTGCTGATCGTCATACTGTACGGCCTCTGGTTCATCCAACTTGACCGCGCCCAAAACCTTTATCAGGCCAGCCTGGCGGGCGGCGCTTCCGCCCTGAAAAACGCGCAGGCCGCCATCGAACTCGATCCGGCGCTGAATCTCTACCGCCTGCACCGGGACTATCTCACCGGCGACCAGGCCGCTTACCTACACGCGCTGGCGCTGGAGCCGACCTGGGATACCGGCTGGCTGAACCTGGCGGCACTGCGGCTGCGCGCGGGCGACGATTCCGGCGCGCTGGAGGCATTCAACCGCGCCCGGCAGATCAGCCAGCGCAGCCCGGCTATGCTGCACTGGGCCACCCTGGCCGAAACACTATCTGCCGCCCCACCTCAGGCGATCATCGAAGCCTATACCATTGCGATCAAATGGCAGGGCAGCCTGCCGCTGTCCGAATTCTGGTGGGAAACGGCACTGCGCCGGGAAGCGGTGGAGCAGTTTCTGGCCGGCGCTCCGCTCGACTGGCAGTACCGCGTTTTAGCCGTCCACGACCCCACCCGCGCCCAAACGCTGGTCAGCGCCGGCCCGCAAACCGCCGCCGAATGGTGGGTGGTCGGGCAGGACGCCCTGACCAACCGGGACGATGCGCCTGCCGCTGCCGCCGCTTTTTCTGGCGCAATTCAACTGGCACGTGCTGAAGGCGATTATTATGCTTCCCGCGCGCGCGCGACGCTGAAAAACGACCCGCAGGCTGCCCGGCGTGACCTGGACATCGCGGCGCTGCTCGGTACGTATGCCGAATACCCCAACGCCGTCCGCGCCCAGTTGGCCGCTTCGCCGGAGGAAGCCCGCCGCCAACGCGCCAACGCCCTGCCGCCGCGTCTGGTCGGCCAGGAATTCGCCGCCGTGTTATATGGCCGCCCGGCGATTTTCGACCTGCTGCCGGAAGTGCGTTTTATCGGCCCTGGCGCGGCAGCCATGAGTCCCTGGTATGCCATCGCCGACGGTTATCTCGAAGCCGGTGAACCGGAAAAAGCCGCCAACGTCTACCGCGCCATCCTGGATTACGCCCCCGACGAGCGCGAGGCGCGTTCGCGGTTGGAGCAGCTTTCGGGGTAAAAAATCGGGCGCGGCAGGCTCTTGCCCCGGCTGCGAAAATCTGTTATGATGATGCAAGATGTCCCTGTAGCTCAGTGGATAGAGCGCAGCCCTCCGGAGGCTGAAGCCCGAGTTCGAGTCTCGGCAGGGACGCTGTTAACGGCGCATTATCGGCGCCGTTTTTGTTTCCCGGCGCACAGTCGCCTGGAAGCCGGTGGTGAAGCCGCGCCCGTTTTCGGTTATCATTCAAACCATGCTTAAGCTGCGCTCACGTTTCTGGCGGCTGTTCCGCGTTTACTGGCTGTGGTTCGTCCGCGCCGGTATCGTCTGGCTGATTCTCGTCCGCCTGGCCCCTGCCCCACCACGCGCGCCGCTCGGCCCGCAGCAGGTCGTCGAGACGGTTAAACCCCAGGTCTGCGTGCATACCCGCCTAATTGATGAAGTGTACGAATGGAAAATCCAGCGTTCCTTGCAGATGGCGCGGGAGATGGGCGCGGATACGGTGGTCGAGTTTTTCCCCTGGGCATATGCCGAACCGGCCAGGGGACAGTACAACTGGACATCCTTCGACCGCATCATCAAACACGCTCGCAATCAAGGGCTGCATATCATCGCACGGATGGGGCTTGTCCCGGCCTGGGCGCGCGAGGACGCCGAAAACTCGACCCTGAATTACCTGCCTGATGAGTCGTTCGACGAATTTGCCGCGTTTGTAGCCGCCTTCACCGGGCGTTACGCCGGGGTGGTAGACCACATCATCATCTGGAACGAGCCGAATCTGTCCTTCGAGTGGGGCTACCGCGCGGTTGACCCCGCCGGATATGCGCGCCTGCTGGAGGCCGTCTACGCGCCCGCCCACGCCGCCAACCCAAACGTGGTCATCCTGGCCGCGCCGCTCGCGCCCACGCTGGAGCCGCCCGGTAGTCCTAACGGCCTTAACGACCTGCTGTATCTGGAGGCGCTTTATCAGGCCGGCGCAGCGCCGTACTTCGACGCGCTGGCGATACACACCTACGGCTTCACCGAAGCGCCGGAAGCGCCCCCCGCGCCAGACGCGCTCAACTTCCGGCGCGCCGAACTGCTGCGGCAGATCATGGAGCATTACGACGACCCGGCCAGGCCGGTTTATATCACCGAAAGCGGCTGGAACGACCACCCGCGCTGGACGAAAGCGGTGCGCCCATCGCTGCGGGTGGCCTACACGGTCAACGCTTTTAAATGGGCGGAAGCCAACTGGCCCTGGCTGGACAAACTGTGCATCTGGGCGCTGCGGTATCCCATCTCCACCCGCAGCTACCCGGACAACTTCACTCTGCTGACCGCCGATTTTGAGCCAAAGCCCATTTTTACGGCCATCCAGGCCTATGCGCGCGGCTGGCAAGAAAGCGACGATTTATGGCTGCCCGCCCCTGGCGGCTGATCCTGCCCGCGCTGGCGCTGGCGATTACGCTCTGGTTATGGGCGCTGGCCGGAGTCCTGTTCGTCCTGCGCTGGAATGCGGTCGAGCGCCCCGGCCCGCCGCTGAAAGAGCTGTTCCCCTACGGCGAAATGCGCGTCGGCGTAGATGCCAGCTACCCGCCCTTTGCCGCTGCCACCGCCGATGACCTATTCGGGCTGGATATAGACCTGGGGCGGGCGATTGCGGAGCGCCTAGGCGTACCGGTGCGGTTCGTCAATATGGGCTACGATGGCCTGTACGATTCGCTCAAGGCCGATCAAGTGGACGTGGTGATTTCGGCGCTGGTGATTGACTACTCCCGCGCCAACGATGTTTTGTATACTATCCCCTACTACAATGCCGGCTTCGTGCTGGTCAGCCGCGCCGATAGACCCTTTACGACGATAAACGAATTATCGGGTTATACGCTAGCGTTCGAGTTCGGGTCAGATGCCGATACGCTGGCGCGCGCTTGGCTGCGGCGCATCCCGCCTTTTGAAACGCGCCCTTACGAGCTGCCGGCCTACGCGCTGGATGCCGTCCGGCTGGGGCAGGCCGACGCCGCGCTGGTGGACGCGACCGCTGCCCGCCTCTACGGGCGCGATTTTCCCGGCTGGAATATGCAGATGCAGCCGGTTACAGATTCGCTGTACGCGGCGGCGGTGCGGATTGACCGGGGTAAAACCTGGGAAGCGATCAACTACACGCTGCAAACACTGGCCGACGACGGCACGCTGGCGGCGCTGGTCGAGCGGTGGTTGTAATGGCGCGTTTCAGCCGTCCCAGGCGCTCACTTCTGCCGCCAGCTTACGGTAGGCTGCCGCGCCGGGGCTGTCCGGCGCGTAGTCCAGCACCAGCTTGCCCTGGTGCGGGGCATCCGCGATATGCACGTCGTAGGGGATAACCGTCTCCAGCACCGGCACGAGCGCGCGCAGTTCGTCCAGGGTTTTGGGGGCGTAAACCGCCTGGGGGTCAAAAAAGGTCGCCAGCACGCCGCAGATGTTCAGATCAGGGTTGCCCAGGCCGTCGCGCACCCGCGCCACCACATCCTGAATGGCGCGCACGCCCAGTATCGCCAGATGGTCACACTGCGCCGGTATCAGCACCGACTCGGCAGCCAGAAAACCGGCGACCGCCAGCACATTTAAACCCGGCGGGGTATCAATCAATACGGTGTCGAATAACATCCGGCTCTCGCGCAGGGCATCCCGCAGCCGGGTAAGCGGGTGGCGTTCCTGCACCAGCCTGATGGCGGCAGTCGCCAGATCAACGCTGCCGGGGATGAGCGCCAGGTTGGCGCGCGGCGTCTTGAGCGCCCGCGCCAGGCCCATGCCGTCGAACATCAGCAGCGAATAACTGCTGCGCTCGATTTTGTAGGGGTCAAAACCCAGCAGCGCCGTTAAACTGGCCTGCGGGTCAATATCCACCAGCAGCACGCGCCGCCCCTGCCCGGCCAGTGCCGCGCCGAGATTCAGCACCGTTGTGGTTTTGCCCACCCCGCCTTTTTGATTCGCCAGTACCAGAATTCGAGTCACGCGCGCTCATCCGTGTTCGTTATGATTATATCCTAAAGTCTGGATTGTTCACCCTCGAACGGCTATACTGATACCATTATGCAGATCGGCATTGACGCACGCCTAACAGCCTATCGCACCGGCGGCATCAGCACCTATATCCGGCGTCTGGTCGCGGCGCTGGAGTCGCTCGACCCTGATGGACGGTACATCGTCTTTCACAGCCGCAAAACGTCGGACTCGCTGGTGACGCGCTTTCAACATGCCAACCTATGGACGCCCTGCCATCACCGCCTGGAGCGGCTGGCGCTGTCGGTCGAACTGGCGCGTTTCCGGCTGGACATCCTGCACAGCCCGGATTTTATCCCGCCCCGGCGGGGCGCACGGCGGCACATCATCACGGTGCATGACCTAACCTTTCTGCACTATCCGCAGTTCCTTACGGCGGACGCGCGCCGTTATTACAATCATCAGATCAACGCCGCCGTTCGCCGGGCCGACCATATCCTGGCCGACAGCCAGTCTACCAAAAACGACCTGGCGCATATGCTGGATGTGCCGCCGGGTAAAATCACGGTGCATATGCTGGGCGTGGACGAACGTTTTCGCCCCCTGCCGGCTGAAACGCTCCGGGAAGCGCGGCGGCGGCTGAATCTGCCGGAGCGGTACATCCTGCATGTCGGCACGCTGGAGCCGCGCAAAAATATCGCCGGCCTGCTGGACGCCTACCACCAGTTGGTCGGACGCTGGCCGGACGCGCCGCCGCTGCTGCTGGCCGGGCGCAAAGGCTGGCTGTTCGAGCAGACGCAGGCGCGCGCCGCCGAACTGGGCTTAGAATCGCGCGTGGTCTGGCGGCAGGACATCGGCGACGACGACCTGCCCGCGCTGTATAATCTGGCTGTGCTGCTGGTCATGCCGTCGTTTTACGAAGGTTTCGGCTTCCCTCCGCTGGAGGCGATGGCCTGCGGGACGGTGACGGTTGTCAGCAACCGTTCATCGCTGCCAGAGGTGGTCGGCGACGTGGGTTTGCAGATCAACCCGGATGACCCGGCGGCGCTGGCCGGCGCGTTGGAAAAGGCGCTGATGGACGCCCCCTGGCGTGCTGCCGCGCGGCTGGCCGGGCTGGAACGCGCCCGGCTGTTCACCTGGGCGCAGACCGCCTCGATTGTTTTATCGGTCTATCGCGCTGTTGGCGAGGATTTATGCGTATTCTAATGTTAACCGCCAGCCTGCCCTATCCGCCGCACCAGGGCGGCGCGCTGCGCGCTTATGGCATACTCGACGGCCTGCGCCGCGCCGGACATGAAATCACGCTGCTCAGTTTTCACGATGGCAGCGTGCAGGTGCGGCATACGCCGCTGGCCGACTGCTGCGCGCGCGTGGAGACGCTGCCGTCCCCGCCCCGCACCCAGCGCGACCGCCTGCGCGATTTGCTGCTGTCCGACCAACCGGACATCGCGCGCCGCCTGTTCGACGAACCCTTCTGGCGCTGTTTGCAGGGGCTGATGGCCGAAAGCGACTATGACATCGTGCAGTTTGAGGGCATCGAGGTAGCCTGTTATCTGCCGCCGGCCCGGCAGACCGGGACGCCGGCCCGGCTTATTTACGACGCTTTTAACGCCGAGGCCGCCTTACAGCAGCTTATTTTCCGGGTTGACCTGGGCAGCCCGCAGCGGTGGCCCGCCGCCGCCTATTCCTTTATCCAGGCGCGGCGCATCGCCCGTTTTGAGAGCCTGCTTTGCCAGTTGGCCGACCGCGTGATCGCCGTTTCTGACGAGGACGCGGCCATTTTGCGCCAATACCGCCCCAATAATGACGTGCCGGTTGTGAACAACGGCATTTTCGTGGACGATTACATCTGCCATGACCAGCAGTTCGACCTGGGCCAGTCGGCGCTGGTTTTTACCGGCAAAATGGACTATCGTCCCAACGTGGACGCGATGGTCTGGTTCGCGGAAGCCATCCTACCGCGCGTGCAGCAGCATATCCCGGAGGCGAAGCTGTACATCGTCGGCCAGAAACCCCACGCCCGCATCGAAAAACTGCGCGCCCGGCGCGGCATCGAGATCACCGGCTGGGTGCAGGATGTTCGCCCCTTTTTATACGGCGCGGATGTTTACGTCGCGCCCCTGCGGATGGGCAGCGGCACGCGCCTGAAAATTTTGGAGGCGATGGCCGCCGAGCGCGCGGTAGTCGCCACTTCCACTGCCGCCAGCGGCATGTCATCCGGTGTTCGAGAGGCCGCGCTCATCACCGACACGCCCGCCGAAATGGCGAACGCGATCATCGCCTTGCTGCAAGACCCAAACCGGCGGGCGGAACTGGGCGAACGCGCCCGCCGCTACGTCAGGCAGCATTACGATTGGCCGGTGTTGATCCCCCGCCTGCTGGCGATCTACAGGGAACTTGACCTTGAATAGGGAGACGCTCGTCCTCCGCAATCGCCACATGGCGGAAGCCTTCCACAGCACCGCCCCCAAACATCACCTCCGCCGCCTGCTGCTTTCGGCAGCCGCCCGCCTGCCCGTCCCCAATGCGCCCACTCAGGAACGAAACCGGATTCTGCTCATCCGCCCGGATCATCTGGGCGACGTATTGTTAACCACCCCGGCCATTCATGCCCTGCGCGCCGCCAACCCGGAGGCGGAAATCCACGCCCTGGTCGGCCCCTGGTCAGCGGATGTGATGGCCGCCTACCCTGAAGTAGACCTGGTTTTAACGCTGCCTTTCCCCGGCTTCAGCCGCACACCCAAAGAGAGCCTGCGCTCACCCTACGATCTGGCGGCACGGACGGCGCGGCAGCTTCGTGCCATCGGCTACAGCAGCGTGGTCATCTTCCGCCCCGATCACTGGTGGGGGGCGCTGGTGGCAAAACTGGCCGGCATCCCGGAACGCATCGGCTACAACCTGCCCGACGCCGCGCCCTTCCTAACCGACGCGCTCGAACACCGGCAGGAGCATGTCGTCAAACAAAGCCTGCGCCTGGTCGAACGCTGGACAGGGCCGCTGCCGCCGGAAGCGGTTATTTACCGCTTCCCGGTTGATGCGGCCAGCGAAGGTTACGTGAGAGGTTATTTGCAGGAATGGGGTATCCCGGACGGCGCGCGGCTGCTGTGCATCCATCCCGGCACGGGAACATGGGTTAAACACTGGCAGGAAGAACGCTGGGCGTCGGTGGCGGACACGCTGGCGGAACAACTCAACGCGCGCGTGGTGTTCACCGGCGGTGACCACGAGCTGGCGCTTGTCCAGCGCATCGCCGGGCAGATGCAGCAGCACGCCTGTATCATGGCCGGGGATACTCGCGTCGGCCAGTTGGCAGCGCTGTTCAAACGCGCAGCCGTCGTCCTGGGGCCGGACAGCGGCCCGCTGCACCTGGCGGCTGCCGCCGGCGCGCCGACCGTCACGCTCTACGGCCCGGCAGACCCGGCGGAATTTGGCCCCTGGGGACCGCCCCAGAAACATCTGGTGATCGCCAGCGACATCGGCTGTCACCCCTGCCGCGTGCTGGACTGGGGCAGCGACGACCCGGTTTTTCACCCCTGTATGCGGGACATCACCGTTTTCCGCGTGCTGGAGGCCGCCCGCCGCGCCGCCAACAGCCGCTAATCCGGTATCACCACCTGGTCGAGTCCGGCTTCGGCGGGCGGGAAGCGCGGATTCATTGCTTCCAGCGTCTTCAAAATCACCTGCGTCACAAACAGATCACGATACCATTTGCGGTTGGCGGGGACGATGTGCCAGGGCGCGTATTCGGTGTTGCAGCGCGTCAGCGCGTCCTCGTAGGCTTTCATGTAGTCGTCCCAGCGTTCGCGCACCGGCAGGTCGCCCAACGAGAACTTCCAGTGTTTGTTGGGGTTGTCCAGCCGCGCCAGCAGCCGCTCTTTCTGTTCGGCCTTGCTGATGTGCAGGTAAAACTTGAGGATGCGCGTGCCGCTTTCCACCAGCAGCCGCTCGAAAGCGTTGATGTGATCGTAACGGCTTTTCCACACCTCCGTCGGCACGAGTTTGTTAACGCGCACCACCAGCACATCTTCATAATGGCTGCGGTTGAAGATGCCGATAAAACCTTTGGCCGGCGCGTGCCGGTGGATGCGCCACAAAAAGTCGCGCGCCAGTTCTTCCGGTGTCGGCGCTTTAAACGAGGTGACGGTCACGCCCTGCGGGTTAACGCCGCTGAACACCTTTTTAATCAGCCCGTCCTTGCCGCCGGTGTCCATTGCCTGCACAACGATCAGCAGCGCCTGTTTGCCCTCCGCGTACAGGCGTTCCTGCAAATCCTGGATGCGCTCTTGCAGGCGGTCGGTTTCGTCTTTGGCGGTCTGTTTATTCCAATCCTCGTGAAAGTCCGGGTCATAATCTTTAAGGTTTATTTTTGTGTCCGGCAAAGGAGAAAAATCGGCTCTTTTCATTTTTTTCCGCTCCACTGTTATTCGGCCTCGCTGCGCGGCGAAACCATCCGCGTTTCTTCGTTGCGGTACGTCACCATACCCTGCCCCGCGCCTTTGATCTTTTTGACGTACATGCAGCGGGTCACATCCACCGGCACCTTGCTGTCATTCCGCCGTGCGCTGTAATATGCCGCCAGCGCGGCGGCGCGTTCGATCACCGCTTCAGGAATGGGCCGCCCGTCGAACTTGATGACGACGTGTGCGCCGGGTACGTCGCGGGCGTGCAGCCACCAGTCCTGTCCGCCGCCCTTGCCAAACGTAACCTGCTCGTTCTGGCGGCTGTTGCGCCCCACCCAGATCACGAATGCATCCGGCGTCACCACCTTAAGCGGCGCGCTCTGGCCGCTGCCGGCGATACGTTTGGTCATTTTACCGTGCCAGTAACCTTTGGCCTGGAGAATCTGCTGCACTTCGTCAATTTCCGGCCAGTTGGCGGCCAGGTCCAGGTCGGTTTCCAACTGCGCCAGGAAAACCAGTTCGCGGCGCGTTTCTTCGACCAGGCGCGGCACGTCGTCCAGGGCGCGTTTGGCCTTATCGTAACGCTCAAAATACCGCCGGGCGTTCTCCAGCGGCGTCAGCGCCGGGTCGAGTTTGATGACCCGTTCCGGCGCGTCCGGGTCGTATAAGGCTTTCAGCTCGGTCTGCCCCGGCTGGAGCGTATATTGATAGGCCAGGATTAACTCGCCGCTCTGGCGCAGGTGTTCGCGTTCGGCTTCGTCGGTGAGCGATTTTTCCAGCGAAGCCAGCTTGCCGCGCTGGCGCGCTGTTGCCTCGTGAATAGCCGCCCGCACCGGAATTTTGGCCGCCTGGTAGGCGTCCTCGCCCACCGGCGCACCGTAGAAGGCGGTCAGGGCTTCACTCATGGTCGCCGTCGGATGCCAACCGGGGATACTTTCCAACGGATAAACACTGTAGGCCGCCGCGCCATTTTCGTCCTCGGCGATGCCGGGCTGCCAATCGCGCCGCGCCAGCGGTTCGACCAGTTTCATCAGCGCGGCGTAAATGCGCTGCGAGTCGGCATCGAATGCCTTCTGGTTGGCATCGCCGCCCGCCCGGTAGATGACCTCGCGCGCCAGCAGCGGACTGACTCCCAGCAGCCGCGCAGCGAGAAGCTGGTGCGTTTTGCGTTTGGGGTCGTCGTTCTGCTGAAAAATGCCTTCAAAGGCTTCCGGCGTCAAGCGGGTCGGGTCCAGCTTGCCGACCTGCGGCGGCGGCAGTTTATAGTCGTGCGCGGGCAGGCTCAGACGATAGCGGTTTTCGTCCGGCCCCACCCGCCGCAGACAGTCCAGGATGATGCCGCGCTGCACCAGCAGGATATTGCTGCGCCGCTCCATCGGCTCGACGACGATGCTGACCTGCCCCTCCGGCCCGTCCACGTCCAGCGTCAGGATGCGCTCCCAGGCCGGCTGGCTGGCGTGCGTCACCACCCCGCCTTCGATATAACGCCGGAACAGCAGCCCCAGCTGGCTCGGTTTGCTCAGGCCGCGCCGCAGTTTATCGCCAACCAGGTGAACACGCGGCGTCTGCGGGTCGGCGCTGAGGTAGAGATACTGCCGCCGGTGATGCGCGTAAATTTCCAGCCCCAGGCCGGCGGCATCCACGTCCAGCACATCCTGGACACGACCGCCCACTAGCACGTCCAGAAATTCGTCCACCAGCGCCGAAAGCGTGAAAACATCCAGGTACATAACATCAGTTCCGTTTGTCGAGCCAACGCTGCGGCGCGACTGCCGCCGTCTAATGGGCATCCGGGCTGAGCAAGTAGGCGATGATGTCCCCCAGGTCGCGCCCGGTCAGCAGGTCGGGGTAGTTCTGCGGCATGGCCGGGCTGAAGCCGTCCACGACGTAAGCCGCCGGGTGCGTGATCGACTCGTAAACATAGGCTTCGGCGCGTAAAGGCGGGCGTCGAAGGGCGGCGCGGTCGGCCAGCCCTGCGAAGGGCGGCGCAATATCGTTTGCCGCACCCATGCGATGGCAGGCGATACAGTTGTATTTTTCCACCAGCGCCGCGCCGCGCTGCGGGTCGGCCTCCACCAGCAGCGGCAGCACTTCATCCAGATACGCGGCGGCACCCAGGGCAGCCGGGGCCGGGCGTTCCAGTTCCGCGCCGGTCGAAGCCGCAAACTCGACCAGAAAAATAACCGTAAAAACCAGCAGCATCGCCAGCGCGACGAACACCGGCCACCGGCTTAAAGTCTTTCCGTCCTTCACAGCACCAACCGATCAACCATCATGGCTAAAAACAGGAAGGCCAAATAGGCCGTCGAATACTTGTACATGCTGCGGGCTGCCGCGCCGGTCGCCCGCCGAATCAGCAGCACTGCCGCTCGTATCAATCCCAAACCAAGCGCCACCGCCGCCAGCAGGTAGACCACACCCAACACCTGGAACGGCATCGGCAGCAGCGTAATGATGAACAATTGAATCGAATACAGCAAAATCTGAAGCCGCGTCACTTCCTCGCCGCGCGCCACCGGCATCATCGGCACGTCGGCCAGCGCGTAATCCTTGTTCACCAGGATCGCCAGCGCCCAACTGTGCGGCGGCGTCCAGTAAAATACAATCGCAAACAGGATGAACGCCTCCAGCGACAGCGTGCCGGTCACGGCGGCCCAGCCCACCAGCACCGGCACGGCCCCCGCCCCGCCGCCGATGAGGATATTCACCACCGTATTACGCTTGAGGATGAGCGTATACAGGATGACGTAATACAGGCTGCCGAACAGCGATAAACCCGCCGCCAGCCAGTTCACCCACAGCCCCAGCACTAGCACCGCCCAGGCCACCAGCGCCATGCCAAACAGCAGCGCATTGATCGGCTCGATGCGCCCCGACGGCAGAGGACGCCGCGCGGTGCGTGCCATCTTGGCATCCATATCCCGGTCAAGATACTGGTTGATGGCGCTCGAACCCGCTGCCGCCAGCGCGCCGCCGACCAGCGCCGGTATCAGCAGTTCCAGATCAGGAATGCCGTCCGCCGCGATCACCATCGCCGTCAGCGTGGTGAACAGCAGCAGCAGCACGATTCGTAGTTTCGCCAGTTCGAGGTAATTTTTGAGGGTTGAGGTAACGGTTAACTGGTAACTTCGGATTGTGGATTCCATCTTTGCTCGCTTACGTTATTAGTATTAGTCGCTTCCCGGCTGTTCATCCATTCCATCGCGCTCAACACCACCAGCAGTCCCCAGGTCGCCGCTGCCAGCCCCACATGGGCGGCCCCCCACAGCGGCGCGGCACTGCTCAACACATACAGCGCCCCCACCCCGGCCTGCCCCAGATAAACCACCAGCGACAGGCCGGCCAGCAGGCGTGCCTCTCGGCCACGATTTTTGAACACATACCACACCAGCATCGCCAGCGAAATGCCCAGCCCCAACACGGCGAAGCGGTGAACCATGTGGATGGTCGCTAACTGCCCCTGGCTGAAGGGGAAGACCTGCCCGTTACACAGCGGCCAGTCGGCGCAGGCCAGTGTGGCCCCGCTGCCGCGTACCAGCGCGCCGGTTAAAATAATCACCAGCGACAGCGCCGCCGTGACATACGTCAGCGCCGCGATAAAATCGCCCTTTTGCGCCCCCGCAGGCCGGTACGACGCCCAGACGCCCGCCGCCAGCAGTGCGCCCAGCAGCAGCATAGCCGTCCCCAGGTGCAGGGTGACGAACGTCGGCGGCAGTTCCAGCACCACCACAACCGCACCCAGGGCGCTTTGCAGCAGGAACAGCCCCGCCGCCGCCAGCGTAATATTCAGCACCGCTCTCGACTGCCGGCGGTAC
>JAPKMO010000042.1 GCA_026645945.1 Anaerolineae bacterium
GGCCGCCTTGCCGCTGTTCAAACCAGCCGGCACCAACCCTGGCATGATGACCGCACAAACCTGGGAATTTACGGCCAACATGCTGCTGGAACAGGGTATTTTGCAGCAGATACCAGAACTCAGCCAGGTTTACACGCTGGAATTCCTGAACAAAATCTACGGCTCATAGGCGGCAAAAAACGCGCGGCGGAGATCAACTATGAAACAACCACCTGGAAAAATATCGCTTCCTTTCTGGCGACAGTTTCGATGGAATCTGACCGCTTACTCGCTTTTGCTGGCCATCATACCCATCTTGTTTGTCGCCTATATCATGCTGACCGGCGAATATCAGCAGGCGGTTGGGTCGGTCACGAACCAGCTTGAGTCGGTCACCACCCTCAAGCATAACCAGATTGACTTCTGGCTGAATCAAGTGAATGCGGGAGCCAACCGAACGCTTGTTAATGTCAACGGCCCGGCTGTTGAACTGACCATCGTTTCCAACGAAAGACTCGAAACGTCCCGTTCCATTCTCAACAGCATCCTGCGACAGATCACGCGGGTTAACGACCTTTTCACCGAAACGTTTGTCTACACCTTAAACGGTGAGGTGCTGGCGGCGTCGAATGAGGTGCGAGTCGGCCAGCGCGTGACGGCGCAGCCCTACTTTCAGGCCAGCCTCAAGAGCGACCACTTGGAGTTTCCATACTACGAACTGGGCAGCAATGCGCTCACCATGGTTGCAACCCGCCCGATCATTGATGAAGATGGGCGTATTGTTGCCATCCTGGCGGCGCGGCTCAACCTCGACATTCTCGGCCAGATCATGGCCGAACGCGCCGGCCTGGGGGAAACAGGCGAAACCTATCTGGTCAGCAGCGAAAGCAACTACCTGCTCACCCCCAGCCGGTTTGAAGACTATATTCAGACGCGCGCTTACCACAGTGAAGGCATTGAGAAGGTACTCAGCGGGCAGAACGGCGCGGGAACATACCCAGACTACCGAGGCAAACCGGTCATCGGCGTTTATAAGTGGATTCCTGAACTAAATGCCGGCCTGCTGGCCGAAGTAGACGAAGACGCGGCGCTCGCCAGTTACTATGAGGCGGCACGCGCCAGTGGATGGGCGATGGTGTTGGCAGGGTTGGCAGCCGCTTTCACCGCGCTGTATTATGCCAACCGCGTTGCAAAACCCATCGCAGCGCTGACACGAACCGCCGAGCAGATCGCCGCCGGCGACCTGAGCCAGCGCGCCCACATTCGCTCGCGCAATGAAATCGGCCTGCTGGCACAGACGTTTAACAGCATGGCCGAGCAGCTTCAGGAGTTCATCGGCAGCCTGGAAAGCCGCGTTGCCGCCCGCACGCGCGACCTGGCGCTGACGCTGGAAGTCGGCCACCTGGCAACCAGCCTGTACACGCAGAAAGACCTGCTCACCAGCCTGGCAAACTTCATCCACGACCAGTTTGACCTGTATTATACCCAGATTTACCTGCTGGATGAGGCCGGACTCTATGCCGTGCTGCGCGCCGGTACGGGCGAGGTCGGCCAACAGCTTTTAGCGCGCAATCATCGCCTGAATTTAAGCGAAACCTCGCTGGTAGCGCGCGCCGTCCAGACCAACCAGCCGGTGCTGGTGGCCGACACGCAAACCAGCGACATCCACAAAGCCAACCCACTGCTGCCGGATACCCGGTCAGAAGTAACCATTCCGCTGACCGTCGGCGGCGTCATCATCGGCGTGCTGGACATGCAGTCCGAGCGCGAAGGAACGTTCAACCAGGAAAACCTGCCGGTGTTTGAAGCGATGGCAAACCAGATCGCTTCGGCGCTGCGCGGTAGCCAGGCGTTTGAGGAAGCGCAGGCCGCCATTCAGCGCGCCGAGATGGTCAACCGGCGGCTGACCGAAGAAACTTGGGACAGCTACTTGGGGCAGCTTGGCGAAGGCCGCTGCCTGGGCTACCAGTACGACCTGGAAGCGCCGCGCCCGCTGGACCCCCAGGCCAACGGCCATAACGACGACAACTGTATCGTCCAGCCGGTTCTCCTGCGCGGCCAGCCCATCGGCAAAATCGTGATCGCCGAAGACACCGAACGCCAGTGGGAGCCGGAAGAAATGCTGCTGGTTGAAGATGTCTCCAAGCGGGTGGCCCAGGCACTTGACCAGTTCCGCGCTTTCGACCAGATCAAACAGGCCGAAGCCGAAACCCGCCGGCGCGCCGCCGAACTAGAAACGGTGGCCCAGGTGAGCGCCGTAACCGCTTCGATCCTTGAAGTAGATCAACTGCTGCTGCAGGTCGCCGACCTGACTAAAGAACGTTTCGGCCTCTACCACGCGCATATCTACCTGCTCGACGAGGCCGGCGAAAAGCTGGTGCTGGCCGCCGGCGCCGGCGAAGCTGGGCGCGTTATGAAGGCCGCAGGCCACGCCATCCGGCTCAATCACCCGCACAGCCTGGTCGCTCGCGCTGCCCGCCAGCAGCAGCCAGTTGTCGTTAACAATGTCAGCCGGTCGCCGGACTTCCTACCCAACCCACTGCTGCCGGATACGAAATCGGAACTGGCGATCCCGATGCTGGTCGGCGGGCAGTTAATCGGCGTCCTGGACATTCAGGCCAGTGTCATTAACCGCTTTACCGAAAACGACGTGCGCGTCAAAACCACCCTGGCCGAACAGGTAGCCATTGCCATCCAGAACGCGCGCCTGTTCCAGTGGACGCAGGAAGCCCTAGCCCAGACCGAAACGCTCTACAACGCCAGCCAGGGTCTGCTGCAAGCGCAAAGCCTGGAAAATGCGCTGCGCGCTTTCAGCGAGCCGATTTTGTACGAAGCGCCGATTGACGTTACCCTGTTCGAGACAGAGCTGGATGCCAGCGGACAGCCGCTGAATATGGAGGTTGTCGCCCGCATTCAGACCGCCGAAAACATGCCCGAAACGCCGATTGGCACGCGCTATTCTTTCACAGTGTTCCCCATCCTCCAGCATCTGCTGAAGGACCCGCGCCAACTGCTCATCATTGAAGACGTTCACCAGCCGCACGAGTGGATTGACGAGGTGACGGCTAAGGTTTTCGAGCGCCGGAACGTCCAGGCCATCACCTTCATCCCACTGGTGACGGCGCAGGGACGCTGGAACGGCGTCCTCACCTTTAGCTGGCCGCAGCCGCACGCCTTTAGCGAGAAAAATCGCCAGCTTTACACCGTGCTGGCCTCGCAGCTGGCGACGATGCTGGACAACCGCCGCCTGTTCCAGGAAACGCAGAACGCCTTGGCGGAAGTCCGGCAGAACGCCGAACTTGTCCGCACCATGATTGACGCCACGCCGGACTGGATTTTCGCCAAAGACCGCGACTACCGCTACATCCTGGTCAACCAGGGGTATGCCGACGGCATCGGCCTGAATCCTCAGGACATGATCGGCAAGGACGACCTGGAACTGGGCTTCCCCGAAGAACTGGTTCTGGGCAATCCCGACAAGGGCATCAGCGGCTTCCGCACCGACGACACCACCGTACTCACCACCGGCCAGATGGTGCATAACCCGTATGACCCAGTGATTTTCGCCGACGGCTCGCAGCACATCCTGGACACCCAGAAGCTCCCGCTGCGCGATGCTGAAGGCCATACCTTCGCCGTCCTGGGCTTCGGGCGAGACATCACCGAACGCCTGAAAGCCGAACAAACGCTGAAGGAAAGCGAAGCCCGGCTGGCCGAAGCGGTGCATATCGCCAAAATCGGCTACTGGGAGTATGGCTTCGACACCAAAGCGTTCACCTTCACCGACAGCTTCTATGATCTGATCGGCACGTCCATCGAAGCCGAGGGCAGCTATGTAATGTCCGCCGACGACTATGCCCGGCGTTTCGTTCATCCCTCCGATGCGCCTGCCGTCGGGATGCTGACGCAGGAGGCAATGGAAACCACCGATCCCAATTTCTCGGTTTCGCTCGAATCCCGCTCCATTCGCGCCGATGGCAGACAGGCGATTGACCTGGTGCAGTTCCGCGTCATCAAGGACGAAAACGGGCGCA
Organism: Anaerolineae bacterium; assembly: GCA_026645945.1. GTDB lineage: Bacteria > Chloroflexota > Anaerolineae > Aggregatilineales > Phototrophicaceae > CFX2. The sequence goes on from JAPKMO010000042.1 coordinate 4,014, forward strand.
CGATCAAGCTGGTCGGCGCAAACCAGGACATCACCGAACGCAAGCTGGCCGAGCAGGAAATCGCCCGGCGCGCCGCCGAACTCCAGACGGTGGCCGAGGTGAGCGCCGCCACCACCACCATCCTGAATATGGACGACCTGCTGCTGGCCGTGAGCGACCTGACCAAAGAACGTTTCGGCCTCTACCACGCGCATATCTACCTGCTCGATGAGGCCGGCGAAAACCTGGTGCTGGCCGCCGGCGCCGGCGAAGCCGGTCGCACCATGAAGGCGGAAGGCCGCTCCATCCGGCTTGACCACCCCAACAGCTTGGTCGCCCGCGCCGCCCGCGACAGACAGGGTGTCGTTGTCAACGACGTAACACAAACACCGGACTTCCTGCCCAACCCGCTGCTGCCGGATACCAGGTCCGAAATGGCCGTGCCGATGCTGGTCGGCGATCAGCTCATCGGCGTGCTGGACGTACAGGCCAACATCACCGATCGCTTCACCAGCGAAGACGTGCGCGTGCAAACAACGCTGGCCGCCCAGGTCGCCGTCGCCGTTCAGAACGCCCGCGCCTTCGCGGAAGCCGAACGCCGCGCCCGTGAACTGGCCGTCGTGTCCGACGTGAGCGCCCAAATCTCGACCGTACTCGACCCCGAAGCTCTGGTTGACAGCGTAGCAGACCTCGCCACATCCGGTTTTGGGCTGTACCATCTGCACATTTATCTGACGGACGCTACCGGCCAGTACCTCGAACTGGCCGCCGGCTCTGGCGAAGCGCCCTGCCGGCAGGTCGGCACCGGCTACCGCGTTGAGATCAACGATGAACACCATCTGGCAGCCCGCGCCGCCAAACAACGGCGAAGCATCATCAACAATCAGATCACGCACGATGTGGACTTTGAACTCAACCCCAACCTGCCGGAAACCCGCTCGCAGCTCGTTGTCCCCATGATTACCGGCGACCAGGTAGTCGGCGTACTGGAAGTGTACGCCGACCGCGTGGGCGGATTCACTGAGGAAGATGTGCTGATCCAGGGAACGCTGGCCGCCCAGGTCGCCGTCGCCGTCCAGAACGCCCGCGCCTTCGCGGAAGCCAGACGGCAGGCCGCCATCATCGAAACCTCGCGCGATTTCATCTCGCTGACCGACCCGCAGGGAACAATCGTTTACCTCAACACCGGTGGCGCGAAGATGATCGGCTGCGACGACCCCGCCGATCTCATCGGCAAGACCATTCCCGATGTCCACTACCCGGAGGACTTCGAGAGGATTCAGACGGAAGGGCTGCCGAAGGCGCTGGAAACCGGCTACTGGCAGGGCGAAAATGCCCTCAAGCACCGGGACGGTCGGCGTATCCCGGTTGACCAGAGCATCTTCATCATCCGCGACGAACACGGCGAAATCATCAATCTCGCCACCATCATGACCGACATCAGCGAACGCAAGCAGACGCAGGCCGTTCTGGAAGAAAACGAAGCGCGCTTCCGGTCGCTGGTCAGCAACGTACCCGGCATCATCTACCGCTGCGCCATTGACGAATACTGGACGATGCAGTTCATCGGCCCGGCTATCACCGAGCTGACCGGCTACCCGGATACCGACTTCATCCAGAATAAAGTGCGTTCCTACGCCAGCGTCATCCACCCGGACGACACGGCGAAGGTGGACGAAGCGGTGTGGCGGGGCGTGGAAAACCGGATGCCCTACGAAATTGAATACCGGATTGTCCACGCCGACGGCACCGTTCGCTGGGTGAACGAGCGCGGCCAGGCCGTTTACGATCAGGACGGCACGCCGCTGTGGCTGGACGGCGCAGTTTTCGACATCAGCGAAAGCAAGAGGGCCGAAGCCGAACGCGAACGCCTGCTGAACGAAATGCAGCGCAACGCCCGTTTGATCCGCACCGTGATTGACGCCACACCGGACTGGATTTTCGCCAAAGACCGCGACTACCGCTATCTGCTGGCGAACCAGGGTTACGCCACCGCCATCGGCACCACCACCGACGACATCGTGGGCAAAACCGACCTGGAACTGGGCTTCCCCGAAGAAATCGTGTTTGGCAATCCCGACAAGGGCATTCGCGGCTTCCGCACCGACGACGCGGCGGTGCTGACCACCGGCGAAGCCATCTACAACCCATATGACCCGGCCATCTTCGCCGATGGCTCTGTCCACATCTTCGACACGCAAAAGATGCCGCTGCGCGATGCCGCCGGCCATACCTTCGCCGTCCTGGGTTTCGCCCGCGACATCACGCTGCGCCAGCAGCAGGAAGAAGAAGTCCGGCTGGCGCGCGAGGAAGCGGAAATCCTGTATAAAGTCAGTTCGGCCATCAACGAGGCTAAAAATCCGCTGGAGATCGCGGACGCCGTCCTGGCGCACGCCGCCCCACCGGTCGAACCGTCGGTCGCCGTGACCAACTACGATACCGGCGACAGCACGACCGCCCGGTATGTCAACATCCTGGCAGGCCGGTTGAGTGATGGCCGGACAATCAGCAATATGCGTATCGCCCTCGATGACTTTGGGGGCGGCTTCAGCGGCCTGAACGAGATTCGGTGCATCACGGATATAGAAACCGACCCATCCCTCACTGAAGAATCCCGCTGGGCCTACCGCGCGCTCAACGCCGCCAGCGTCCTGAGCGCCCCGCTGGAAATCGGCGGTCGGGTGGTAGGCACTCTCTCCATTACCACCGGCCAGCCCTATCATTATACCGAGCGCGACCGGCGTATCTACACAGCGATCGCCGAGCAGGTGGCCGCCGCGATGGAACGCCTCCAGCTCATCCAGGAAACGCAGAAACGCGCCACCGAAATGGAAGCTGTCGCGCGGGTGAGCGCCGCCACCACCACTATTCTGGACGTGGACGAACTGCTCCAGGCCGTCTGCGACCTAACCAAAGAGCGATTCCGGCTGTATCACACCCACATTTACCTGCTGGACGAAACCGGCGAAAAGCTGATGCTGGCCGCCGGCGCCGGCGATGCGGGGCGCATCATGAAGGCGGAAGGCCGCTTCATCCCCATCAACCACCCGAACAGCCTGGTCGCCCGCGCCGCCCGCGAACGCAGAGGCATCATCGCCAACGACGTGACGCAGGAGCCGGATTTCCTGGTTAACCCGCTGCTGCCGCTCACCCAGTCAGAACTGGCGGTCCCGATGATCGTCGCTTCCGAGTTAATCGGCGTGCTAGACGTGCAGTCGGAAATCATCAGCCGCTTCACCGAGGAAGACGCGCGAATTAAAACGACGCTGGCCGATCAGGTCGGCATCGCCATCCAGAACGCGCGCGCCTTCAGGGTACAGCAGGAAGCCGCCGAACGCCTGCGCGAGGTTGACCGCCTCAAATCGCAGTTCCTGGCGAACATGAGCCACGAACTCCGCACGCCGCTCAACTCGATCATCGGTTATGCCGAAGTGATGCTGGATGGCATTGACGGCGAACTGACCGACGAAGCTATCGAGGATGTGGAGGCCATCCACAGCGGCGGCAAACACCTGCTGGCGATCATCAACGACATCCTCGACCTGGCGAAGATTGACGCCGGGCAGATGTTCATAGACAGGCAGGAAGCTGACCTGGGCAAGATCATCGAGGAAGTGATTCATACTTGCCAGATTCTGGTCAAGGACAAGGGCATTTACCTGGAACTGGAGCGCCAGTCGGAACTCCCGCCGGTTTATGGCGACCCGGTGCGCCTGCGCCAGATCGTTTACAATCTGGTCAACAATGCCATCAAGTTCACCGAAAAAGGCGGTATCACCGTCAGCGTCGGACAGCAGGACAACCAGCAGATTTGCGTCACTGTCAAGGACACCGGCATCGGCATGTCGCAAAAAGACCTGAGCGTGATTTTTGAGCGTTTCCGCCAGGTGGATGGCTCGGCCACTCGCCGCGCCGGCGGCACCGGGCTGGGGCTGGCGATCACCCGCCAGTTGGTGCAGATGCATGATGGTGATATTCACGTTACCAGCAAACCGGGCGAAGGTTCAACTTTCTGGTTTACACTGCCGGTTTACGAAGGGCAGAAAGCGTAGGGTATAATACAAATGTCGTCCTACTTTACGCATATCGTCTGCCTAGAATGTGGGCAGGAGCAGGCCGCCGACCCGATGGCGAAAGCCTGTCCCCGCTGTGGCTCGCAGTGGTTGGATGCGCGGTATGACTATCAAGCGGTGGCGGGCCTGTGGCCCGCCGCCCTTGCCGGGCGCGGCGACTCGCTGTGGCGCTACGGCGAACTGCTGCCGCTGGCCGAACCCGACCCGGAAATTTCGATGGGCGAGGGGTTCACGTCCCTCACCCGCCTGTACAGCTACGAACGCCTGTACCATCATGAACACCTGTATATCAAAGACGAACGCCAGGGGCCGACCAGCTCGTTTAAAGACCGGCAGGCGGCTCTGGCGGTGACGGCCATGCGCCGCGCCGGCATCACTGAATGTGTGCTGGCCTCTACCGGCAACGCCGGGGCGGCCTATGCCGCTTACTGCGCCCGCGCCGGCATCAAACTGTGGCTGTTCCTCACCAGTCTCGTCCCGTCCGAAAAGATGCGCGAGGCGGCGCTGTACGGTGCAGAAGTAGTTAAGGTTTCCGGCACGTATGACGAAACCAAACATGTCGCCGCCGAATTCGCCAAACGTAAGGGCATTCACCTCGACCGGGGCGCGAAGGCCATCCCCGGCAAAGAGAGCATGAAAACGCTGGCTTTCGAGATCGCCGAACAACTGGCATCTAACCTGGGCGCGGACGCCTCCGGCAGATGGCGCAGCCCGGACTGGTATATCCAGGCCGTGAGCGGCGGCATCGGGCCAATGGGCGTCTGGAAGGGGTTCGAAGAACTGCTCCAGATGGGGCTGATCGAAAAAATGCCCCGCCTGGGCATCATCCAGGCGGCGGGCTGCGCGCCGATGGTCAACGCCTTTAAAGCCGGCCTTGCTGCAGCCGCCCCGGTTATTCCCAAAACACTCATCACGGTGCTGGCGACCGGCGACCCCGGCTTCAGCTACGGCTACCTGCGGCAGGCCGTCCTCAGCAACGGCGGCACGATGGAAGCCATCGAGGATGGCCGCACCTTTGAGGCCATGCGCCGCCTTGCCAGCAAAGCCGGTTATTCGGTCGAACCGGCTACCGCCGTCGCCTTCGCCGGCCTGGAAAAAATGCTGGCCGAAGGCACGATTCGCCCCGGCGAAGTCGTGGTCGTCAACTGCTCCGGCCATACCTTCACGGCAGAAAGCCATATCCTGGGCGACCAGTACGTGCATGACCTGAACCTGGCCGCCGGCCAGAACGGCACTGCCCAGCTTGCCCCGGATGAAGGGCTGGATTCGGCCATTCGTATCCTGGATGAACAGGTTACGTCCATCCTGATTGTGGACGACAACCCCAGCGACCGGCGTCTGATCCGCCGCCTGCTCCAGCGGTACAAACGCTACCGCATTTTTGAAGCCGCCAGCGGCAGCGAGGCCCTCAAGGCAGTCGTGGATCACCGGCCTGATGTCATCCTGGCCGACCTGACCATGCCGGAAATGGACGGTTTCACCCTCTTGGAACGGTTGAAGAATGACCCGCAGACGGCAGATATTCCGGTTGTGGTGGTTTCCGCCAAAACGCTCACCGACATGGACGCCCGCATGTTAAAGGAATATTCCGAATCGGTGTGGACGAAGGGCGGTTTCGACACGCGCCAGCTGGTAGATCACGTCGTGCAGGTGTTGGGGGATGTCCCCGCCGCGTCAGCGGACAGCAAACCGGCACGGTCGTTCACCATCGAAACGAACGAAACGCCCGCCGAAGAAAACGCCGGCGACAAACAGGTCATCGTCATCATCGAGGATAACCCGCAAGACCTGCGGCTGGCGCGGCGGCTGCTGGAAAGCGAAGGCAGCTACCGTATCATCTCGGCGGCCTCTGGACGCGAGGGACTGAAGGCACTTTATGAGCATCATCCAGAACTGCTCATCCTGGATTTGATGCTGCCGGAGATGGACGGCTTTGAAGTGCTGCGTATCATCCAGAATGACCCTAAACTGCGCGATATTCCGGTGGTGGTGCTTTCGGCCAAAGAGCTGACCGCTGCCGAACGCACCGAACTGGAGCCTTACATCACGTCGGTGGTTGAAAAAGCGTCGTTCGACCGCAACCAGTTTTTGTACATCGTCAACCGCATCTTGAAGTGAGCGCAGGCAAGGTCAGCGCCGCATGTAAGGAAAGTGAATAATGAGTTGTATCCTGATTATCGAGGACAACCCGCAGAACGCGCGCATGGCGACCAAACTTTTGCAGCACGCCGGATATGAGGTGGTAATTGCGGACGACGGCGAACAGGGCATCATGAAAGTGATGGAGTACGTCCCCGACGCCGTGCTGGTAGACCTGGGGCTGCCTGATATAGACGGCCAGACCCTGGTCGCCATGATGCGCCAGCAGCCCGATCTCTGTCACCTCCCTATCATCGCCTTCACGGCCTGGCCGGAGGCGACCGCCGTCGAAATGGCGCGCGCCTACGGCTGCGATGGCGTCATCATCAAGCCGATAGACACGCGCACATTTGTTTCGCAGGTAAATCGTTATATCACGTCCAAAACAGACTCTAAGGATGAAGCGTGACCTTGACCGTCCAGCAGCCAGAACTCTGTCTAACCGTCGAGCCGGCGTTCAGCACCGTACCCGCCAGCACCTACAACTTCGCCGAACTGGCCGACATTTATAACCAGACGCGCGTGGATTACATCGTGCCGATGCCGATGAATGCCAAACGTATGGAAGTATACGTCAACAGCTACGACATTGATCTGGATGCCTCGATTGTCGCCTTCGACGCTGACGGCGAAATGGCGGGAGTCGGCATGTTGGGCAAACGGGGCGACCGCGCCTGGATCACGCGGCTGGGCGTGCTGCCTTACCGGCGCGGGCATCAACTGGGACGTTTTTTGATGGAAACGCTCATCGCCCAAGCCGTTCGGGGCGGCGCACGGCTCATCCAGCTTGAAGTCATCAAAGGTAATACACCAGCCTACCGGCTGTTCCTCAAACTGGGCTTTAAAGAAACGCGGGAACTGCTGGTCATCCGGCGGCCACCCGGCAAGCTCGCCATCGAAAACCCGCTGCCCCTGGCCGCCGTCAGGCCGCTGACTTCCGACGAGGTGCAGGACTGCCTGGCGCGGCGCGGCCCCGGCGCGTCCTGGATAGACGAAACGCCGTCGTTAATCCACGCCGGCAGCCTCAAAGGGCTGCGCGTTGAACTGCCGTCCGGCGCGGCGGGTTGGGTCATTTACCAGCACACGGCTCTGCAAATCGGTTATATCGTCCTGCACGCGCCCTGGCCGACGCGGGATGACCTGACGCGGGCGCTGCTGTACCACCTGCACAGCCTCCACCCGCTCCAGGATACCAAAGTGGAAAATATCCCCGCCCTCGACCTGCGCTGGCCGGTTTACCAGGAATTGGGTTACGTCGAGGCTTTCCGGCGAATTGAGATGTTTTTATACCTCTGACCGCGCGCGGGCATAAAACGCCGCGCCGATCAGGCACACGTCGTCACCCAACCCCGCCGCGCGGATAAGATCGGGGTCGTTAAAAGCCGGGTCGGTCAGGTAGGTGGCGATCATCTGCCGCGCCGGGTCAAAAATCAGGTCGCCCAGGCTGGCGACGCTGCCGCCGATGACGATGGCCTGCGGGTTGAACAGGTGCACCAGGCACACCAGCCCCAGACCAAGCCAGCGCCCGGCTTCTGCTACCACTTCCAGCGCCAGCGCATCCCCCTGCACGGCGGCCAGGCCGACAGTGCGCCCGTCCACAACATCACAGTTCCGCAGCGCCGACGGCTGATCGCCCTCAGCCAAGCGCTCTTTCGCCCGGCGGCCAATGGCCGTCCCGGAGGCCAGGTCTTCCAGGCTGCGAATCCGGCCATCCGGCAGGGGGAACTTGATATGCCCCGGCTCAATCGCCAGGCCGCGCCAGCCGGTGAACAGCGTCCCGTTGATGACTGCGCCCCCGCCGATGCCGGTGCTGACCGTCAGATACAGCGCCGGGTTAGCGCCCCGCGCCGCGCCCAGGTGATATTCCGCCAGCGCGGCCAGATTGGCGTCATTTTCCATAAAAACGGGGGTATCGAAAGTATCGGCCACGATCTGCGCCAGAGGAACGCGCTCCCAGCCGGGCAGCGTGGGCGCGTGAAGAATCAAACCCGTGCCGGCCTGCGGGCCGGGCGCGCAAACACCGACGGCAGCAGGCTGCTGTCCCGGCGGCACAACCCGCCGCGCGATTTCGATCACGCGGGCGATCACCGCCGCCGGCGGCAGGCCAATTGGTGTGGGCGCTTCGTCCCGCGCCAGCATATCCAGTTCGGCGGAAAACCAGGCCGCACGGGTGCGCGTCCCGCCGAAGTCTATAGACAGAATCGCCATTAGGCCGACCTTTGCAGCGGACGGTGAAAGCTTAAAACGCGGCGTCTAGATGCTGACCTTCACATGGCCGTTGCCGTTGACGTGTGCCAGTTCCGTTTCGCGCACGCCCATCCGCACGACCGCACCCGCCCACGACAGCCCCGACCCGAAGGCCACCATGCCGATGGTATCGCCGGGTTTAACGCGCCCTTCCTGGATGGCCTCCACCAGCGCCAGCGGGATCGAAGCCGCCGACGTATTGGCGTACTTGTGGACGTTGATGAAAAACTTGTCCATCGGCAGTCCGAGATGTTTGGCCGCGCTTTCGATAATCCGCAGGTTGGCCTGGTGCGGGATAATCAGATCAAGATCGTGGGGCGTTATGCCGGCCTGGGCGGTGATGCTGGATAGGCACGACATCAGCTTCCGCATGGCAAACCGCGCCACTTCCTGGCCGTTCATGCGGATGTAATGCTCGCGGTTATCCACCACTTTCTGCGAAACCGGGTTGACCGTACCGCCGCCGGGAACCCACAGATTATGGGCGCGGCTGCCGTCTGACCCCAGCTCGAAGGTCATGACGCCGGCGTCTTCGGTGGTTGGCTGAAGCACAACCGCCGCTGCCGCATCGCCAAACAAAACACAGGTCGTTCGGTCGGTATAATCCAGCGCATGAGAAATAATTTCCACCCCGATGACCAGCACATTTTCATAAACGCCGGTCTGGATGAACTGGTGGCCGGTCGCCAGACCGTACACCCAGCCGGAACACCCGGCGGCGATGGTAAATGCCGGGCAGGAAGCCCCTAACGTATGCTGGATGAAGTTCGCCGGCGAGGGCAGCAGGTAATCTGGCGAGGAGTTGGCAACGATAATCAAATCCAGGTCTTCCGGCTCCAGCCCGGCAACAGCCAGCGCCTCGCGGGCGGCGGCGGCAGCCATGCTGGTCGTGGTATCGTTTTCGCCCCGCACGCGGCGTTCGCGGATGCCGGTGCGTTCGACGATCCATTCGTCACTGGTATCCACGATCTGTGCAAGATCATGGTTGGTTAGCACTTTTTCAGGAACATATTTTCCCCAGCCCGTAATGTGAGCGCGACGGTTCATCAACAGCCTCCATCTAATAAAAACGAAATGGCGCATATCCCGGTTGAGATATGCGCGCTTTAGGGTATCGAAGGGCTACAGCGCAGGAACTTCGCGCTTTTCGCGTTTGACTTCATCCAGCATCCGGTGGCGCGTCAGCAGCATAAAACCGGCCACCAGCGCGATACCGGCAGCGATCTGAACGCGCGCCGGCAGATAACGAATACGGGCGACCACGTTACGATCCGATAGTCCCACCAGATCGTGCTTCAACCGCCGGACAAAACGGCGCGACGGCTGCGCACCGACCAGCGTCGTATGCAGGCGGCGGATAATCCCGACCAGGCTGTCCACCTCGGCGCGCGGCACGGCATATTGGGCGATAATAGTATCCACGTCGGCGCTGTCATCTGCCAACAGCGCGTCGGTGACGGCGGAGAGTAAATCGAGCAGTTGAACCTCGGTAGCCATGCCCTAACCTTTCACCATTTTGTCCGGGACGAATCGCCCCGACTGCTGCATCTCGATGTCCTCGCGTAACGCGATCAGCGTGCGGTGATAGAGCGATTTAATCGCGCCCTCGGTGCGGTCGAGAATTTCACCCACTTCGGCGTTGGATAAATGCGCCACAAACTTCAGGTACAGCAGCTGCTGGCGTTCTTCCGGCAGGCGTTCGATGGCCTGAAGAAGCTGCTGGCGCTCTTCCTTATCTTCGGCCTGGGCGTCCGGCGCGTCGAAGTGCAGCCCCGACGAGACAAATTCCTCCAGGGGGATGATCTTGCGGCGGCTGCGGTCGCGGTGCCAGTTGGCGACCAGATTATGCGCGATGCGATACAACCAGGCCTGGAACGGCACACCGCGCTCGGTATAATGCTCGATGTGCGCCATCGCCCGGTGGAAAACGCCCGCCGTCAGGTCTTCCGCGTCCTGGTGGTTGCCCGTCCGGTAGTAGATGTACTTATAAATTTTCTCGACGTACCGCTCGTATAACACGCCAAAGGCCTCCTGGCTGTCTTTCGCCAGTTCGACCAGCTCGGCATCGTCGAGTTGCGTGAGATCCCGGTGTTTGCGGCTGAATAGTTTCATCGTTGGATAAAACCCGCAACCGGAGCGATGGTTGCGGGATTTTTTAAACTTTCCGTTTTTTTGTCAAAGGCGCGCTGGCGTTTTGGCCGCCAGATGCAGGTTTACGCCTCGATAAACGGCGGCGGCTTCTCTATAATACGCCGGATTGTCCTCCACAGTTTCCAAAGGCTAAGCGATGGCGCGACCGCTCAACTTTCAAGAAGTGATCCTCAGGCTGCACGAATTCTGGGCCGACCAGGGCTGCGTGCTGTGGAACCCCTATAACGTCCAGGTCGGCGCGGGGACGAACAACCCGGCCACGCTGCTGCGCGTGCTGGGGCCAGAACCCTGGCGCGTGGCTTACGTCGAGCCGAGCGTGCGCCCCGATGATGGCCGCTACGGCGACAACCCCAACCGGATGCAGTATTACTTCCAGTACCAGGTGATTTTAAAGCCCGACCCCGGCAGCCCGCAGGAGATTTACCTGCAATCGCTAGAGGCGCTGGGCATCAATCCCCGCGAACATGATATTCGTTTCGTGGAAGACAACTGGGAAAGCCCGGCCCTGGGCGCGTGGGGTCTGGGCTGGGAAGTGTGGCTGGACGGCCAGGAAATCACCCAGTTCACCTACTTCCAGCAGGCCGGCGGCCTGGAACTGAATCCGGTTTCGGTCGAAATCACCTACGGTCTGGAACGTATCGTACTGGCCTTGCAGGGCAAAGATGCCGTCTGGGACATTAACTGGCTGGAAAACCTGACCTACGGTGACGTATTTTTGCAAAGCGAGATCGAACACTGCCGCTATTATTTTGAGATCGCGGACATCGAAGGGCTGAAGCAGGTCTACAACGTTTACGAACAGGAAAGTAAACGCGCGCTGGCGGCGGGCGCGGTGCTGCCGGCCTATGACTACGTGCTGAAGTGCAGCCACCTGTTTAACGTGCTGGATACGCGCGGCGCAATCGGCGTCACCGAACGGGCGCTGTACTTCCACCGGATGCGGAACATGACCCGCGAGGTAGCGAAAGCCTTCGCCGACCAACGCCAGCAGATGGAATACCCGCTGCTAAACGTCAACCCAGCCTGGGCCGCGCCGCCTTTACAGACAGCGCCCGCAGAAGCGCGCGCCGTCGCGCCCCTGCCTGACCGCGCCGACTTCCTGCTGGAGATCGGCGTCGAGGAACTGCCCGCCGGCGACGTGGCCGACGCGCAGGAACAGCTCGAAGACCTGGCGCTGACCCTCTTCGACAACCTGCGCCTGCTGCCGCAGCAAGGCATCATGGTTTTCAGCACCCCGCGCCGGCTGACGCTGGCCGCCTGGGACATCCCCGCCCGGCAGACCGACGTGGAAAAGATCGAAAAAGGCCCGCCTGCCGCGCGCGCCTTCGACGCCGACGGCAAACCTACCAAAGCGGCGGAAGGTTTCGCCCGCAGCCGGGGAGTCAGCATGGACGACCTGAAGATCGAGGAAATAGACGGCGGGCAGTATGTTACGGCGCTGGTGCGCGAGGCCGGACGCCCGGCGGTGAACGTGCTGGCGGAGGCGCTGCCGGGCTTGATCGCCGGCCTCAAATTCGGCAAAACCATGCGCTGGAACGCCAGCAACACCGCCTTTTCGCGCCCGATTCGCTGGCTGACGGCGCTGCTGGGTGGCACGGTCATCCCGTTCGTTTATGCCGGCGTCGCCAGCGGGGCCACCACGCGCGGGCTGCGGCCCTACGGCTCGCCGGAACTGCCCGTTCATAACCTTCAGCAGTATATGGATGTCCTTAAAGACCAGGGCATCATCCTCAGCGGCGAAGACCGGCGCGAAGATATTCGCCGGCAGATCACGGCGCTGGCGGCGGAGGTCGGCGGGCGCATCCCGGACGACCCCGGCCTGCTGGACGAAGTGACCAATCTGGTCGAGCGGCCTACCGCGCTGCGCGGCACATTCGAGGAAAAATACCTGGAACTGCCGCGCGAGGTGCTTATCACCGTCATGCGCGATAAACAGCGATACTTCCCTGTGGAAGATATGCAGGGGCGGCTGCTGCCCTACTTCATCGCCGTCCGCAGCGGCGACGAAATGCACCTGGACAAGGTGATCGTTGGCAACGAACACGTGCTGCGGGCGCGTTTTTCCGACGCGGCTTACTTCTACCAGACCGACATTCAAAAGCCGCTGGCGGACTTCCTGCCGCGCTTGGGAACGCTGACCTTCCAGGAAAAACTCGGCTCGATGCTGGACAAAAACGAACGCATCGCCCGGCTGGTCGAGCCGCTGGGCAAGCTGCTCGGCCTGTCGGCGACCGATACCGGCATCGCGCAGGGGGCAGCGCACATCCTCAAAGCCGATCTGGCGGCGCAAATGGTGGTGGAGATGACTTCGCTCCAGGGCATCATGGGGCGCGAATACGCCCGGCGCGAGGGCTACCCGCCGGAGGTGGCGAACGCCATTTTTGAACACTGGCTGCCGCGCAGCGCCGACGACGCCCTGCCGCAAAGCCCCGCCGGCATTTTGCTGGCGCTGGCCGACCGGCTGGACAGCCTGGTGGGATTATTCGCGGTCGGCCTTGCGCCCAAGTCCACCGCCGACCCCTACGGCCAGCGCCGCGCCGCCCTGGGGCTGATTCAGATTCTGGTCAACAAACAACTGGATGTAGACCTGCGCCAGGCGGTCGAACTGGCGGCGATGGTACAGCCTGTGACGGTGACGCCGCAGGCACAGGCCGAAGTGCTGGACTTCATCGGCGGGCGGCTGCGCGCCTGGGTAGAAGACCAGGACTGGCCGCGCGACGTAATCGCCGCCGTGCTGGCGGAGCAGTCGCATAACCCGTATCGCGCCCTGCGCGGGCTGGCGGAGCTTTCCGCCTGGGTGCGGCGCCCGGACTGGGAGCCGCTGCTGGACGGCTTCGCCCGCTGCGTGCGGATCACGCGCGGCGAGCAGACACGCCATGCCATCCGGCCAGAGGCCTTCAGCGAGCCGCAGGAACGCCGCCTGTACGAAGCTTACCAACAGGCCGCCGCGCGGCTGAATGCCAGCGGCAATGTGGATGCTTTTCTGACGGCCTTCGCCCCCATGCTGCCGGCCATCACGGACTTCTTCGACCATGTGATGGTCAATGTTGAAGACGAAACCACCCGCAGCAACCGCCTGGGGCTGCTGCAAGCCATCAGCGCCCTGCCATCAGGCCGCGCCGACCTGAGCTGCCTGAGCGGGTTTTAAGCTGCTAATTCTCCGGCCTTACGGTCAGGACCATCTTACCTGACCGTAAGATGCCCCCCTAACCTGCTGGACATACGGCTGAAGCGCATCCAAATAACCGGGCAGTTTCCCCTCATAGGAAATAACCAGTTTTTCCCGTGCGCGGGTCATGGCTGTATAGACACACCGCCGGCGTTCGCTGATGAACATATCTTCAGGCTTGGTGGGCGTGTCGAAGGCGGTGTGTACGTGCGGTATCAGCACCATACGGAACTCAAGCCCTTTCATTTTCTTGAAGGACTCGACGTATACGCCGGCATCCCGCAAATGCGCCCAGTGTTTGACAAGGTGATGATTGTGGCACAAAACCGCGATCTGGTTTGCCGGCATCCCGGAACGAGTCGCGTTAAAAACCGCTTCTTCAGTCCCGCTGATTTCATCTTTCAAGTCTCGATATTGAACCAGAAGTGGCTGTTCGCCGGACGGCACATCATACGAGTCAAATTCTGGCGTCACCGTGTCCTCAGACTGCGCCAAGATTGGATCACTGGTGATGATACTTTGCGCCGCAACCATGACCTCGCGCGTAGAGCGGAAGGGGACGCGCAGGATGCGCGTGCGACCAACCACGTCCACGCCCTTTTCTTTCCAGGAGTAGTTGGCGAACAGGCTTTGTGTTGGGTCATCGCACAGGAAGAACATCCCTTCCGGCTTCAGCAGTTTCTTCGCTACCCTGATCCAGGAAGGCGCAAAGTCCTGCGCCTCATCAACCAGAACCGCGTCATAAGACTGGAACAGGGGATGCTGATTCTCCAGCTTTAGCTCCTCCAGAGCCAGGAACGGCACATCGGCCCAATCTACCAGATGCTCCTGCGCGTATCGCTTCACATACCGGTTAAAAATATCGTTGATAAGCTGCCGCTTTTCCTTCGACAGCCGATATCCACGCCCAACCCGTTTGGCCGACAGGTAGGCTTCGTCATCATACAGGCCCATCTCTTTGCGCCATTCGATTTCTTTGGCGACAAATTCCGGGTCCAGGCCGTATTGCCAGCGCAGATCGGGAAACATATTATTCACCAGGCCTTCAACGCTGGACGGCAAACGCCATTTGTTCCTCAGGATATCGGCACACATCTCATGAAAACCCATGATCTGCAAACTCGACTCCGCCGGGACACGCCGCCTTAAGTCCCGCACCAAGTCTTTGTTAAAAGCCAGAATTAAAATACGCCAGTCCGGGTTTTGTTCGGCCAGGAACAGCGCCCGGTACGCCAGCACAAGCGACTTGCCGCTGCCGGCCACGCCGCGTATCAGGCGGATGGATGCGCTTTCCGCCGCCGAACGTCCCTCGTCGGAGAGCAAATCAGGCATTAAAGCCTGCTGCTGGGCCTGAGGCGCTTTAACCACCTTAAGCGGCTCGTGGACGATCTGGTACTGTTGAGTGGTCAACACACCCATCGGCTGTCCCTGGCTGTCGGGAATGATTACGGTAGGGTCTAACACACCGCGAATCGTGTCTATATCAGCCTGGGAAAGCGGTTTTTCAAGCCGCCATACCCATGCCAGGTCACGCAGCGCCCGCTCAAAAAGTTCCGGCGACGAAAGGTCTTCTTTTGAAAAGACGTGGCCTTTCTCCCAGGCATCTTCGCACTTTTGGATAACATTCCTTTCGATGTGCGGCAGGGCGACCGCGTACATCCAGGGGAACTTCAGTTTCATTTTGCCTTTATGTTTTCGGAGCAGCGTATGCAGTTTTTCAAACCGCTCATTCAGGTTGTGCGCGTATTCTTTGGCGATTTTGAGCGGGTTCTTTTCGGTGGCATGTTCGCCGCTATCGCGGACAATCTCAACCGTTTGTTGTGCTGCGCGAGTGATCTTTTTCCAGTCTTTGACCTCGATTACCAGCACGCCCAGCGATTTTCCTACCACCACAAAATCGGGGTTGCGATATGCCGAGCGGGTATGCGTGATGGTGGGTTCAATGAAGAATGTATACTCTTCTTCCGGCAATCGATTTAGAAGACCAGCAACAAGCTCTTCGCCACGAGTAACCATCGCTAACACCTCGTTGATGATATGCGTTAACTTTACAAATCATTATCGGCCATTTATTCAATCCCGAACCTTAAAGCGTAATGGTTTTACAAATTATTCACGAACATCTGTTTTATTACTGGTGCCGGCTGGCCGTCATTCCCCAAGAGTAAACGAATTTTTGAGCGGCGCAATTTGCATGTCTATCCGCTCATACATATAATTCCCTTTAAGCAGGTGTGAGGGGTGGTTTTTCCCGTGTCGGTCGCAGATGAGATTAAAAGCCGGCTGGATATAGTGGCTTATATCCAGCAGTATGTTCCACTCAAAAAGTCGGGGCGGACGTATAAAGCGTGCTGTCCCTGGCACAGCGAAAAAACGCCGTCATTTGTAGTATCCGAAGACCGACAGACGTTCCGCTGCTTTGGCGCCTGTGCGACCGGGGGCGATATTTTCGCGTTCGCCATGCGCCATCACGGCTGGTCGTTTTCCGAGGCGCTGCAAGAACTGGGCAAGCTGGCGGGTGTCGAAGTCCATAAGCAAACGCCGGAGCAGAAAGCGCGCGGCGAACAGTTGGACGCCCTGCGCGGCCTGCTCAAAACCGCCGCCGAGGCCTATCACCAGGCGCTCATCAACCCGCAGAGCGACGATGCTCGCGCCGCCCTGGATTACGCCAAACACAAACGCGGCTTCAGCGACGAGACGCTGCTTAAGTTCGGCATCGGCTACGCGCCGCCGGGCTGGCACAACATGCTCGAACACCTGAAGGAGATCGGCTACAGCGAAGACCAGATCATCGAAGCCGGCATGGCCGTTAAAAACGAAAAAGGAAACGTCTACGACCGCTTCCGTAACCGGCTGATGATCCCCATCCGCGACGAACGCGGGCGCGTGATCGGCTTCGGTGCGCGGGCGCTTGACCCCGACGACAATCCCAAATACCTCAACTCGCCGCAGACTCCCCTGTTCGACAAAAGCCGGACGCTGTTCGCGCTGGACATGGCGCGGAACGCCGTCCGCGAAACCGAAACGGCGGTCATCGTCGAGGGGTACGTGGACGCCATCACGGCGCACCAGGCCGGGTTTACGAACGTCGTGGCGCAGATGGGTACGGCCATGACCGACATGCAGCTTAAAACGCTGGCGCGGTCGGCTAAAAAAATCATCCTGGCGCTGGACTCCGACGCAGCCGGGCAGAACGCCACCCGCCGCAGCCTGGAAGTGGCGCAGGCCGCCTTGCAGGCCGATTACACCGGGCGGCTGTCGGCAGACATGCGCGTGCTGCAAATCCCCGGCGCGAAAGACCCCGACGACCTGATACGCGAATCGCCGGAGAAGTGGGCGGCGCTGGTGGCGGCGGCGCAGCCGGTGGCCGATTATGTCATCGAAACGGAAATCGCCGGGCTGCCGCCGGACGCTTCACCCCGCGACGTGGAAAGCCTGGCCCGCCGCCTGATCCCCACCCTGCTGGCGTCGGAAAACAACGTCTATAATAAGGAGAATGTTCAGAAACTCCTGCTGGCGCTGGTCAAACTCAAACAGCAGCGGCGGGCGCTGCGGAGTTTGAGCATCGGCGAACAGGATTTGCTGGACTGGGCTAATGAACAGCAGCGTATCGCCGGGTCAAAACCGCCCCGCCCGACCCCACCGGACGACGCGCCGGAAGCGCCGCCCCCCGACTACGATATGCTGATGCCGCCGGACGATTGGGACGATGTGGCCGCCGAACCGCATCCGCCCACCCCCCAGGCTGCCGCGCTCGACCGCGAAGCAGAAGCCGAACGCCGCTGCCTGCGGCTGCTGTTCCACAACCCCGACCTGTATTACGTCGTCAACCGCAAGCTGCGGGAACTGGCCGGCAGCAGCCGGGCGCTGCGGGATGGGCCGCTGCGTGATTGGGAGGCCGACGACTTCGCCCAGCCGGAATACCGGGCTTTGATGCAGGTTTTTCAGACGGCGCTGGCCCAGGATGAGCAGGAAGTAATGGATTTTATGCGCCAGCGGCTGGACTCGACATTGCTCCTGCGGCTAGAGGCGATTATGATTGATGAGTTGGAAGAAAACCGCGCCCGACTGCGCCATGCCTTTCTCACTGATCTGAACAATTTATGGGACTCCAGCCAGCGGCGGGGCGCAATCTTCGATCACCAGGCCGAACTGCTGGAAAAAGTGCTGCGGCTGCGCGGTCGGCGGCTGCACCGGGAGCGGGAAGAGTTGTGTTTGTTGCAAACCGACAGCCAGATTGAGGGCGACGAGGCTGCCGGGCTGCGATATAGGCAGCAGGTGGTTTTATCGCAGCAGGCCAAGCAGTTGATCGACTCCGAGCTCGGACGACACACCGGCATTCTGCGTAAATAAGACGGTGAATTATGGTCAAAAAACGCAAGCAAACCAGAGACGAAACGCGGTCTTCGCAAGAAGCCCCGAAGGTGCAGGTCGAAGACATGGACGCCGAATTCGACCTGGAAGACGAGATACTGGAGGACGACGAGGCGCTCTTCGACACGGTTGATCTGAAAGGCGATCTTGAAAGCGACATCCTGCTGGAAGACGGGCCGGACGAGGACGACCTGGACGATTTTGACGACGATGACCTGATGAACGAAAGCCTGGCGCTGGATACCTCCGCGCTGGCCGACGACCCGGTACGCATGTACCTGAAGGAAATCGGGCAGGTCCCACTGCTGGATACCAACCGCGAGACGTGGTTAAGCGTCCAGATCGCGGCGGAACAACTGCTGCAAACCTTCATAGACCGGCTGTCGGCGCTGGACAGCCAGACCGGGCTGCCCGACCCATCGGCGGTTATCGAGCTGGCCTACCAGCACGTTACGCGCAACTGGGAAGAAGTGGTCGAGGGCGCGCTGGCCTTTCACGTCGAAAAGCCGGAGTTAACCGCCATGATTAACGAGGCTATCCTGCTCTCCGATGCCTGGGATGTCAACGGCCATTCCTACATCCGGGAATATCTGCGCCAGCGGGACTGGGGGCGCGATGAACTGTGGACGGAACTGGCAAAACGGCTGTTCGATGTGTTTCATGGGCTGTACCTGATTCCGGTCGCGCTGCTGGCGCCTGTTCACAAGTTCTATAAACAACACGGCGAATGTCCCTCGCCGGAGCAGTTTCATGAGTGGCTGGCCGCCGACCCCGAAACCGCAGCCGACCTGCCGGAGTTTTTCATCCAGATCGAGCAGCGCGCCGAACTTGCCAGCGAGGCGCTGACGCGCGCCAACCTGCGCCTGGTCGTCAGCGTCGCCAAACGTTATATGGGGCGCGGCATCAACTTCCTCGATCTGATTCAGGAAGGTAATATCGGCCTGCTGCGGGCGGTCGAAAAGTTCGACCATACCAAAGGTTATAAGTTTAGTACCTATGCCACCTGGTGGATTCGCCAGGCCATCAGCCGCGCTATCGCCGACCAGGCGCGCACGATACGTATCCCGGTGCATATGGTCGAAACTATCAACCGGCTGATGCGTGTGCAGCGCGACCTGATTCAGGAACTGGGCGGCGAACCCAGCGCCGAACAGATCGCCCTGGAGATGGACTTTTTGACCGCCGATGAAACCGAAGCCATCAAACTCATCCGGCGCAACGGCGAACGCATGGACGCCGGCTTGCAGCGCAAGCTGCGCCGCGCCGCGCAGAAAGTCCGCAAAATCATGCGTATCAGCCAGGAGCCGATGAGCCTGGAAATGCCCATCGGCCAGGAGGACAGCAGTCTGCTGGGCGACTTCATCGAGGACGATAAAATCCTCGGCCCGGTGGACGCCGCCAGCCGCCAGCTGCTCAAGGAGCAGATTCGCTCCGCGCTGGGCGTGCTGAGCGAACGTGAGCGCGAGGTGCTGGAAATGCGCTTCGGCCTGCACGACGGGCAGGATCATACGCTGGAGGAGGTTGGGCGTCACCTGGGCGTCACGCGCGAGCGCATCCGGCAGATCGAAGCGAAGGCGCTGCGCAAACTGCGCCATCCCACTCGCAGCCGCCAACTTCGGGATTATCTGGAAATGTGATAGGTAGGGGCGGGCTTAGAAACCCGCCCCTACGCGAATATTTGAGGATTTACCATTATGATCGAGCGCGTTGAAACCATGACTGTGGCGGAATTCGTGCAACTGTACGACGCGGAAGGGCCGTTCGAGATCATCAATGGGGAGTTGGTCAAATTGAGTCCGGGTATTTTTCGTCATGTGTACCTGATTCGGCTGCTTTTCCGCGCGCTGGATGAATTTGTCCGTGTACACCAGCTTGGCGAAGTTTTCTCCGAAATGCCGTTTGTACTCATTTTCGACTCGGACTGGGTGAAAGGTTCGCGCACGCCGGACGTAATGTTTGTGAAGGCCGAACGATTGGCAGAATATCAGACCAGAGAGCCTGACTTTGCTGACAAGCCGCTTGTTATTGTCCCCGATCTGGTTGTCGAAGTGATCTCCACCAATGACAACTACACCGACGTGGACGCCAAAGTAGAACGTTACCTGGACGACGGCGTACAGGTAGTCTGGGTGGTTGACCCCCGGCGTAAAACGATTAAAGCGCAGCGGCAGGGAACGTACCGAACGCTGCACATCGGGGATGTTCTGACCGGCGATGAGGTTATTCCAGGTTTTGAACTGGCGCTCCAAGCTGTGTTTGGATAAATGACTCCGCTCACCTTTTGCCCCATCTGCGGCCAGACGCTCGGCCAGCGCAAGGAAGGCGGGCGGCTGCGCCAGGCCTGCCCTGACTGCGGCTACATTCATTACGTGAATCCTGTCCCAGCGGTCGGGCTGCTGATCGAGATGGACGGCGGGCTGGTGCTGATCCGCCGGGGACAGCCGCCGCACCAGGGCGAGTGGACGCTGCCGAGCGGTTTCATCGAGGCGGACGAAAGTGCCGAAGAAGCCGCCACCCGCGAGGCCGAGGAAGAAACCGGCCTCAAGACCGAAATCGTCGAACTGGCCGGCGTGAATTCCTTCCCGGAAGGCCCGCCCACCAGCGGCATTATCATCTTCTTCCGGCTGCGCCCGGTCGGCGGCGACCTGCACGGCGGGGATGACGCGGTAGAAGCGCGCGTCTTTCAGCCGGTCGAACTGCCGCTGCTGCCGTTCCGCACCCACCGGGAAGCGGTCGCCCAGTGGCTAGACAACCGCAAACGACAAACCGGCGAAATGCCCACCGTCCAGCGCCGGCGCAGCCGCCCGTTTACCATCCGCCCCGCCGAATCCGCCGACGCCGAAGAAATTATGGGGCTGCTGATGCTCATCCCCGCCAACCGCGACCTCAGCCCGGAGGCGCGGCGCGAAATTCTGTGGCGCTTCCGCGAGGCCGACGGCTTCGAGGTGTTTGTGGCCGAAACCAACCTTCAGCCGCCGCTGATTATCGGCTTCATCACCCTGTCGGTCGTCCGCACCCTTACGGAAGGGCGCGGTTTCATCAGCGATATGGCTGTGCTGCCCACTTACCAGCGGCGCGGGGTAGGCGCGGCGCTGCTGGAAGCCGCCCTGCAAAAGGCCCAGCGCCACAATCTGCGAACCGTGATGGTGAACACCGAACGCGCCAACGAACGCGCGCGCGCTTTTTATGCCGCGCTCGGTTTTTCTGAAGAAACCATCCTGCGTTTGAAAATCCGCTGAAGGGCGGCCATTCATTACACGTTCCATTATATGCCTGTTTTGGCGCAAAACGGCGCGTTTTTTCGTTGCCGGAGCGGCGCAGGAATGGGTATGATAAGGTTTGACATCACTCATGGGTTATGTTAATCTCAGTTTAGTTTATTTGTGCCGTATTGAACAAACCAAATCCAGTTAACGGAGATCATGATGGCGTTACAGGATTTCGCCCCCATCGGCGCGTTATTGTTTCTGGCTTCTGCCGTAATGCTGCTGGTGGTTTTTATCTCGCGGTTGTTCGGGCCGTACCGCCCCACCGCCCGCAAACGCGCCCCTTACGAAAGCGGCATGAAACCCATCGGCCCCGCCATCCGCCGGATGCCGGTCAAGTTTTATCTGGTGGCGGTGCTGTTCATCCTGTTCGATATTGAAGTTATCTTCTTTCTCCCCTGGGCGGTAGCCGTCCGTGATCTGGGTGTTTACGGTTTAATCGTCATGGGTGTGTTCCTGTTTATTCTGACGGTCGGCTTCATCTATGAATGGAAGAAAGGAGCGCTGGAATGGGAGTAATCAGCTCCAAACTTGGCAATCTGGGCATCGTCACCACCACGCTTGACGAAGCGGTGAACTGGGGGCGCACCGGCGCGATGTGGCCGCTGCTGTTCGGCCTGGCCTGCTGCGCCATCGAATATATGAGTACCCAGGCGTCGAATTATGACCTGTCGCGGTTTGGTATGGAACTGAACCGCGCCAGCCCGCGCCAGGCCGACCTGCTGATCGTGGCCGGGCGCGTTTCCCGCAAGATGGCTCCGGTCATCCGGCAGCTGTACGACCAGATGGCCGCCCCCAAGTGGGTGATTTCGATGGGCGACTGCGCCTCGTGCAGCGGCGTTTACAACAACTACGCGCTGGTGCAGGGCGTGGACGAGGTGATTCCGGTGGATGTTTACGTCGCGGGCTGCCCGCCGCGCCCGGAACAGTTGATTCATGGTATCCTCACGCTGCACGAAAAAGTGCGCGGCGAACGCATCAAAGAATGGGCGAGTTAACCGGTTTAAGGAATGGACGATGACCATACCAAGCGCGCTTGATCCGGCTGTGGCTGTCAGAACGGCGCTGCCGGATGTTTTGTTGGATACCGTCGAATTTCGCGGCGAAACCACGCTGGTCGTGGCGCGGGAGCGCATCGCCGAGGTGGCGACCGTCGTGCGCGACACGCCAGGGCTGGTTTACAACTTCCTGTCGGACATCAGCGCCGTAGATTATTGGGAGCCTTATGGCGGCTGGGGCGAACGCCCGGAGCGGTTCGCCGTCTCCTATCATCTGCTGTCCATGCTTTACAAACGGCGGCTGCGGCTGAAGGTGTATGTGCCGGAGGATGACCCGGTTGTGCCGACTATCATCGGCGTCTGGCCGGCGGCCAACTGGCTGGAGCGCGAGATTCATGACCTGATGGGCATTCGTTTCGACGGCCACCCCGACCAGCGCCGTTTGATGCTGCCGGACGACTGGCAGGGACACCCCCACCGGCGCGATTATCCGCTGGGTTATGAAACCATCATGTTCTCGTTTAACGCCGACGAGATCATGAAACACAAACCTTTCGCCAAAGAGTGACCCCGATCAAAGACAAGTGGTGAATTATGGTTCTACAGACTCCCGAAAAAGCCGGCGAAGTTTACAAATGGGAAGGCAGCGTTGAGGAATTAAAGGGGCTGGTTACGGAGCGCGCCATCACCGGCGAAACCATGCTGCTGAACATGGGGCCGCACCACCCCAGCACGCATGGGGTTCTGCGCCTGCTGCTGGAACTCGATGGCGAGGAAATCGTCTCCTGCCTGCCGGATGTCGGCTACCTGCACACCGGCATTGAAAAAAACATGGAACACAAGACGTATGAAAAATGCGTCACCCTCACCGACCGCATGGACTATCTGGCCCCGATGTCCAACAACCTGGCCTTCTGCCTGGCAGTGGAAAAGCTGGTAGACCTAGACGTGCCGGAGCGCGCGCAGATCATCCGCGTCATCTGCATGGAATTAACGCGCCTCAACAGCCATCTGGTGTGGCTTGGCACGCACGCGCTGGACATGGGCGCGATGAGCGTGTTCCTGTACTGCTTCCGCGAGCGCGAGATCATCCTGGAGATGTTCGAGATGCTCTCCGGCCAGCGTATGATGAGCAGTTACATCCGCCCCGGCGGCGTCTGGCGAGACATCCCGCCGGAGTTTATGCCCGCGCTGGAAAAATTCCTGGATTATATGCCGGGCAAAATTGACGACTACGAAAAACTGCTGACCAACAACCCGCTGTGGATTGACCGTACTCAGGGCATCGGCATCATCGAACCGGACATGGCGATGGCCTGGGGTGTTTCCGGCCCCAGCCTGCGCGGCAGCGGCGTTAGTTGGGACATTCGTAAGGCCATGCCCTACAGCGGCTACGAACAGTACGACTTCAACGTGCCGGTGGGCGAACACGGCGACGTGTACGACCGTTTTTACGTGCGCGTGCTGGAAATGCGCGAAAGCGTGAAAATCCTCGGCCAGGCGCTCAAACGGCTGACCCCCAAAGGCCCGTTCCGCTCCGACAACCGCAAATTCGTACCGCCGCCCCGCAGCGAACTAGGGCAGAGCATGGAGGCGGTCATTCACCACTTCAAACTGTGGACGGAGGGCTTTAGCGCGCCGGACGAAGAAGTTTTTGCCGCCATCGAAAGCCCGCGCGGCGAGATCGGCTGTTACCTGCACGGGGCGGGCGACAACAAACCGCGCCGCGTCCACTTTAAAACACCGTCGTTTATGCACATCGCCGCCCTGCCGGTTATGAGTAAAGGCCATTTGATCGCCGATCTGGTGGGCATCATCGGCAGTGTGGACATCGTACTGGGTGATTGTGATCGTTGATTTACGACAGCCGTAGGGGCGGGTTTACAAACCCGCCCTTACATGAAGGAAATCATCTATGGCTCTGAGCGATAAAAAATACGCGCAACGCATTGAGGCCGCCTTCGCCAAATACCCGGACAAACGCTCGGCGGTTATGCCGCTGCTGTATCTGGCGCAGGAGGAGTACGGTTGGGTCAGCCCGGAGGGCATCCAGGAAGTGGCCGACCTGTGCGACATGGACCCGACCCAGGTCAAATCCATCGCCGGGTTTTACACCATGTACTCGGAAAAGCCGAAAGGTAAATACTGGCTTCAGGTTTGCACCGACCTAGCCTGCGCCCTGCGCGGAGCGGACGAGTTTTACGAGCAGTTGAAAGCCGAACTGAGGGTAGACGACGGCGGCACGACCGAGGACGGCCTGTTCACCGTCGAGCATGTGATGTGCCTGGCGGCCTGCGACAAAGCGCCCATGCTCCAGTGCAACTTCCACTTTATGGAAAACCTGGATATGGACAAAATGCGCGCCTGGATTGCCGAAAAGCGGGCCGAAGCGGCCAAGACCAAGAAGTGACGAGGGATGAGGCACGAGGTATGCGTTTTAGCACGCTCATCCCTCATGCCTCGTCCCTCATACCTTAAAAACTGGGGCGAGAAACCATTATGCAGCATATCCTGTTACGCGGACGAGATATACCGGACATCTGGAAGTTTGATGTTTACGTCAAAAACGGCGGCTACGAGGCGTTCAAAAAAGCCCTGGGCATGGAACCAAAGGCCGTCATTGACGAGGTGAAAGCCTCCAACCTGCGCGGGCGCGGCGGCGCGGGTTTCCCCACCGGCCTTAAATGGAGCTTCATCCCGCAGAGCGAGCCGGTCAAATATGTGGCCGTTAACGCCGACGAGAGCGAAACTGGCACGTTTAAAGACCGCGAAATTATGGAAACCAACCCGCACCAGTTGATCGAAGGCGCGCTGATCTGCGCCTGGGCCATCCAGGCGAAGGCGGTGTACATCTACCTGCGCGGCGAGTTCTGGGACCTAGCGCACGACCTGGACAAACGCATCGAAGAAGCCCGCCAGGCCGGTTTCATCGGCCAGAACATCCAGGGTACGGGCTGGTCGTGCGAGGTTCATACCCACCTGGGCGCGGGGGCGTACATCTGCGGCGAGGAAAGCGCCCTGCTCAACAGCCTGGAAGGCAAGCTGGGGCAGCCGCGCGTGCGTCCGCCCTTCCCGGCGCAAAAAGGCGGCGGCCTGTACGGCGAACCGACGGTCGTCAACAACGTCGAAACACTGACCAATGTCCCCTGGATTATCGCCAACGGCGCAGACGCCTATAAAAAGATCGGCACAGAACAGAGCGCCGGCCCGAAAATTTTCTGCGTCAGCGGGCATGTCGTCAAACCGGGCAATTACGAGCTGCCGCTGGGCATCACCCTGCGCGAGCTGCTTTACGACCATGCCGGCGGCGTGCCGGACGGCAAAGCCATGAAGGCCATCCTGCCGTCGGGCGGTTCGGGTCCGATCATCCCCGCCACCGACGCCGTTCTGGATACGCCCCTGACTTACGAAGACCTGGGCAAAATCGGTTCGATCCTGGGGTCGGCCTCCATCATCGTTATGGACGAAACGGTGGACATCACCTGGGTGGCCGCTAAAGTGACTAAGTTTTTCAAACACGAAAGCTGCGGCAAATGCACCCCCTGCCGGGAAGGCACCTACTGGCTGGATAAAGTCCTCGACCGGATTATGGCCGGGCAGGCGCGGCTCTCGGACATCGAACTGATTGACAGCATCGCCAAAAATATGCAGGGTGTAACGCTGTGCGCGCTGGGGGACTTCGCCGCCAACCCGATCATCTACACCATCAAAAACTTCCGGGACGATTTTATGCAGCACGTCCAGAAGGCAGAAAACAAACCCGCGCCCAGAACGCGCCAGGCCGCGCCGGCGGGGGATTAAAAGCGGCGTATGACCAACGAAAGCGGGCCGCTCATCCACAGCCACCCCGTCGAACTGGACAGCCCTAACGAGCAGGAGACTGTCGAGACCGGCACAGAGGCCGCTCCCCACCCGCCGGACACCCTCGGCGCATGGCTGCGGCGGCTGTTTGCCCGCCGGGACGAAACCGGCAGTGCGGCGCGGCTGGAAGAACTGAACCGCATGATCGAATACCATCCGGAAGCGGCGGTGAACTACCTGTTCCGGGGCGAACTGCGCCTTAAAAATGCCGATTACGAAAACGCCGCCGCCGATTTTCGCCGCGCGGTCGAACTGGCGGGGGACGAACTGGAACGGACGGATTGGGGATTGGTCGCGCAAACACTGCGCGACCGGGCGCTGGCCGGCCTGCAAAAAGCCGAGCGCCACTTGACCGTCAAAAATGCTGGCGGGGACATTCCCCCCGCCGGCTGAATTTTCGTATTTGAGGCGGAATTCGCTAAACTAAACGCACGTTTTCGAGCAGCGTTGTGACGACCGAGGCGACGATGACCCATACGGTAAAAATCATCATCAATGACCAGATATACGAAGTCCCCGCCGGGATGAACCTAGTAGACACGGCCAAGTGGTACGCGGGCGACGACATCCCGGTTTTTTGCTACCACCCCAAAATGGAGCCAGTTGGCATGTGCCGGATGTGCCTGGTGGAAATGGGGACGATTGAAAAAGACCGCGCTACCGGTCAGGTCGTCCTCGATGAGAGCGGCCAGCCGAAAGTGCGCTGGATGCCCAAACTGCAAACCGCCTGCACCACCACCGTCAGCGACGGGCTGGTGATCCGCACGCAAACGCAGCAGGTGGAGGATGCGCGCCAGAATGTGGTGGAGTTTCTGCTCACCAGCCACCCGCTCGACTGCCCCATCTGCGACAAAGGCGGCGAATGCCCGCTGCAAAACCTGACGATGGCGCATGGGCCGGGCGTCAGCCGGATGGAATTTTCCGACAAAATGCGCCTGGACAAACACGTGCCACTGGGCGACCTGATCTTTTTGGACGAAGAACGCTGCATCCAGTGCGCGCGCTGCGTG
Source organism: Anaerolineae bacterium (assembly GCA_026645945.1). Taxonomy (GTDB): domain Bacteria; phylum Chloroflexota; class Anaerolineae; order Aggregatilineales; family Phototrophicaceae; genus CFX2. The sequence goes on from JAPKMO010000042.1 coordinate 31,281, forward strand.
CGCTTCCAGGATGAGGTGGTCGGCGACGACGTGCTGGCCTTCCACGAACGCGGGCGCAGCTTGCAAATCATCACCAACAGCGAGCCGGGTTTTGACACCTACTTCTCCGGCAATACCACCGACATCTGTCCGGTCGGCGCGCTGACCACCGCCGACTTCCGCTTCGGCGCGCGCCCCTGGGAACTGACCGAAGTGCCAAGCATCTGCCCTCACTGCCCGGTCGGCTGCAATATCAGCCTCAGCACCCGGCTTGACCGCGACTTCGGTGGCAAAACGCTCATCAAGCGGGTGATGCCGCGCCAGAATGAGATGGTCAACGAAATCTGGATTTGCGACAAGGGGCGCTTCGGCCATCACTTCAGCCGCAGTGAAGACCGCCTGGAAGACCCGCTGGTGCGCGAACGCAGCGGCAGCCTGTTCGCCAAACCCTGGGCGAACGCGCTGGCCGCCGCCGCGGAGGCACTCAAGGCTGCCGGGGACGACGTGGCCGCTCTCGCCGGCAGCGGCATGAGCAACGAAGACCTATGGGCGCTGCGGCAGCTTGTGGCCGGGTTGGGCAGCCAGCGCCTGGGCGCGTGGCCGCCGACCCATGCCGGGGCGGAAGTGGCCGCCCAGGTTGGCGTCGGCGCAGGCACAAACCTGGGGCAACTTGGGCGCGGTGACGTTGTGCTGGTGATCGCCAGCGACCTGGAAGAAGAAGCGCCTATCTGGCGGCTGCGGCTTAAACAGGCCGCCGACCGGGGCGCGTTCCTGCTGGTGATGAACGCCCGCCCCACCCGCATGGACGATTTCGCCGCCCAAACCATTCATTACGAAACCGGCGCGGCTGTTCAGGCATTGCAGGCGCTAAAGGATACCGACACCTGGAAGCATCTGGCCGAAGCGCGTAACCTGGTGATCGTCGCCGGCGCGGAAGGGCTGTCTCTGGACGGCAGCCGCGCGCTGGCGGGGGCCGCCGCCAATATCCTGCTGGAAACCGGGCATGTGGGCAAGGCCAACAGCGGCCTGCTGGCCGTCTTGCCCGGCGCGAACGCGATGGGTTTACATTACCTGGGCTTCACGCCGGAGGCGGCACTGGACATCATGCACAACCCGCCCAAAGCCCTGATCGTCGCCCAGGCCGATCTGCTGCTGGACGACCCGGCGGCGGCGCAGTGGCTGGCGAAGGTCGAAACGATCATCAGCCTCGACCTGTTCGCCAGCGAATTGACGCAGCGGTTCGCAGCGGTCGCCCTACCCATCCAGAGTTTTGCCGAGCGCGACGGCTCTTACGTGAACGGTGAGCGGCGCGTGCAGCGGTTTTATACCGCGCAGGGGCCGATGGGTCAGGCGCTGCCGGCCTGGCAGGCGCTTTCGCGGCTGGGCGAACAGCTCGGCCAGGGGCGGGCGAAGCTCTCTGCCGCCGCCATGATGGTAGAGATCGCCCAGAACGTGCCGGCCTTCGCCGGGATCAGCTTCAAAGAACTGGCGAAGGTCGAACGGCAGTACCCCGATGTGGGCGGCAAAGACCTGTATTACGGCGGCACGGCCTACCGCAACCGGGGCGGCCTGGGTATTCAAATCCCCACCGCTGCCGACCAGGGACAGACTATCCCGCCGTTTGATGTGACGGCGGTCGAAACGCCCAAAACACGCGGCAAGCTGGTGATCGTGCCGTCGGTGCGCCTGTACAACCGCGAGCGCACCTTCCGCCCCAGCACGCCGGTTCATGCCCGCGTGCCGGAAGCCTACGCCGAGATCAACAGCGCCGACGCGAAAAAACTGGGCATCCAGGACGGCGACACGGTAGAAATCATCGTCCAGAACGCCCCGGCGCTGCGCGTGCGCGCCCACGTTAACGGCGGCGCGCCAAAGGGGACGGTGATCGTGCCGCGCCATTTAAGCGATACCGCCGCGCCGCTGGCGGTCACGGTTGGCGAAGTCAGTAAAGCCGAAGGTTGAAACCTATGAATGTCAAGCGCACCCTCATTTTAATCGTCGGACTGCTGTTCGGCATCTGGCTCGTCCTGAACGTGCTGAACGCGCCGATGGACACGCTGCCTAAGCTGGTGATCCTGGCGCTGGCCGCCGTGATCGTCGGGGCAGTTTCGCTGCTGCGGCGTCCGCTGGTGACGCTGATTGTGCTGGCGGTGCTGGCCGTGTTGATCGTCATTGGCATCAACCTGGAAGCCATCATCACCGGCGCGGGTAACGTCCTGACCTATATCTTCAGCCCGGAAAGCCGCGTCGAACCCGGACAGGTAGTGGTGTGTTCACAGGACTCCGCCTGTTCGACCATCTGGTCGTTCGGGTTCTCGCTGCTGCTGCTGCTGGGTTTCATCACCGGGTTCGCTTATACCACGCTGCTGGAGCGGCGCTTCGTGGCCTGGTTCCAGCACCGCGTCGGGCCGAACCGGGTGGGGCCGCTGGGGCTGCTCCAGCCCCTGGCAGACGCGATCAAGCTGATCTTCAAAGAGGACATCGTGCCGCAAAAAGCCTATTTCTGGGTGTGGCTGATTTCCCCCCTGCTGAAAGTCGTGCCGGTGCTGCTGGTGCTGGGCGTCATTCCGCTGGGGCCGAACCTGCTCATCCCCTGGTTCGACGGCCAATGGTACGAAGTGTCGCTGGCGCTGGCCGACCTCAACGTGGGCGTGCTGTGGCTGCTGGCGATCACCAGCATCGGCACTTACGGCATCGTGCTGGCGGGCTGGTCAAGCAACAACAAATACGCCATGCTGGGCGGCCTGCGTTCGACGGCGCAGATGATTAGCTACGAACTGAGCCTGGGGCTGACGATGGCCGTGCCGGTGATGATCGTCGGCAGCATGAACCTGAAGGACATCGTGAACGCCCAGGCCGCGCCGCCGGTGATAAGCTGGTTTGTGTTTCAAAACCA